>CAYLRE010000189.1:0-9507 GCA_964385715.1 uncultured Planctomycetaceae bacterium
CGACGTTCCGCGATCGATTTAAGGCGATCCAGCAACAGCATGGCGATGACTCGGTGGCCTTCATTAGCACCGGCCAGATTGCCACCGAGGAAATGGCCCTCCTCGGTAGCGTCGCTAAGTTCGGCATGAACATGCTGCATGGCGATGGTAACACACGGCAGTGCATGGCCAGTGCTGTGGTCGCCTATAAACAGGCTTTCGGCTTCGACGCCCCTCCTTACACGTACGCCGACTTTGAAGAGTCGGACGTGATTGTGCTGGTCGGTGGGAATCTTTGCATCGCTCATCCGATCATGTGGCAACGGATCAGCCGCAATCCACACAATCCTGAAATCATCGTCGTCGATCCGCGGCGCACCGAAACCGCCATGGCGGCGACGCAGCACCTGGCGATCGAACCGAAGTCGGATCTCACGCTGTTCTACGGGCTGGCGAACATCCTAATCGAACGTGGCTGGATCGATCGGGAATTCATCCAACAGCACACGAATGACTTTGACGCCTTCGCCGAGCATGTCCGGCAGTTCCCTCCGCACGAAGTAGCCGCTGCGACGGGCATCGACGAGGAACAGCTTCACCGGGTGGCCGAGACGATCCATCAAGGCCGGCGCGTCTCCTTCTGGTGGACGATGGGCGTCAACCAGAGTTACGAAGGCGTTCGCACCGCCCAGAGTCTTATCAATTTGGCGCTGATGACGGGTAACATCGGCCGGCCAGGGACCGGCGCCAACTCGATCACCGGGCAGTGCAACGCGATGGGTTCGCGACTGTTCAGCAACACGACGGGCCTGTTGGGTGGACACGACTTTGAGAACGCCGAACATCGTGAGAAGATTGCAGGCTTGTTGAATATTTCGGCAGAGCGAATTCCCGACCGCAATAGTCTTCCGTACGATCGGATCATCGAAGGGATTCTGCGAGGCAAGATCAAAGGGCTGTGGGTTATTGCCACAAATCCGTTTCATTCGTGGATCAATCAGAACATGGCGCGCGATGTTCTGGAGCGGCTCGATTTCCTGGTGGTGCAGGACATGTACCGTTCAACCGAAACGGCGGAGCGAGCCGACTTGCTCCTGCCGGCGGCCGGCTGGGGCGAGAAGGAAGGGACCTTCATCAACTCCGAACGGCGGATCGGCCTGCTTAAGAAGGTGGCCACCGCGCCGGGCCAGGCTTTGTCCGATTTCCGCATCTTCAAGCTCTTGGCCCACTACTGGGGCTGTGGCGAGATGTTTTCGCAGTGGACCGATCCGGCAGCGACCTTTGAGATCCTTAAGCGGATTTCCAAGGGGCAGCCTTGCGACTTTACAGGTATTCGTGACTACCGGCAGATCGACGAGTGCGGTGGCATTCAGTGGCCGCTACCGGAGGCGCCATCTGGCGACGATGCGGCAGAGCCAGCGACGGATGTTACGACACAAGAGCAGGGGCGGCGCCTGTTTGCTGATCGCAAGTTCTATCACGCCGATGGCCGCGCCAAGTTCATCTTCGAAATGCCGCGGAAGATGCCCGAGCCGCCGAGCAAAAAATTTCCCTATCTGCTCATGACCGGCCGCGGAAGTGCCTCGCAGTGGCATACCCAAACCCGCACGGCCAAGAGCAAGGTGCTTCGCCAGCTTGCTCCCCGCAGCGTGTACGTGGAGATCAACGCGGACGACGCCCGTCGCGAGGGTATTCGCACAAACGCCCGCGTGCGAGTCGAATCGCAGCGTGGTCGGATTGTGGCCAAGGCATTTGTAACGCGAACGATTCCGCCGGGCCAGGTGTTTGTTGCGATGCACTACGAGGTAACGAATCAGTTGACCCACGCCCATTTCGATCCCTATTCCCGGCAACCATCGTACAAAGATTGCGCCGTATCCATTCGACCGCTCTCTAGTCACGAGGTAAGTCATTAGTCGCATCGGGAGGGCGAGGCTCCTGCCGAGCCGCGGTGAATGGAGAGATAACGTAACACGATGTTGGTGATCCAGCACACTTAGCCCGAAGCGTGAGCGAGGGACACGATCAATATAGGTATCACAATCATTCGACACTTCGCGTTTGCGTCACGGAGTGCCGCACGACTTTGGGAGGATCAGTGGCACCCGGTGAAGTTTGCCGATTCGAAAGAAGCTTATGAACAAGATTGAAGCCTGGAAAAGCGAAAAGCACGGTCTGGACGTCTGGTCGGATATCGAGCGCTACGCGGCCGACGATACGCCGATGAAGTCAATCGCCAACGACGACCTCGAGCGAATGAAGTGGCACGGCGTTTTTTATCGCAAGCGAGACGGGGCCGGCACCTACATGTTGCGGGTTCGTATGCCGGGCTGCGTACTGACAGCGGCTCAAGTGAAGGAGGTCGCGTACATCGCCTACGAATACGGATACGGTATCGTCGACGTCACGACCCGCGGCTGTGTGCAGGTGCAGGGGCTGAGCATCACGAACGTTCCGAAGGCGCTCGCTCGACTGGAGGCCTGTGGGCTCACCACAAAGCAGACCGGGCATGACAACGTTCGCAATGTGTTTGGCCATCCGCTTTCAGGAGTCGATCCAATCGAATTGATCGACACCCGGGATCTTTGCGACGATCTGACCGTGTTGTTCATCGACAGTCGCGAGTATTCGGATTTGCCGCGAAAGCTGAATGTGGCGATTAACGGTCGGGCCGAACATGGCGCTCACTATTGGAGCCAGGACATCAGCTTCTTGGCCTGCGAGACGCCAGACGCCGGTGTGATGTTTCAGATGTTGATCGGCGGAACCGAAGGGCAGAACCCACGCCTGGCAGAGCACTTGCCGGTCTTGGTGGCGGCCGATCAGGTGGTGGACGTAACGCGAGCCATCTTTGATCTGTATCGCGAACGTGGTTCGCGCGAAAAACGGAATCGGGCCCGCTTTCGCTTCCTGCTGGAAGAGATTGGCGTTGACGGCGTTCTCGACTACCTAAGCGAACATCTGCCCTTTGTGCTGCGTGCCTGTTCGAGCCCCCCTCCTCCGCCGACGGGCCACGATGAACTTGTCGGTTGGATTCGGCAAAAGGATCCACAATTGTGGTCGATGGGACTTTGCGTTCCGGTTGGGCGATTGTCGTGGGAGCAGCTAGAAGGCCTTTCGCTGTTGGCCAAGAAGTGGGGCGACGGCGGAATGCGGATGACGCTCGAGCAAGGCGTCATCCTGACAGGCATTCCGTCTGGCTTTAAGGATGCGGCGGCGACGGGGGCGGCGGCGCTGGGCTTGAGTGTACATGCCGATTCGCTGCTCTTGAACACCGTCGCTTGCACCGGCAAACAATTTTGCAACATCGCCGTGACCGAAACGAAGGGGCAAATGTTGCAGCTTATCGATAAGCTGCGACAGCGGGCTCTCATGTTGCACGGCATTCGCATCCACATGAGTGGTTGCCCCTCGAGTTGTGCACAGCACTTCACTGCCGACATCGGGCTCAAAGGCGTTCGCGTGCGGCGACTGATCGGAACGAAGGAAGGCTTCGACGTCTATCTCGGTGGAGGAATCGCAGGGGAAGTTCATCTCGGCAAGCCTTACCGTTTGGGCGTTGACGCCGACCAACTTCCGCAGCTGGTGGAAGAGGTGGTGCAGGAGTACTACACCAAGCATCGTCCCGGGCAGACCTTTAGTGCCTACTGGCGAGAAAAGTTGATTGAGGAAGAAGCGTCCAAAGTGGGCGACGACGAGTACACTCCGCCAACCTGGATTTGCGACGGCTGCGACTACCACCACTTGGGCGAAGATCCGCCCGTCTATTGTCCTAGCTGTGCCGGACTGCGGCGGCTATTCGCGCGAATTGAAGAAGGCGAGGACGCGGATGCTAATGGAGGTGACGCGGATACTTCGCCGGTGCGGTCCGACGGGTTCGCCATTGCCGCTAATGACGAGCAGCTCAAGAACGGCGAGGGACTTACGGTCGAGGTCGCCGGTAACGAGTACGCCTTATTCCGCGTCGATGGCAAGGTAATGGCAATCGACAGTGCCTGTCCGCACGCCGGCGCCCCGCTCGCAGAAGGTTCCTTCGAGAACGGCGTGGTCACCTGCCCGCTGCACTCCTGGACGTTCGACGTCTGCACGGGTTGTAGTATTCGCCCCGCCGGGCGCGATGTTGAGAAGTACGAGACCCGAATTGAAGACGGGAACATCTTCATCAAGGTCGCTGAAGGTGCCGCCAAAGAGGAAGTAACTGCGACGCTGCAGCAGGTCTAGGCGTTATCGTTCGTTCTTGTGCCCTGCCACAACACGATGCCCTGCTACAACACGATGCCCTGCTACAACACGATGCCCTGCTACAACACGATGAAAGTGCAGCTGCACTTCGCGGTTAACGACCCGGCGGACCCCTTCGACCAGACAATGTGGCTCGTTCTCTTCATGGCCGCGGCGTGTTACTTCTTCCAGCGACATGCCAGGCGGCACGGTGTACGTCGACTGATAGATGATCTGATTTCCCGCGTCGAGCTCCGGCACGATGAAGTGACAGGTGGCTCCATACGTTAGCATGCGACATGCGTACGCCTCGGCGTAGGGCCGAATGCCTGGGAAGCTAGGCAGCAGCCCGTGGTGCAGATTGATAATTCGCCCGCCGGCGTACTTCCAACAGGTGGCCGGCGGCAGAACTCGCATGTATCGGGCCATGACGACATAGTCGATCTCGTGCTGGTCGAATAGTTCGATCAAGCGGTCGTCGTCGGGATTCCCTTTGTCGTCGCCAATGTTGAACCAGGGGACGTCGAATTCGTCGGCCACCGAGCGGCAGTTTTCTCGATTGCCAATCATGATCGTCGGTTCCGCGGCGACTTTCTCGTCGCGAATCGCGGTGAGCAAGGCTTGCGCGGTCTCGGGCCGGTAGGTTGCCAGGATCGCCAGACGGGGACGTTCGCCATGTTCTTCCGGCGACCAGACGCGAATCGAGAGTTTGGTTTTCTCGCCAATCTCTGCCATGGCCGCGCGAAGTTCCGTCGGTGTCTGCCCGGCTAGTTCAATCCGCAGGTACATCGCAAACACCGACTCTTCATCGTGGTCGAACATCTGGATTTCACTGATGTTCGCGCCGCTAGCAGTGACGTGATGAACGATCGGATCGGCTAGCCCACGATTGTCGGGGCCGACGGCGGTGATGATGAATTGCATGGTCGGAGTTCAAGTAGAAAGACTAGGGGGAGCCGGGAAATGAATTTCGCGCCCAATGCGACAGCACAGCAATCTTAGCAGTCGGCGCACCAGCAGTGAAACAGCTGGCATTGGACTTCCACTTCAAGATCGCCCTTACAGGGTGTCGATCTTGAGGGAGTAGCCTTTTCTTTGTGTCGCACATCGGTGTTTGGTGGAGGGCCGAGCATCACCGCGACGCAACAATTGCGGAATCTCGATGCGCATTCACCGCGTTCTGACGCCGGCTCTGCTGGTGTCGACGATGATAGCTGCGTCTGCCTTCGCGCAGCCGCCAGCGAGTGATCATGAAACGCAGGAGGCGGCTGACACCTTGTATTTGGTGCCAAGCTCGTCGCTGCCGGCGGTCGCGTCTGCACCTCCATTGAGAATTCCCAGCGAAAGAACTCAGACGCCGGGGATCGCGCTGGTTGGGCTCACGATGCCTGAAGAGATCGGTCGCTCTGCTCGCGAGCTTCCGGGGCCGACGTGGAGGCTCCCTCAGCTGGAACAGATGGCGATGGAGAACAATCCCGCCATCGCGGCCGCCTTGGCTCGCATTGAAGCAGCGCGAGGACACCGTTGGCAAGCGGGACTACGGCCAAATCCAAATTTCGGCTATCTGGCGAATGATGTCGGCGAAGCTGGCCAGGCCGGGCGGCAGGGTGTGTTCGTCGGCAATCGCTTTATCACTGGTCACAAGTTGCAATACGCTCAGGCTGTTGCCGATCAACAGGTGTTGGTCGCGGAGCAGGAATGGGCTGTCTGGACGCAGCGCGTGCTGACCGATGTTCGGCTTGGCTACTACGATGTACTAATTGCTCAGCGGCGAGTGGAAGTCACGGAAGAGCTGACACAGGTTTCCGAGGCAACCGCCAAGATTGCGGGCGACCTGGTCGCGGCAATGGAGACCAGCCGCATCGATGTATTGCAAGCTCAGGTGGAGTGGGAGTCAAATAAGATTCGTGTGCAGAAGGCGCGCAACGCTCACGTTGCCGCTTGGCGAAGGCTTTCGGCCGTGCTTGGAATTTCCCACTTGGAGATGCGCCGACTCGAGGGCGACATCGATTTGGCCAAGCAGATCGTGAGCTGGGAAGACTCGCTCGCTAAGGTGCACCGAGATAGTCCCGAGCTGGCGGTCGCCCACGCGGACTTACAGCGAGCACAAAGCGAAATGGCGCGGGCCCTCGCACAAAGGGTTCCGGATGTTACCGTCCAGGCGAGCGTGCAGCATAACGATGCGGCTGACGAAACGATCTCCGGCCTGCAGGTTGGGGTGCCGCTGATGATCTTCGATCGCAACCAGGGCGCAATTGCCAAAGCGGATGCCGAAATCACGGCCGCGCAGCGAAACATCGAGCAGGTCGAACGTGATCTTGAGCGGAGGCTGGCCACGGTCTATCGTCGCTATGCGGACTCTCGCTTTGAGGTCGATAAGTACGTTAACGATATTCGTCCCCGTGCTAAGGAATCACTGGAGCTCGCCAGTCGAGCTTACCGGGCGGGGGAAACGGGATATCTGGTTATGCTCACCTCGCAACGAACTTACTTCCAGACCGATCTGGCCTATATTGAAGCGCTGCACAATCTTTGGCAGGCCACGCTCCAGATTGAAGGCCTGCTACTCAACACGCCGAACTAGCGAGCTTCTTTTGGCTGTTCGGAGGAGGACTGGGAGCTCGGCATCATGACCAGGCGGTCCCCAAAACGGTGGTTTCAGTTTCGATTGCGAACACTTCTAGTGCTCGTAACGCTCGCTGCTTGTCTGTTTGGCTGGATTACTTGGAAGCAGCGTGAGGCGAAACGGAATCTCGCCACGCGGGAGTGGGTTCGCAGCCTCGGGGGATCCGTAAAGCTGGAGACCCGCGAAACGCGAACGTGGTGGGAGCGGATGATGGGGCCCTGGGTCGATGCGCCCGTTCGGCGGGTGATCATTCCGGCTGGAGACTTCGACGATCTTTCGCTGCTGTTGGTTTTTGCGAACCTGAAGTCCCTCGATATCTCCGGGACCAAAGTGAGCGATCTGACGCTACTTACGAAGTTTCCTAAGCTAGAGCGACTCGACATCCATGGATTGCCAGTAGAAGACTTCACACCGCTGGCCGAATTGCACCGGCTCGAATCGGTCGATGTACACGGGACGTCGATTAATGACCTTAGACCGTTAAGTCGCTTGAGCGGGTTGGAGGTCGTCAGCTGCGACGACACTCCGGTCGACGATCTTCGTCCGCTCGCACATTGTCGCAGGTTGAGGAGATTGTCGATCGCTAACACGAAGGTTGATGACCTGAGCCCGCTGACAGAGTTGCAAGATCTGACTCTCTTGATCGCTGACGGGACGCCGATTTCGGATCTCTCGCCCATCGCGGGAGCTACGAAACTTGAGTACTTGTGGTTTCATTCGACGGAAGTGACCGATCTGTTGCCACTTAAGGGACTGAAAGAGCTGCAGAATCTCCGTTTTATGAACACCAAGGTGTCCGATCTGTCGGCGCTTGCCGGACTGAGTAACCTGGAGGAATTGCACGTCTACGATACGGATATTACCGACCTCGCCCCTCTGGCACAGCTGTCCGCATTGAGATCGCTGAACATCATCGGGACAGAAGTTACCGATATTTCTCCTCTGCTGTCGCTCAGGAATTTAGGGTGGATATGGATCGCTGATACGCCTTTGGCGCAGGAGCAAATCCAGAAGCTCCGTAACGCCTTTCCCCGTGCCTCGATCGTTGGCTCTAGGCCAAAGATAAAGAGCCGGTAGTGTCCTCGCCGCCGCACGTTCACCCGACTGAGGGGCTCGTTCCCCTTGGTACGGCAGGCACCGCGGGCTCTCTTTCCTGCATGTTCTTGCCCCTTGAGTCAGGCGGGCTTCGCAGCCGAAAATAGTCGTTGACCAAGAGTTGCGTCTTTGTGGAGCGAGTTGATGGCCGTATTTGAAGATGTCGCCTGCACCGTCTGTGGGTGCGTCTGTGACGACTTGCGGATGACCGTCAAGGATGGACGCATCACAGCGGCCGCGGGTGCGTGCCATTTGGCCGAAGACTGGTTTCTCAATCAGCACACGGAGCATCCGCCGACTTGTGAGATTGAAGGGAGGGAAGCAACGCTTGAGGCGGGCATCGAGCGTGCGGCGGAGATCCTGGCTCAGGCGAAGTGGCCACTCATTTACGGGCTCTCACGCAGCAGCACGTCGGGGCAGCGAGCCGCCGCGATTCTTGCCGACAAGCTCGACGCCAACATCGATACGACCGCCTCCCGTTGTCACGCTCCTTCGATTATGGCGATTCAAGAAGTAGGTGAGTCGACCTGCACGCTTGGTGAGATCAAGAACCGGGCCGACCTCGTTGTGTTCTGGGGAGTCGATCCCGTAAATACCCATCCTCGGCATTTCGAGCGGTATTCGGTCGATGCCAAAGGGCAATTCGTTCCCCGGGGAAGGAGCGATCGTCACGTGATCGTGATCGATTCAGAACGCACTGACAGTGCGGAACTCGCCGACGAGTTCATTCAGGTTCCCAGTGGTCAGGAATTCGAACTGATCTGGGCCCTTCGGTCTCTGGTACAGGGGCTGCCGATTGCAGAAGCAGACATCGCCGGTCTGCCGTACGACGCGGTTGCCAGACTCGCTGACCAACTTCGTTCGTGCAAGTGCGGCGTGTTCTTCTTTGGCCTTGGCCTGGCCCATACCGGCCTGGGACATCGTGTCGTCGAAGGACTGTTGCGACTGGTGCGAGACCTCAACGCCCATACCAGATTTCACGCCCGGCGAATGCGAATGATGGGAGACGTAACCGGAGCGGACAATGTTCTCTGCTGGACCACCGGGTATCCGTTTAGCGTGAATCTGAGTCGGCAATTCCCAAGATACAACCCGGGTGAGTACTCCGCGAATGAGATGCTGGAGTCGGGTGAGGTCGATGCCTGTCTGTTGGTTGGGAGCGAAGGGGTAGAAGATTTCTCACGGGCGGCGCGAGCCCGCTTGAACGAGATTCCGACGATTGTGCTTGACCACCCGACAGTGGCCTCAGCGATAGCACCGACGGTCCGTTTTACCACGGCCGTGTATGGGGTGCACCTGCCGGGGACGGCCTATCGCATGGATGAAGTGCCAATTCCTCTAAGGCAGGTTCTGCCGGCCGAGTATCCCAGCGACGAGGACGTCCTCGGCGCGATTCGCGGCATGGTTGCCCAGAATTAGAGGCGTGGGTGCCGGGCCGTCTCTACACCGCTCGCAATAGTTCTTCGCTAAGGCAGATTGCCTGACGACGCAGTTGGTCCATTTCATCCATTAGGGCCATGATTTTGGCCTGATCTTGGCCGCTTTGGTACATCTTGGCGGTAAGGCGTTCGTGGGTGCTATTCCAG
>CAYLRE010000190.1:0-9404 GCA_964385715.1 uncultured Planctomycetaceae bacterium
ATTCGTCCAGCGCTGCCGGGCAAAGCGCTGCCGGGCAAGCTCGCCTGCGGCTAGGGATGCCGTTGCGTCCGAATCGCGCGGTAGGTCGTTTGCAGATTGATTTACTCAGAGGTGACCAGTATGGAATGGTTTGAAGAGCCGCTGAAGCGGATCGAAGAAGAGTGGGATCGCGTGGCGCCCGGGCTCATCGCAGCCCAGTTGAAGGCGCATCCAACCGAGCAGTTCTATGCGGCTGCCTTTTGGTTGTTTTACTGCGACTACACCATGCTCGGCTGCCCTTGTCTTGCCATGGACAGCGAGGAGAATTTCGCCAGCGCGGAGCCGAAATACGATCGTTGGACGCCCCCCAATTGGAAGTTTGACGTTGTCGACACGCCCGACGCGTTGTCGGATATGTACGATTTGTTTGAGGGCGAGCACGATGACGATGTGTGGGAAGAGATCATGGAAGGTCATAAGCAGGCCATCGCCCGTGTTTGCCTTAGTGTGACAGCAAAGGCACGCCGTGGGGTAGACGAGTTTGAGGGATTGCCGATGCATCCCCGGTTCGTGGTCGGCATTTTTGAAGAGCGGGAAGGTGGCGAGGAGTACGTTCGCCTGGCCGAACTCAGCGTAGCCCCGGAGATAATTGGCGAATTGGATTTGCCGCTGGGGTGATTTCTAGCGGGCGGCGATTCTTATTTCTGGTTTGCGTGTCTAGTCCTATCCAATGAGATACGACGAAGAACAAACGCTGACAGACTACGTGTGGACACGCTGCGGGGAGCTGTTGACCGACGAGGAACGGATCGTCAACCGTGTCGTGCGGGCGAAGCAGAAGGCTGATGCCGCTGGCAGCGAGGAGATGGCCCGGCGCTGGTGGCGGCGCCGCCGATGGAGTCGATGCTTTTCGACGGCGAGTCCGAGACCGCGTATTGGCCGAGTGTGGTGGTGAAGAGCTGGTGAATCGCTGCCCCGCGTGCCTGCACGTCGTTCGCACGCCGCGAGCACGGCAATGCCCGTGGTGCGGCGACGACTGGTACGAGGGCTGAACTGTCGGGTCGATTCGGCGGGCGCGATGTGCATGCGGACGAGACGGATGGCAGATTATTGCGTTACCTCCAATAGAAGGCGTTTGTGACAACCCCGCACGATCGTGGTATGCTAGCAAGTCGTCGGGCCGGGGCTCGCGGTTGGTTCCGGTGAGTCTCGCGTTATTGCAAACGCGTCATCTGAAAGAGAGCACCGATAAGGTGGGTCGTGTCACGATGAAAGAACAGCATTTGATTTCGGTTCAAGGGACGGCGACTCGAGTTTTGCAGGCAACCGGTGCAACGCTGGAAATACAAATCCGCGGGCAGTCGTTTGTGACGGGGAACGAGGCCTTCAGGAAGGCGGCCGAGGTTGCCAATTGCGTGGCGGCACTCCGTGAAGTGGGCATCGACGAGGAGCATATCCACCTGTTCAATGTCTCGACCAACGTCGAGAGCGGATTGCTGCTGAAGTCATCTTCGGCGAGCTACGAGTTGCGGGTTGAATGCCAGGAGATCGAAACGCTTGGGCGTGTGATGACGGCCATCTCATCGCAGAAGAATGTCAAGCTAAGGTCGGTCTCGTGGGAGTACCCGGATCTGGAGCGAACCCGACTTGAGCTGATTTGCCAGTCGGTCGAGGCGGCCAAGCAAACGGCACGTACGATCGCCGACGCCTTGGGGACGCCCTTGGTCAGCGTGCATCGCCTCTCCTACAAAGTCAGCGGGCTAGGGACTCGAACGGAGGTGACGGACTTCGTGGATAGCGACGAGGAGTATGGATACGCGAAGACCAAACGCAGGAGCCGTTCGACCGCGGCACTGGAACAGCTTAGCCTATCGCATGTGACGACCGTTGAGGTGACGGCCAATGCCCAGTTCGTGGTCGGGCAGTTTGGGGTGGGCGAGTAGTTGTCTGGTCTCAGAGGGCGTGGGGTATGTCTGCCGCGGTGCGCTAGGACTCGCTTCAATGTGTGCTGCCCGCCGCCGCTTCCAACTCCCCCTTCGTCGGCAGCTTCTCTAAATCGGCCGCATCAATCGTCAGGTGCAGTGCGCGTTTCCATTGGTGTGGGAAGAAGAGGTGCAGTGTCTCACCGTCGGCGAAGGCGTCGAAGTAGGAGCATTGGTGGTTGAAGAACTGCTTTTCCTCCGTGGGTGCCAGGGCGTTGGCCAAGAGGAACCGCGGTTTGCTCCAAGTGTGGCCGCGGTCGCGTGAAAGCGAGACCCACGTTTCACTCCGGTCGGCCGGCACAAAGTGGCCGCCGGAGTGCCGGTTGTGGTGCAGCGCGATCAGCGTCTTGCCGTCGGGGTGTTTGAACAACATCGGTGGCGCATCGGGGTGGACCAGCGATGTCGGCTTTGGCTTGGTCCACGTCTTGCCGTCGTCATCACTCCATGAACCCCACAGCCAACCGGTCGGCGTGCGAATCAGCAGCATCACGTGACCGCCGCCGAGGTTGATCGGCCGACCTTCGTCCATCCGCCAGTAACCATGTACGTTCCAGCCGCCAGGGCGCGCACCCGGCACAACGTTCCAGGTCTTACCGCGGTCTTCGCTCCGCAGCACGTACTGTCGCGTGGTTAGCGGGCTGGTGGTCCAGTCCGCTTCATGAGAGCCGAGAAGCCAGGTGCCCTCGTCGGTTTCGCACATCCGCATCACCGACATGCCTTTGAAGTTTGGATCGTTTTGCGGGCGGATGAGAGTGACCTTCGACCAGTTGCGGCCGTCGTCGTCGGAATAGCGAAATCCAATCGGGCAGTTCTCGCGGCCTTCGCGCAGGCTCGGGATCGGCTGCGTGCCGAAGGCGTAGAGTCGTTTGCTGCCGCGCGGGATCAGCGGAATGAAACCGTGTTGGTTGTAATCGATGTCGAAGGCGACCTTCGGTCCGGTCCAGTTCTTGCCTTTGTCGCGGGAGCGATAGGCGACCATGCGGTTAACCTTGCCTTTGTTGAGCTTGCCACCGTAGTGCTCCCCTTCCGGGAACATTAACAAATAGTCGCCCTTGGGCGTGATCGTGGCCCGCGTCTCGTAGAGATGGGTCTTGGCGGTGTGGACGATGTGACCATCGACGGCGGGTGTTGTCACCAGGCCAAGTTCGCGGTTCGTGACGAGCGGCGCCGGCGGTGTGGCGGTGTCGATCGCAATGCCAGCGACGATGACGGTCCCTTTGAGTGCCGGCGGCTCGGCCGCGGCGCAGGTTGTTGGCGCGGTGCCGCAGACTAGCTGGGCGGCGAGTACCGTCAGCTGCGTGGTAAGAGGGAGTCGTAGGCTCATGATTTTGTTGTGATCGGGTCGGACTTGCTCTCTGCGGTCTGCATGGTTCTTTCTCGCCAGGCCGCTTGCGTCTCGCGGCGGCGCTGGAGGCGGCGTGCTTCGAGTCGCGAGTCGACGATCGAGCCGAGTAGGCTCACGCCAATCAGGCTGAGGAACAATGCCGGAATCCAATCTACGTTCGTCATTTTCGAAATCACCAGCACCAAGAGTGCAGCAAAGACGAGTCTTCCGGCAATGGAGAGAATGATCAGAGAGAGGATCGCAATAATTTGTTGTAGGAGTCGCAAAGTGCGTATCGCCGTTGTTTCGGGCTTGTTGCAGGCGGGATTCGGTTCGACGATTCGTGGGGAAAATATTGTATGTGGCGTTCAAGCCATTCGCCGCGCGAACCCCTATGCTACCGGCGTTTGCACGCTTGGATCAATGCGAACGGCCGCCACAACTTGGCGAGGCGGGGCGGTCGCAAAATCGGACGAAAAATAGCCGTTTTTGGCACCAGATTTTTCTTGCCACGCCGTGGAGGGGGTGCTACTATCCGGGCGGCGCCGGCAGGCGGCGATGCGTGGCAGAGTACATCATCGTCCGGCGTCTCCTTTCTTGCGTGCCACGTTCCTCGGCCGTCTATTGCGAATCCATTCGGCTTGCATCCGCATTGCGTTGTGGGCCACTCAAACGCGTTTCGTACACCTCTAGGCGAAAGGGTTTTCTCATGATGACTTCAGCGGTGAGTTCGGCGGATAGGCGTTTCTTTTCTCATTCGGGACTTGGTGCGATTCTGACAGTAGTCGTAGCTCTGGCGCCGGCTGCGGCAGAGGCAGTCGTACTGACGACAACCCAGTCGACCGCGCCGTCGACGGCCGATCCGGTCTGGGGGCAAGGATTGACCTTGAACATTGGGGCCGATCTACCGGACGGTTCGATCCCGCCGTTTGTGAATCTTGACTTTGTTGGCCTGCGAACTGGTGACCCGACTGGGGGCTCGCCGTCCGATCGCACGGCCGTCTACCTGCACGTTTACGATAACTTTGGAATCAATCCCGATGGCAGCGTCAACGGCGCCGCGATTGGTAATCTGATTGACGTGTCGACGAACACGGTTGACCTGGAGGCAGCCGCGCCGACGACCGATGTGTTCTGGTTCTTCTCTGGACCCTTGCTCTCTAAGAGCACGACGTACCACTACATTCTGGCGAACACGGCCAGTGCCGCCACGTCGGGCGACTTCAGCAATCTCGTCTACAGCGAGTTTGTGACAGCCTACGGCAACGTGCATACCGGCGGCCAGCACTACCGTCAGACGGGCGACCTTGGCGACGGACCGACCTCGGGTGACCTCTTCTTCCGCGTGCAGTCGTCGTTCGATCCGGTGCCGGAGCCCTCGACATTCGTCCTGGGTACGTTGGGCCTGGTCACACTGGGATTAGCTTTCCGCCGCAAGCGACGATCGTCGTGTCGAACGATAGGCTGACGCAATCTTTCAGTTCTCATCGCACAATTTCGAATTTGCAATTTCAATTAAGGAATACAACCAATGACCACTACGCATCGAACCATCACGTCCATCGTCGCCACTTCGGTCCTGTTCGCCGCGAGCGTCGCTTCGGCTGGTCAGATCACGGCCATTAACTGGTTCTCCGGCGTCGCTTCCGTCGCCGGTGAGTTCATCGGCCCCATTCCGTCGCCTGGTGTCGATAACATTGTCGGTCCCTCGCCCAACGAGATCTTTGTGTTGCAAAAGGACTACACTGCCATCGGTCCCGTCGATCTAGTGTTCGATGTGGTCGACAGCGCTGGCACCACGGAATATGCCGTCATTGAAGGCGTGCAGAACAATACCGGGCTTACCTGGTCTGGCTACCACATCGAGCTCGGGTTCGGGCAAGGTGCCGGTTTTGTAAAGTCCACTTCCGGCGACGGACTCGACTTCGATGCGCCCGATTTCGATTCGCCTGCCTTCTTCGATCCGCTGCCTGGCTTCTTTCCGTCCGTCTCCGTTACCGAAGATGACATCATCGCTGGCGGCGGCGTGATGAATCACCTCGACTACGCTGGTGACTTTGTCTTTCACGTAGATGTCCCCGACGGAATCACTTCCTTCACGATTCGCCAGTCGCCGATCGAGCAGACGGCCGCGGTTCCCGAGCCGAGCACCTACGCGTTGGCTGCGTTCGCGTTGGCCGGCCTTGGTCTCGTTGCCCGACGACGCCGTCCGTTGGCCTAGAGCGACTCGCTCTTCCGATCAGATTTCAAGGCAACCTCGAATAATTCGCTCACATAAAGGATAAGACAAATGACTATCTCGCATCGAATCATCGCCAGCGTCGTCGCTTCCTTGGCCATCTTCACGACCAGCGTCGCTCATGCTGGTGAAGTGACGGGCGTCACTTGGTTCTCCGGCGTCGCCTCGCTTGCCGGCACGGCTTTCGATCCGCCTGTCGCGCCTGGCAACGACAACCATATCGGTGACTCGCCCAACGAAATCTGGGTCACGCAAAAAGATTACTTTGCCATTGGCCCGGTCGACCTGGTGTTCGACGTGAGCGATAACGCCGGCACAACCGAGTATCGCGTTCGCGAAGGTGTCTACAACGGTACCGGCCTGCTCTGGGACGGGTATCACATCGAACTGGGGTTTGGCGAAGGGGCTGGATTCGTTAAGTCGGCTCCAGGTGACGGGCTCGATTTTGATAGTCCCGATTTCGATTCGCCGGTCGACTTCAACCCGGGCCCCGGATTCTCGACCGTTGATGTGTTTGAGGATGACATCATCGCCAGTGATGGATTTATGCCGCACGGTTCGTTCGCCGGCTACTTCATTTTCCACATCGACGTGCCCAACGGTATTTCGTCCTTCACGATTCGTCAGTCGCCAATCGAGCATACGGCGGCCGTGCCCGAGCCTTCGACCTATGCGATGGGCATGCTGGCTCTGTGCGGACTTGGCGTCGTGGTTTGGCGACGACGAGTCGGTTCAGCCGTTTAGCGTTCCTGGCGGCTATCGAAAACCCGAAGTATTGCGCGCGGTGAAGTGATCCGGACAGGGACGTTCTAGTTAGTCCCGTTTGGTGCCGCTGTGCTGGTATGCAGCGAATTTGCACGCCTGGGTCCGCCGGCGGACTGTTGAAACAGCAGTCAGTCGGTGGCGATTCTCGCGCTAGCGCCGTATAGTGGAAGGACACGTCCGCGCTCGAGCGGCGGTGCCGGGTCCATGAGGGGCTAGAGGCGGCGCTCCGTCAATTCGATTTGGGCGCAGGTCACGCGGCAAAGTCTTGCTCACAACTTACCCTCGTCAGTCGGCGCGAATGCGCCGGGGAGTCTTGTCATGGGTTGTCGTTCTTTGGTGTCAGCGATCTGTCCTTCTGCCCTTCGTTTGTCATCGCTTCGTCAGGTCGTGGTCACCATCTTCATGATGGCCGCGACATCACCGGTCGCGGCGCAGCCGGCCATTGCGCTGCCGGCAGGGCCAATCATTCACGACGCGGAGCACCAAATTCTGGCAGCCCAAAACGGCGAGCGTTGGGCGGCGGATGATGCAAAGATTGAGCAGCGGCTGCAGGGGTTTCTTAAACGGAACGCAGGGCGACCACCGAACATCATTTATATCCTGCTCGACGACTTAGGCTTCGGTGAAATCGGCATGCCGAACTTGAGTGTCGTGCGTGGCTACAAAACGCCGAATATCGACGCTTTGGCCCGGCAGGGAATGGCCTTTCAGCGCATGTACTCCGAGCCTTCTTGCACGCCGACACGCGTCGCCATGATGACTGGCCGCTACGCGGTGCGAACCGGATTGAGCGAAGCCAAGGCGACGATCGCGGGAGAGGGGCTCGCTGCGGAAGAGGTCACGCTTGCCGAAATCCTTGGCGACACCGGCTACTATACGTCGCACGTCGGGAAGTGGCACATGGGTGACATCGCCCAGGCGTACGCCAGCAATCAAGGTTTCATGCACGCTGAGTTTCCGATTCATCAGCAGGGGCAGTTGGCCATCATGCATGGGGATACGGAAGACGCGGACATCATTCGCGGCGTCGATCCGGCCGGAGCGGCCCAGACCTTCACGCTTGACAAGGCGTTTGTTGCCAATCCGAGCGACATGGTAACCGGCGTTGAACTCCGCGACGGAAAGCTCTTTGAAGTCGATCTCAAGGCTGGCGAGAAGTGGTCGCAGAAGAAGTACCGGGAGATGAACGAGCGTTACCAGGCTCATGCATTAGAGCAGTTGCGAACGCTGGCGAAGCGGGGTGAGCCGTTCTTCCTCAATTACTGGCCGCTGTTCCCACTCACGTTCACGCGAACCGACATCAAGGAATTCAAGACGCTCAATGGCGGCACCATCGCCGAGAGTATCGTCGAGGTTGACGAGTGGATTGGTGACATCGTCGAAGAAGTCGACCGCCTTGGCCTGGGCGAGAACACGATCATCGTCGTAATGGGCGACAACGGCCCCTTCATGCAGTATCTCGGCCCAACAGGGGCCTCGGATCGTATCTATCGCGGTGGTAAGACGGATCACCTGGAAGGGGGCGTCCGCGTTAACGCCTACATGAGGTGGCGGGGGATGATTGAGCCGGGCAGCAGTGCGGAAGACATCATTCACGTTAGCGATCTGTTCACGACCTTCGCGCGATTGGCTGGCGCTCTCGACCGAGTTCCGCGCGATCGAATTATCGATGGCGTCGATCAGAGTGGGGTGTTCCTGCTGGGAGAAACCCACGGCCGCCGCGACTATGTTCATATCTATGAAGGGCCGACGCTCAAGTCGGTCGTCAAGAACAAGTACAAGATGCATATGGTCCCGCCGGGCGAAAATCCGATCGGGGCGCCGATCTTCGATCTTTATCGTGACCCTCGCGAAGAACGACCAGAAGAGTCGATCAAGTACGGACCGTGGGCTGGCGGGCAATTCGCCGCGATGGTGAAACGCCACCTGATGATGAAGATGAAGTACCCCGACAGAAAACCAACCTACGGCAAAGTCTATGAGGGCATTGAGAATCTTCGTCCTGAAACCAAGGCCGTGGTCAAGGTGTTCGAAATGTCGCAGTTGAAGAAATAAAGCTGTGTGTAAGTCGTCGTTCGGGTGTTCCCATTTCGCGGATAACTCTCCAATCACAGGCAGGCAAGTCATGAAACGCAAATTATTTATCTCGACACTATGCGTGGCGGTTGCGTTGGCAATGCTGAATCCGATGTCCGTGTTCGCGCAAGCAGATGTTGTCCACGACGCCGAGTACTACATTCTAGAGGCCCAGAATGGCAAGCGTTGGGCGGCCGAAGATAAGGATCTCGATGAAAGGCTCTCGGCGCTACGGAAGAAGTTCGGCACGCCGCCGAATATCGTTCATATCATGTGGGACGATACTGCCTTTGGCGATGTCGGCATTCCAGCCATCCAAAAAGTGCGCGGGCTGGAAACACCCCACCTGAATCGCATGGCCCGCGAAGGAATTCTCTTCACGCGGATGTATACCGAAGTCGGTTGTACGCCGAGTCGCGCCGCCTGTATGACCGGTCGGCATCCGATTCGTAATGCCATGTACAACATTGGCATGCTCCGCGAGATGCACGGACTACGCAGCACCGAAGTGACCATGGCCGAAGTGCTTTCCAAGGCGGGCTACGCGACCGCGTTTCACGGCAAGTGGCATCTTGGCGACATCGAGGAGAGCTACGCCCACAAACAAGGTTTCGACGAGGCCTTCTTCACGGGCTACAACCAGATCCTGTCCCTCTGGACCAAGGTTGGTGAAGGAGCGAATGCCACGATTGGCCTGCACGAAGAGATGTTGCCCAAGAATCCGTACAAGCTGGACGATACGTTCATCACTAAAGGCTGGGCGATGGTCGTGGAAGGGACCAAGGGTGGCCCGACGCGTCAGTGGGGAGACAATAGCCACGACACGTACATGAAGATGGACGCCGAGGCCCAGCGTCGAACACTCGACTTCATCGAGCGACACGCCAAGGCAAAGAAACCGTTCTACGTGGCCAACTGGCCGAACCTAACGAGTTTTGTTCCTAACCCTAAGAAGTTTTCGCAGGCCCGCAGTCTGCTTCAGGACGGGCTGCAAGGCAATGTCGATCCGTTCGTCGGTCGCGTGATGGCAAAGCTCCGC
>CAYLRE010000191.1:0-9332 GCA_964385715.1 uncultured Planctomycetaceae bacterium
TTCGTGAAGATGGCCAGTCTCGTGAAAGTGCTTGACTTTCTTACGGTGTGGGCTGCTGGCTGCCATGCCCGTCGGTTGTAAATCACGTGGGCCAGGAACTCAAATCAGCACTTGCTGCATCGACTATCACAAGGGCACTGGCAGAGCCAGTGGCACCCACTTTACCCTACAAATAGAGCAGCTTAAACAACGCAGTCCACCTACTCGCGAATAGAGACCGCAGCCTGCGGTCAACCGCCTCCCAAGGCCCACCGGGACGCTCAGCCGCACCGCTCCCCCCATTACTCCGCCAGGTCGACACAAATGATCTCTTTGTCGTTCCGCATGTAGACAGCCTTATTGGCGAAGGCCGGGTGGGACCAGACGACATCGCGGCCGGGCGAAGGGTCGGTCGGTTCCAAGAGATGGGCACGGCTCACTTCTTCGTACCCCGCAGGACTCATCTTGGCGATGATCAGGTCTCCCTTCTCGTTCGGCAGAAAGAAGCGATCGCCGCTCTTGATTAGGAAGGCGTTGGCCCAGCGGTCGGTGCGGCTGCGCGTGCTGCCGGTCGAGCCGGTGGCAGTCAGGTTTTCCCACAGTCGCTCGCCGGTATCGACCTTAAGGCAACGCAGCTGGCCGTAGCTACAAACCCCGTAGATGTGCCCCGCTTCGAGATACGGGCTACACATCAAGGCGTGCAGTTTGTCAGTATTGCGTTCGTTGCGACTGGTGCTCTTCCAGACCTCGCGGGCGTACGGTTTCTCGTCGGTCAGTTCCAACATTAAAGAACCTTCGTAGAATGAGGAGACGAGCAAACGGTTTCCGAGCACGCGCGGCGTGGCGATCGACAAGCCGGAACGGGCCGAAAAGGGAACGCTCCAATAGACTTCACCGCTGGCGGGGTCGAGTCCGTTGACCGCCTGCGGGTGCCAGATGATGAGCTGCCGGCGTCCGCCCACGCTGTAGATCATGGGCGGGCAGTAGCCGGGTTCGGTCGCGGACAAGGCTCGCCATAGTTCCTTTCCTGTGTTCTTGTCGAAAGCGACGACGACACTCTCCTCGCCCCCGACAATGCAGATCAAGCGATCGCCGTCTAACAGCGGGCTGGCTGAAAATCCCCACAGCGGCGTTTCAATTTTGTAATCCTTGGTGAGCTCTCGCGACCAAACGACCGTTCCGCGCGTGGCATCAAGACAAAACAGATGCCCTTCGGCGCCGAGTGTGTAGACCTTGCCATCGGCGACCAGCGGCGTGGTCCGCGGCCCAGAAGGATAGCTGACCGTGTACTTGCATTCGTACTCGTGCTTCCAGACAATGTTGCCGCTCTTGGCATCCAAACAGAGCACGCGTTCGCTGCCTGGCGTTTCTCCGCGGGCGAATGGATTGGAAGGATTGCTTTCGCCTTCTGGCAGCTTGCGATCGGTCACGTAGACGCGTCCCGCGGCCACGGCGGGCCCGGAATAGCCGGCTGCGATCGGTGTTCGCCACAGAACCGGCGGACCATCTTCCGGAAACTCACGCACGATTCCCTTCTCACGCCAGACGCTATCTCGCTTGGGGCCGAGCCACTGCGGCCAGTCATCGGCCACCGCGAACTGCGAGTGCAGCACGATCGAGAGCAGGCAGGCAAGAGAAAGAAACGTGAAGTTCGACAGGCGATGAAATCGGGACATGGATTTGCTGCTCAAGAGGTTTGCCGGGCGACGCACGCAAGCCGCGCACGCATTACCCCTGAAGTAAAACGAATCGGCCGCCTAATGGCAAGCGAAGAGATGTTAAGAAGCGACTCTACTCGGCCCGAGCGGCGGCAATCAGATCGGCGGCACCCTGGTCGAGCAGCTGCTTAGCGACCGTGCGGCCGAGCTCTTTTGCGAACTCTGCCGAAGCGGCCTGTTCGCCGGCGGCGGGAAGCTCCGCCTTATCGGCCGCGGCAATTCGCTGTTTGCCGTCGCGGCTGAGCACCACCGCATCGAGAAGAAGCGTGTCACTGTCGGTACGTCCCCAAGCTCCGATCGGAGCGAGACAGCCACCGGCCAGTGCGAGCAGCATGGCACGTTCGGCCAGCACCGAGCTATGCGTCGCCGCGTCGTCGAGCGTCGCAACGGCAGCTCGCGTCGTCTCGTCGTCGGTGCGAGTCTCCAGGCCCAAGGCCCCCTGCCCTACCGCAGGCAGCATCCAGTCCTTGGGAAGCACCTCCGTAATATGTTCACTAAGACCAAGCCGATTGAGCCCCGCCTCGGCAAGCACGATCGCGTCGTACTCGCCGTCGGTCAGTTTCCGCAATCGGGTGTCGACGTTGCCACGAATATCGCAAAGTGTGAGGTCGGGCCGTTGATGCAACAACTGCGAGCAGCGCCGGAGGCTACTGGTGCCGATGCGTGCTCCCTCGGTCAGGTCCTCGAATGAAACATCGCCGGCGGAGATCAGGGCGTCGCCGCAGTCTTCGCGAGGAGGAACGCTGGCAAGGGTGAGGTTCTCAATGAAGTCGGTTGGCAGGTCTTTCAGACTATGAACCGCCAGGTCGATTGTGTCGTCGAGTAGCGCCCTCTGAATCTCTTTGGTAAAGACACCGACACTTCCCAAAGAGGCGACCGACACGGAAGTCTTCTCATCGCCTTGGGTGCTGATCTCGATCAAATCGACATCGTGGCCGGCGTCTCGCAGCTGCGAGGCAACCCAATTCGCCTGCGTACGTGCCAAGGCGCTACCACGGGTACCGAGTCGAATCGTCGAAGAGTTGGACATAGTGAAGATCGGAGAGAGGCATGGCGATGTGTATGCCAACAGACGCACCGAAGAAGCTAACTACCAGCGGCAGTCGGCATCTCGGCTCCACCGGCGGCTTCCCCTTCGCTCGCTCCTGGCAGGGCCGGCTGCGATTCGGCCAGGGCTTCTTGCAGCTGATGCGGCGGAACAACGACACCACAACTAACGATGAACTGGAAGGCCTGATCGATGGTCAGGTTGAGATCGATCGCTTCGCTCTTCTTGATCGTAACCGTGAACCCGGTGAACGGCGCGGGCGACGTCGGAATCAAGACGGAGAGCAGCGGTTCGTTAGCGGCCGAACGGATGTCGGCCATGCTTTCGCCGGTCACCATGCCCAACGACCAGATTCCCTTGCGAGGATATTCGATCGCCACCACGCGGGTGTATTCCACCGAGTGCTGGCCAAAGATGAAGTCGGTGACTTGCTTGACCGACGAATAGACGTTGCGAATGACAGGAATACGGTTAATGCCGCGTTCGGTCGTATCGAGGAACCAGGCACCAATACCGGCGGCTAGCGTTTTGCCCAGCGTATACATCACCAAAATAAAGATGCAGGTGAAGACCGGGACAACGACCGTTGGCTTAAGGAACCGAAGGTCGATGTACATCTCGTACACCGCCTGGCCCGAGTACGGCATCGGCTGATTGCCGAGATTCTCGTTGACGAGATTGAAGACTTCCTGTGGCACGAACTGACGCGTTGCCCGGGGATCGTCGCGGAAGACCTCCGGGTGCAACTCTGCCATGTCCTCGATGCGCTGCTTATCTGGAACCACGCCAGGCTCAACAATGTAGGTATCGTCGTTGACCCACACCAGCGCTTCGCGAGCCATCCACTTGGCCGGGCGGAGCACGTAGTGATTTACCGTGCTACCGATCCAGAGAAAGATAACAATCGTCAAAAGCGGCGGGAGCATCACACCGAAGCCGCGAAGGACCGCCCGTCGAAACGGGTGCGATTTGCGCGGAGCGGGCGTGGGAGTGGATGAGTCGGAAGTCATGCGAACATAAAGCTCCGCTTATGCGTCTGCCGCCAGCCAGACACGTTGGATTCGGATCGTACTTAAGGTTGGATCGGCAAGCGACGTGAGCTTGCTCGATCGGTTTCCCAATTTTTGAGACTTATCGCCCAATTACAATCCTAGCGGTGGCGATCTGAAGCGAAATTCTGGCGATTTTGGCCGTGCGGAGGGCCGATGCACCAGCGATAAACGTCGCCAACTCAGGTCGCCGGCCTGGTCGATTTCGCTAACACCGTGACGAATACCTCGGCGGCCCCGGCGTCTCGCAGCACGCGAGCGGTTTCACTACAGGTCGCTCCGGTCGTGAGAATGTCATCAACCAGCAAAACCCGAGCCTGATTTAGCTTGTATCGCCGCGAGACCCGAAAGGCTCCGCGGACGTTCTTAAAGCGACTCTCCGGCGGAAGATTCGTTTGCGGCTCGGTGTTCCGATGACGGACTAGGAGTCGTGGCAGAGCCGGAACACCTAACCCTCGCGCCAGATGTTCGGCCACCACCTCGGGCGCGTTTATCCCGCGACGGAGCCGCTGCGACCAGTACATCGGCACGGCGGCGATCAGATCCGGCTGGAGTGAAAGGAGATCATCGCGGCGCTGTTCGAGCAAGAGCTCCGCGAGCGCACGGGCGACGATGCGGTGCGAACTCTGCTTGGTCAACAACACGGCCTCTCGCAATTCGGCCATATAACTGGCCAACGGATAGACGCCGGTGAAATGGAACGACTGCTGGTGACATTCGCGGCAGGCTTGCTGGCCAGAGGTAAGCGCAACTGCTCCACACCGCAGACAACGGGACTGCGGGATGCCAAGCAGTTGCACGCGGCAACCCGGGCAGATTTTTCTTTGCGCGGTACGGCCGGCAGCGATGTCTGTTTGTGGCGGCGGCTCTGGCTGCACCGGCGGCTCAACCGGATCGACCGTCAGACTGCCGTGGCACAACACACACGTTGGCGGAAAGACGAGATCGGTCGCCGACTGGGCGAACCAGCGAACCGCGGTGGTGCAGTGCCGAGGAAACGCCCGCACGACATATGACGCTGCATTCGATCTTGGCGTGGTGATGCCCATCAAGCGACCCACCCTGGGCGGAATATAATTAAGGCGAAGCCGACCGAAGAGAACCAAAAGTAGCCCCGCATCTTTGTCTGTTAGCATAACGGACGGAGGGACGAAGAACCTCATTTTGTTCGGTTTATTGGCGAGATTCTTGAATATCACATTTTCGACAGGCGGACATGAAACCGGCGGTGATAGCAGTCATCAATAGCGCTCTCCAGCGCCGCTATTAACAGGCTGTCGACGTTGACCCAAAATCCTCACTCCGCCTATACTTGCGCAGCTGCAGGCATGCGCCGACAGCCGCGCTAGGACTGCGCTATCGACGGACGCTAACAACGAGCGGCATCGCCCCAGAACGACGAAGTATCCAGAACTACCAGGCATCATGTCTCAACCAACTCGCCTATCAAAACGTGCTCAGCAGGCGGCACCGCAGCCGATCAGCTATCTGATGCACGAGACGATTGCGCGACCGGAGTTGATCTCGCTGGCAGCCGGGTTTGTCGATCCGGAAACGCTACCGGTAGAGGTGGTGGCCGCTGCGAGCGAAGCGACATTTGCTGACGCTGCCAAAGCCCAAGCGGCGCTGCAATACGGCACGACCGTCGGCGACCTGGAACTGCGAGAAGCGATTCTGGCCAGGCACTGTGCAGCCGACCGTATCGATCCGGCGAGCGGACGATTTTCGGTCGACCAAGTTGTGCTGACCGCTGGCAGCAATCAGATGCTCCATCTGCTCGGCGAGACACTCATCGATCCGGGCGACATCGTGCTCTGTGCTTCGCCTTGCTACTTCGTCTACCTGGGCACGCTGCAGAACATTGGGGCACGCATGGTCGGCGTTGCCGTGGACGACGACGGCCTGATCCCCGAGGCGCTAGAGGCGGAACTGCGACGCTTGCAAACCAGCGGTGAACTGGCCCGCGTGAAGGCGATCTACGTCACCAGTTACTACGACAACCCAACTGGGGCGACGCTTCCGACAGAACGTCGCCAGCAGATCCTGGAAATGGCCAAGCGTTACGCGACCGATGGCATCATTCACGTCATCGACGACACCGCGTACCGGGAACTCGGTTACTACGGCGAAGATGTTCCTAGCATCAGCTCGTTCGACCCAGAAGGCGAAACGGTGATTCACACCGGTTCGTTCTCGAAGAGTTTTTCGCCTGGCATGCGAATCGGCTGGGCAATCTTGCCGCCGGCGCTCGTCGATCCGGTTTGCAATCAGAAGGGCGACATCGATTTTGGTTCCCCCTGCTTCAATCAGCGGCTGATGGCAACCGTGTTGCGACAAGGACAATACGACGCCCACGTAGCGAAGATTCAAGCAAGTTACCGCACGAAGCTGGAAGCGACGCTGGCCGCCGTGGAGAAACACTTCTCGTCGCTGAGTGACGTTCATTGGTTGCCAGCCCGTGGTGGTCTGTACGTTTGGATGACGCTGCCAGAGTCGGTCAACACCGGCGCCGATGGTCCGTTGTTCCAACGAGCACTCGAAGAAGGCGTGCTTTACGTGCCAGGCGTGCATTGCTATCCGGGCGAAGGAGCCCCCCTGCAGAAGAACACGTTGCGGCTGAGCTTCGGCGTGCAGTCGCCCGAGAGCATTGCCCAGGGCGTCGAGATGTTAGCCCGCGCAGTCGCGGACGTCATGGCCGAGAAAGCCCCCGTAGGATAACGACAGGCCGAATCGCCACTCGGCCCCAAGAGATACCCGCCCAACAAGACAGATACCTCGCATGTCCAGGATGGACATCGACTTGAAACAGGACAGCTCAGACGGATCGCCATGCTGACCATCGATCGCTACTTGCTGCGGCAGTTCACCTGGATTTTCTGCATCTTCTTTTGCAGTTTCACCGGGCTCTATATTGTTGCTGACAGCGTCAACAACTTCGACGAGTTGGCCACCTACGCCGAAGGCAACGGCGGGTTCCTGACCACCGTATTTTCCTACTACGGCTGCCGATCGCTAGCGTTCTACGATCAGGTGAGCGCCATCTTGGTGCTGATCACGGCGTTGTTCACCATCGCTTCCTTCCGCCGCCACAACGAAATGACCGCGCTCATGGCGGCAGGCATTCGCAAGGCCCGCATCGTTCGCTGCGTGATGCTTGCCGGCATCGTGATGTGCCTGTTGGCGGCCGTGAATCGCGAATTTATTATTCCCTCGATGATCGATCAGCTGAGCTTCAACGCGCAGGATCTTTCTGAAGACCGGATACGCGATGTCACGCCAAGGTACGACAACGAAACCGACCTGTTCCTGACCGCGAAAGGGGCCCAGGTTCGCGATAAGAAACTGGTCGAGCCGACATTCCACATGCCCTCGGGACCGCTCCAACGATATGGTCGCGAGGTCTCTTCCAAGGACGCCGACTTCGTTCTCGCCAACTCTCAACACCCGATGGGCTATCTGTTGCACGATGTCGAGGACGCGGCCAAGATGAACGACAAACCGACGCTCTACCTCGGGCAGAAACCGGTCGTTTATACCGCTCACGACAACGACTGGCTCGAGCCGGGCCAATGCTTCATCGCGACTGGCATCGACATTGACCGGCTCACCGGTGGCAAGCATTGGCGACAATACGCTTCCGTCTTTCAATTGATCGACGGCATGAACAACGCCAGCAACGACTACGGGGCCGATGTCCGAGTGGAAATCCACGGCCGCATCGTACGACCCATTTTGGATGTCACCTTGCTGTTCCTCGGTCTGCCTTTGGTACTGACCCGCGAGACCCGAAATATGCTGCTGGCGGTCGGCAACTGCGTGCTGCTGGTGGTGCTTTTCTTGACCGTGATCATGGGCTGCGAGTACCTCGGCAGCCACCTCTCGCTCAGTCCGGCACTGGCTGCCTGGTGCCCGCTTCTATTGTTCGTGCCGATCGCGGCGGGCCTGGCCCAGCCACTCTTAGAATAGCCCTATTGCGGCAGTTTCTCGGCAGGCCGGTGGTTTGAGAAGATCGGCGTTCCCGGCCAAAAATCATCGTTCCGCCCAAAAAACGGAACTCCAAGCGAAACCTTGGCCAGCGGCTGGGGTTCTATGTACTGTAAGGGAGGCACCTCCCGCACGCGGTGCCGGCTTTGGCTACCTCATCAAGCCGATGACGAGGGCCGAAGACAGGAGCCACCCGCATCGCCGACAGACGTTTTGCCATCGAGAAATTCGAACAAGGAACATCGCTATGAGAAAGCTGGCATCGATTCTTTGCCCCCTGATCGTGATGACCTGCACGATCACGTTGTCGCCCATGAACACAGCTTGGGCGGAGGAAGACGGCGCCACCGACAAATCGTCGGCCAAACCGTCGGCCGAAAAACGAGCTGCCGCCAAAGAGCGGGCTCGAGGGCTTCAACAAGAGATGAAGGAAGCGAAAGAAGCGGGCGATCAGGATCGCGTTCGTGAGATCCGCAAAGAGCTCTACCAGATGCGTCAGGCTCGCAAGCGAGCCAAGGCCCAGGGCGGTCCCGGCAAGGGACCACGCGAGCCCGAGGCTTTCAAGAGCCTCCCCCAGGATGTCCGTGACGAACTTCGCGACTTGCACGGTCAAATCCGTGAGGCTCGTGAATCTGGTGATCAAGAAAAGGCCCGCGAGCTACGCAAGCAAGCCCACGGAATCATGCGAGACAATGGTGTCGAGCCGCCCAAGCGACGAGGTCCCCGTGGTGAGAATGGGGGTCCCCGTGGTGAAAACGGAGAACGCGGTCAAGGGCGTGAACGCGATGGTGAAGGTGGTCCCCAAGGTCGCCGCGGCCCGCCGCGAGGTGGAGAGGGAGACGCGGAGAATGGAGGACGTCGCCGACCGCCACGAGCCGGCGGTGGAAAGCGTGGCCCGGGGCAAGACCGACGCCCGCCTCGAGGCAAGGGTGGTCGTGGCCCAAAGGGCGATCAATAACAACAAGCCGCGGTTCGTCCGACGATGAATCCCCGTCGGCATCGATACTCTTCGCTGCGTTTACCCCGACGCTGCAAGTGCGAACGCTCCGGTTGTTTCTCTTGGTGAGAAAGCCGGAGCGTTCCCCCGTTCTGCTTCTTGTCGCGACCGGAACGGCGAAACCTATTTAGCCCGCTCGCTCCAGGCGGTCCGCTCCGTGACCAGCGCGTCGGCGTCTCCTTCGCCCAGCGAGCGCCACGCCAAACACCCCCAACACTGCGAGCACGATCGCACTTGGCTCAGGCACGGTCACTGGCAGTTCGATTGCGCTGCCTGAGAGTACGCGCAAGTCAGTAAACACCGCGTCGGCACCGCCACCGCTAAAAGAAAACACCCCATTGTCACCACGGGCGAAGAAAGAGACGCCGAGCATTTCGCCGTCCCACATCGCTTTCATACCGCTTAGCAATCCGGGAGCACCGTCGATGACGTCGTCCCCATCGGTACTAACGCCGACGGTAACATCGCCGAGAGCCTGGTCATAGGTGACAATAAACCGCCCGGTCGACTGCACCGTCGCCCCGATGCCGACCGCGGGGACGTCGTTATCGTTTTCT
>CAYLRE010000192.1:0-9292 GCA_964385715.1 uncultured Planctomycetaceae bacterium
TCTCGAATCCCTCAGTTCCATTTCCCAAGGAGTGCATCATGCAACACGGAAGTAAAACCCTCAGTAGTTTCGGCGGCAGCGTGGAGTCAAGTCGCGGCGTCGGCACCTGCACTAAAGCCCACGGTTCATGGCGACTGTGGGCGCACGGTCCGCTACTCGTGGGCGATCCCGACAAGTTCCTATCATTGGTTGGCGAGCACGCCCACTTCATTGCGTCGCTGGACCTGCTGCAGCTTGGCCGCATCCATCTCAGTACCTGGGAGCGGCTCCGTTCGCACCTGCAGTCCATTGGTTCACCGGTGTTGGCGGAAGTCGAACGGATGCTCGGTGGCGGGCTGCTGAAGTGGGAAGCGGCGATCGAGAACCTCGTGGTCAACCAGGGACTCGACGACGTTCTCGACAAGTACTTCAAGGCGTCGGCTTACACGGCGTCGCACTTCGTTGGGCTCACCGATTCGACGCCGACGCCGGCCGCCGGCGACACGATGGCCGCCCACGCGGGCTGGACTGAGGTGACGGCCTACACCGAGGGGACGCGGCAATCGCTTGTCCTCGGCGCGGTGTCGGGCCAGTCGGTTGATAACTCGGCGTCCAAGGCGGTGTTCTCGATCAACGCGACGGTCACGGTCGGCGGGGCGTTCCTCTGCACCAATTCCACCAAGGGCGGCACCGCTGGAACGCTTTATTCGGTCGGTGCGTTTTCAGGCGGCGACAAGTCGCTCGGATCGGGCGACTCGCTTTCGGTGCAAGGCACCTTCACGCAGGCTGATGACGGAGTGTAGGTCAGATGGCAGACGTAAAGGTAGGAATTCAAAGGGCCACGGTTCCGTCTTCGACGGGGCTCTTTGATATTACGATCGCAGGCTTTGGAACTCCGAAAGCCGCGATCTTCCTGTACTACCGTGACACCGGGGCTACGGGCAGTCCCAACCGCCAGGACATCTACATGGGCTACGGGTTCACGGATGGCCTGGGCCAACATGCATCCATGGCGTCCTGGAACGACAATGCCGCCAGCTCAGCAGGCCGTCGAGCCCAGTCCGGATCCAAAGTTGCAATTCTTGAGCAATCCGGAGCCAACGACGTCGCGTTCTCCACGTGGATTACCGACGGAGTCCGACTAGCTGTGAGCAATGGTGCGGCGCTCTCTGGTTGCCGCCTCGATGTCGTTTTCTTCACCGGGGACAACGTGCAGGCCGCCGCCGGTACGCTGCAGACGGCAGGTGCGGTAGGGGCCGCGTCGTCTGTAGCCGGATTGCCATTCCAACCGGAGCTGATCTTCGGCGCGACGGCAGGGATCAACAACACCACGAACCAAACGAACGGGATCATCTCGTTTGGCGTGGCGTACGACGATCCCGTTGCGGGTATCGTCCAGGCGATGCTTGGGCGTGGTACGGCATCGAATCGAACTGGCGTGATGAGGCGATCCGATGGGCTCGTCGGGCAGCCATTCACGACAGGTACTGCACTGTGGCGTGGCGAGGTCACGGCATTCAATCCTGATGGGTTTGATCTGACGATCCGCGATCAGGCGTCCGGAACAGATTTCATCGGATACCTCTGCCTCAACCTCGGTGGGAAGGGCGTCAAGCTGGAGCCGAACTACGGCACGCCAATCTCGCTCGGTCCCGCGACAGTCCCAGCGTCCTTTACTCCACAATTCTTCATGGGGCATTTTTCGCGGAGGACGACTCCGGCGAACGTCTCGGAAACCGCGTCGCCTGACGGTGAGGCGATCGGGCACGCGTTGGTCGACCAGTCGCAAGAGCTCTACAACCAGACGCAATTCGACGACAACGTCGCAACGACGGTTCTGCAAGTGCTCCGGTCGGACAAAACGCTCCGTCTGTTCACCGACCTGACCAACGACACCACGCCCAATGACGACGTATTGGCCGAAGCTGTATGCTCGTCCTTCACACCAGCCGGAACGGAGCTCGACTACACGACCGTTTCCGGAGGCGTCGCGGGCGAATCGTATTACGGCTGGACGCTGCAGATCGAACAGGATCAAGCTGCAGGAAACGTCGCGGACACCGCAACGGCAGCCGACAATTGGTCTGGCAATGTGACCACCAGCGAGTCTCTGGATGATGGCTTGCGGGCTGGCGAAACGAAGGAAGGCTCCGCGATCGTTACCGCCACGGTCGTTGAGGGCAAAGTCGCCGGAAGTGTTGCTGTCTATGAAGCCCAATTGTACGGAAGCATCAGCGAAGGCCAGGCAGCTAGTGAAGCGTGGTCGGCCAATGCCGAGTTGACGCTCTCGTTCCAAGGAGGTCTGCACGCGGGCGATGCGACTTGGGCAGCCGCTGAGGTTCACGTCGCCATATCCGAAAGCACTCTGGCTGGCGACTTGCCCGCGGGTAGCAATCTCGTGCTTGCACAAATCATCGAGGACGCACTGGCCGGGCAATTGGCCATCGGAACTGTGACTTACCAAGTCGAGATTTCCGACGGCGCGGCTGCGAGCGACGCCTCAACGCGTTTCCAGACGCTGCTCGCCCAAGTTCTTGAGACTTCGCTCGCGGGCGAATCGCAAACCGCGATCACTGTGGTCCTGGACTTCGTTCGGATCGCGAACGTCGTCGGGGCAACCTCCAGAATCAATGGATTGACTGGTGCTGCCTCCCGCGCGAACAAACCGTTGGGACGAAGGTCCCAAGTCACAAATCTTCAGGGAGTCACACCATGACCACCGCACTCGGAAACACGATTGACCTGATGGACCAGACTCGCCAGGGACCGCTCATTATTCAGGCTGGCGAATCGCTGAATGTCAGTGGCCAGCTGGTGGACTTCGCCGGCGACCCGATCTTGAAGGCGGGCCTCGTCGCATTTCTGGTCACCCTCTTCGACGAAGCAACCGAGTCAATGATCAACGACATCGACCAGCAGAACCGCCTGGCCGAAGTTGAGGCCGACGGATCGTTCACGCTCAAGCTCAACGGCGAAGACAACGTGATCGTGGATCTTGCGGGGGTCGGCTCGGGGCAAGTCGAGAAGCACATCCTCGCAATGTACTGGCTCTGGAACGACGGAAGCCAGGATCGGTCCGGGATCCAGTTGGTCCGGTTCCGGGTCCAGCGGCTTGGCGTGCAGGTATTCCCGGCGTTGCCGTAGCGGATTGTGGGCAGGCGGCCTGCAGGCTAAAGTGAATCTTAAAATGGTATAGTAGGCCATCCCGACACTTGGCTTTCCTCTCTAACCTATCGGAGTGCGAGGGAATTGAATCAGACAGATTGAACTCGTCATGATCCATCAAGACCCATACGCATCCCCAACACAGAGTTCCTCTCAACCGTCTAACTCTCGTCCGAAGATCCTGAGCTGGCTGTACTTGGCGATCGTTCTTGCGATCGCCCACGGGCTGCTCAATTGGTGGAGCGTCCGCAATCTTTCCGGTGGCTTCTGGGTGATGGAGCCTACCAAGTTGACTCCGATGGAACGTCTTGCCGAAGTGCTCACGCTGCTTCTGAATCTTCCCAGCCTGGTCGTTACCTACGTCTTCGGATTCCCGCCGTTCGGATTCACAATCCCGGTCTTCGCGATCGCCAATAGTTGCTTGTACGGAGCCACATTGGCACTCGTGCTTGTAGCCGTAAGGCACCGAAGATAGGGGATCGCGGACGTCGACCAATAGGACCGCCTGGCCGAGGTCGCCGCGGACGGCTTGTTCACGCTCAAGCTCAACGGCGAAGACAACGTGATCGTGGATCTTGTGGGGGTCGGCTTGGGGCAAGTCGAGAAGCACGTTCTCGCGATGTACTGGCTCTGGAACGACGGGAGCCAGGACCGGTCCGGGATCCAGCGGTCCGGTTCCGGGTTCAGAAGTTGGGGGTGCAGCTTTTCCCGGCCTTGCCCTAAAATGAAGTCTCCGAGGAATTCCCCTCGGGCGATCGGCATCGACGGAAATCCTGGGCGATAGGAACTGAGCAGTGGAACGGCGCGAGCACTGGGAGAACATTCACGCGAACAAGGCCAGCGACGAGGTCAGCTGGTTTGAGGTGGACCCTCAAATCTCGTTTGATCTGATCGAGTCGGTATCCCCAGTGCGTCGCAGTGTCATCGATGTGGGGGGCGGCCAGTCGTTTCTCGTCGACAAGCTGCTCAGCGCCGGCTACGAGGGTGTTGCGGTACTCGACATTTCGTCCGCCGCGCTGGAGGCGACGAAGTCGCGATTGGGAGACCGAGCCGACACCGTGACTTGGATAGAGGCCGATATCACGAACGCCCCGGACTTGGGCCGGTTTGAGGTTTGGCACGACCGAGCCGTCTTTCATTTCTTGACCCAAGAGTCGGACCGCCGAGCGTACGTGGACCGGGTGACGAAGACGCTCCCGGGTGGTGCCCACCTGGTTATTGGAACGTTCGCGGTCGGCGGTCCCGAGAAATGTAGCGGCCTTGAGATTCGGCAGTACGACGCAGAAATCATGCAGGCAACGCTTGGCTCGCAGTTTGAGCTCGTCCGCACGCTGGACCACGTCCACCTCACGCCGTCAGATAACGAGCAGAAGTTCTTTTTCGGCGTGTTTCGTCGGGTCTAGGTGCCCGAGTCGTGATTCATGAAACCGTTAAGAAGCAGAATGGCCCGGATGCTACGAAAACTCGCAAATCATTGTCTGAATGGGGTTTACGCCGCCGAGAAAACAGAGAATGGTCATGAAATCGGTTGCGTTCGGGGAGCTAAGGCACACAAGGAAGCCTCGGGAGTTTCGCCGCCAGTCGGTGTAACCTCCGAGGCTTTCTGCGTTTAGTGGGTTTCCAGGGGTGCCGGCATGGACAATTCAGAATCTTCTAAAGACTTCTCAGAGCCCTCTACGTCGGTTGCGTCGCCTGGGGCCCCGCCGGTTCCTCGGCTTGGCATCAAGCACATCATGTTGTGGACGGCCCTAAGTGCTGTTCTCATGGCCGTGACCAGGACAGAGAGATCGACCCTCGAGGACATCGCTCCAAATTGGCGTTTAATTCACGCTATCAATTCGGCGTTTCTATGCGTGCTCACCGGTGGAATGCTCATGGGAGCAGCCACTCTGCTATGGGGACGAATCCGAATCGGGCTTCGTTTGGTTAGCCAGCCAGGTCATTGGTTGCTGCTGATCTTTGCCGCCGAGAATGCGTCGATGTTTGTCGTCAGTCTATTGGTGGCGCCTCAGCTGTCGATTGCCCGATTGTTCGCCGTGCATTGTCTGCTTCGAGTGGCAATCGTTATTGCTCTTTCTTGTGGGGCGATCTTCTCAGAATCGAGGCTTTGGAAGGTAGCTTTCCTCGGGCCTTGTTTACTCTCCGCACTGCAGGCCGGCTATTGGGCTAGCCTTTGGGCTTGGGACGAGATGGGGTTTCAGGGGTGGGGCCTGAAAGATCTACGGACCGTAACGGCATGGGCGAGCTTTGCAGCTGGTTTATGGATCACCTTTTTTGCAATTCGGGATCTTCAGCTGAAGACGCGTCGTGATTGGCTGCATTGGTTAGGGGTTGGCGGGTACGTGGCCAAGGTAACTGCAGCCTCTCTAGTCCTGCTTGTCATGCGCGCCTTCTTGGACTGAGGCTGCGCGAGAGTTTCTGTGTTGGTGAGCCGATCGAATCTTGCAATCGGTTGCGATCAATTGGGGCAGAGGCAGACCTTTGTCTTGGCCGATTTCCGGGACAATCATTGACGTTGCGTGTGTACTGCAACGTGTCGTGGTTCTGCTGAAGTCCCTGCCACCTGCGGGAGCTCCAGTCTTTGATATTGACCACGTTCGCAGGGGGCTGTAGGTTCGCGCGGCAGTTCATTTGCCATTACAACAGTTCTGGTAGACTACCAAGGAGTTGAGACCGTGGACGCGACTGGATCAATTCTTGCAAGTCGTAAACGCCAGGTTCACTAGTTCCGTCGCTTAAGGAATTGCCATGCGGGTGCTCTACGACGGTGTTATCTATTCGCATCAAGCGGCGGGGGGAATCAATCGCTACTTTGCGAATGTTATTGGCTTACTGCCGGAAGAGGTGACGCCGATTCTGATTTCGACCCACCGGCGATCGACCAATTTTCCGGCGCATCCGAACCTTGAGTTGCATCTCAGATCGTGGCGGCTTCCCAAGATGCTTGGCAAGGTACGCCGCGCGCTCCAGCGGACCTATTTTCGTCGCCTCGCGGCAACGATCTCCGCAGATGTTCTGCATCCCACTTACTATCGGACGCTGAGTGGATCGGAATTTGATACGAGTGGGCCTCCTCAGGTACTGACCGTTCACGACATGACACATGAACGATTCGCCGCGATGATTGATCGTCGCGGAAAGCATGCCGCGGAAAAGCGAACGGCGATTAATCGAGCGGACGCAATCATCTGTGTCTCAGACTACACGCGAAACGACCTGTTAGATCTTTACCCGCACGTCGAGGATCGGGTTTCTGTCATTCATCAGGCAACGGAGATGGATCAAGTTAAACCTGATGACTGGTCGCCGGCCGATGAAAGGCCGTTCTTCTTGTTCGTGGGGGCTCGTGGCTCCTACAAGAATTTTGATCGGCTTCTCGAAGCTCTTGGCCTTCTCAAGAAAAAACGGAGCGACGTCCAGCTGCATACCGTTGGGTCGCCACTAAAACAGGCGGAGACTGCTCGCATCGAATCACTCGGCCTGAGCGATCAAGTCGTCGATCACGGGCTTGTATCGGACGCAAGGCTTTCGTCTTTGTACCGTCATTGCGCGGCGTTCGTGTACCCGTCGCTCTATGAAGGTTTCGGTATCCCGCTGCTGGAGGCGATGGGGTGTGGGGCTCCGATTCTGGCCAGCAATGTTTCCTCCATACCGGAGGTGACGGAAGATGCGGCACTTCTTTTCAATCCCGAGTCGGTCGAAGAAATCGAAGAGCGAATGACGCAGATTCTCGACGATACTCGGCTACGCGAGGATCTAATCGAGCGAGGGCACCGCCGTCGGTCGGTCTTTTCGTGGCAAGCCACGGCGGAAGAAACATTGGCCGTCTATCGTCGTCTTACCTAGACGCGGTCTTGGCATTGCTCTTGGACCCAGGCGGCGCAAGAAAAAACGTGCCACGGTCGAAGATGACCATGACACGTTCGGTAGACCTGCTTGAACTGGATCTGGCAACGTAACACGCCAGCTCCACTTCTGCCGATCCCTCGGCGTCTGCCTCAATCGCCTTACTGATTGATGATTTCGTCAATCAGGTCAGCTACGTCGAAATCGTAGGCGGATGCCAGCTCGATGGCCTCCGCGTCTAGGTCGTTGACCTCCGCTCGCTCGGTATCGAGCTCCGCGTCTTCGGTCTCTTGCAAATCTTCCGAGACCTCAGTCGCCTTCTGCGCGGGTACAAGCTTGGTCGCGGGCACGATCAGAGCTGCCGGCTCGACATCAGCCGCTTGTAGCGTGACGGTCGCAGCTAGCTGTTTCGATTCACCCGTTGTGGCCGAAGCCTGCTTGCGGCAGTCCTTGCCACGGCACTTACCCTTGAGGGGGCATTTACCCTTGCTGCACTTGCCGGTGACGGGACACTTGCCACAGCATTTCTTGGCTTTGCTGCACTGCGACTTCTTGCAGCACTTCTTCTTGGCACACTTTCCGGCCTTGCAGCGAGACTTACCGCAGCTTTTTTTCTTACCGCAACTCTTCTTCTTGTTGCAGCCCTTCTTCGCTCCACACTTCTTTTTGGCTACAGCAGCCTTGCTGCGATGGAAACCGTGCCGGCCGGCCGATTTGGCGCCGTGGAAGTGGTAGTGGATATTCACAACTTTGGCATTGATCGTGCCAATCGATCCAGGGGCAACGACACCGCGCGGGCCCCTGTGTCCGTGGCCTCGGTGACCATGCCCGTGGCGTGCGTAGTGGCCCTTGCCTTTGCCGTGATGACCACGATGGGCGTGATGCCCCTTCTTGTCGCAACCTTTCTTCTTATCGCAGCCCTTCTTCTTGGCGTCGTGCAGTTTCAATGCGATCGTGGCCGGCTTCTTTGAGTCGCTCTGGGCCTTGGCCATTCGCTCACGGAACGCCTTCATGCGCTCCATCATCTTGGCGCGTTCTTCCGGCGTGGCGTTGGCGAGCTTCTCGCGAAACGCCTTCATGCGTTCGTGACGGTGGGCGTGATGCTTGTGGTGACCCCGGTCGGCCTTCTTTGCGTGTTCGATTTTCTTCGCGCGGTGGGCGTTGGAGTGCTTGCCCCAATGTTCACGCGCCGCTTTCATGCGTTCGTGAAGCTTTGTAACGGCTGCCTTAAACTCGGCTTCGTCAATGCTGCCATCGTCGTTGGAGTCGACGCGGTCGAACATCGCGTCCAAGTGGTGTTCGTGACTTTTGCCTTCCTTGTGGTGATCGGCCGCAGCGCTGGTGGCTAAAGCCGAACTAAAAAAGGTCGCCGTGACGACGAGCAACGCGAATCGGGTAAGCTTCTGCATCTTCAGCTCCTAGATCAGAACGATTGAGGACGTGCCTGGCAAGCTTGTGGACTAGTGAGCCAGCGATCGCCTTGGACACGTCGAAAATGGGTCAATTTGGCATGCTGTCAACGTAACTGGCATCGCAGTCCCGGTCAACGTTCAACCTGCCGCTGCCGGGCGTTGCCGGGAAGGTGGCTCTCCTAATCCCGCCGAAACGTTGTACAATCCTTCGTGCCGACTGGTTTCACGGAATCTGCACCAGCGGTGCCACAGCTCCCTGGAGTCGGCTGGGTCCAGCTGCGAGATGCTGTGGATAGGGGAACTTCATCAATAGGAAGGGAGGAAACTCTGTGGATAGCGACGAACGATATGCGGACCTGATTGAGCACCTTCGGCAGAAGAACCACAGCGACAAAGATATCGAGCTAATTCTCAATCGCGTTCGCGAATATGAAAGTCGGGTTCAGTGCGATTCCGTCATGGACGCTATTGGTGACGGTACGCTCGACATCGAAGGATTGGTGAAAGAGGCGCTCGGGGAATAGTAGCGGGCAACGGTGACTCGGCGAATGATGCGGCCACAGGCCAGGCAGGGTACTTTGGCCCTGGCTGAGGGCGTAATGCCGTCATCTTTCAGCATCAGTCATCTACTGAGGACGCCGGCAGGCCTGAGCAAGCAGCATTAGTCCTGTTAACCCTAGGGCGGCCAGCAAGAACGTCGATGGCTCAGGCACGGCCGTGGTCTGCAGTACTGCCAAGTGCCAGCCAAAGATGTCGCCCGTCGAAGTCACAGTGGCGGTGTTCACGCTGCCAGCAAGAGAAGTGACCGGGATATTGAATATGCTCGCGCTTCCGCCGCCGGGCAGATTGGCATCAATTGGTCCGCCAACCGTTTGGCCATTGAACTTGAT
>CAYLRE010000193.1:0-9278 GCA_964385715.1 uncultured Planctomycetaceae bacterium
AAACATCAATCCCGAGCAAGGGGGAACGAGCATGTTCGAGCCGATGGGTGGCTCCGCTCCTAAGTACACCGGCCAAGGCGTGATCAACCCCATCGCGGCGATCAACGCCATGGGCATGCTGCTAGAACAGGCGGGCCACAAGCAGTCGGCCGCACGAATCAATCGTGCCATCATGACCGTGACTGGCACTAAGATGAAGAGCCAGGCCGCCGGCAAGATGGGCTACTCGACCAGCGAAGTAGGCGATTTGGTCCTGGAGCAGCTGGAAGGCTAACACAGCAGCTGGAAGCTTAACGCAGCTGTGCCGAGGCGGCCGTAGAAGAGGGCTGCGGATGTCCTCGCCCTCAGGCGATTCACGCAAAAAAAGACCCCGTCCGACATGCGTTATGCGGACGGGGTCTTTATGTTTACGCTAAGAAATCATTAGGTCGACGGGGGATCCGGATCCGGATCGTTATTGTTGCCGCCGATGACGCCTTCTTCGGTAATGACGCGTCCATCGTTGGCCGAACCAAGCCAGGTCCAAACTTCCTGGTTGCCGCTGAACTCAAATTCGGCGACATGGTTGTCGACGTAGGCGACGTTGATCGAACCGGGGTGGTAACTGCTCGCCCGCCCCGTAGCACTATCAAGACCGCTGTCGGAGCCATGGGAACCGAGCACATGGTCGCTCTCTCCAAGCGAAACTCCATTATCCGGGAACGCCGAGTGGGTGTAGCCATTGGCTCCACCACCGGCATAGGCCCACACACCAACCAGCCTCGAAGGATCGGGATCGACCGTAATTTCGCTGATAGTAGCGGTATTCGACGGGCCGTCTCGGGCGACCGAACTATTGGAACGAGCGTTGAGTCTCCAGACGCCGCCCATGTCAGTGCTGGTGGGCTTGAACGTGCCACGTCCGAAGCAGAGTACGAAGTTGGTACGGCCGTATTGCGTGTCGCTGCCGTCCACGCTTCCAGGAGAACCTTCGACGTTTGCGTCGCTGGCACAGAAGAAAACCTGAACCTTGGCCGAGCTGACCGTACTGGAGGTCACGTTACTCTTGAAATCACCGAAGTTCTCGTAGATGTTGGTTTCTCCGAGGAACTCGAGCAGATGGCTCTGTCCGGTGTGTCCGGTGTTGGAATCGGCACCGACGGGGTAGTAACCCTTGTTGGTTTCCGATGCCGTCATGGCCAACGACACATTCCGCATGTTGTTCTTGCAGTCGATATTACGACCACTTTCGATGGCGCCCGATACGGCGGGCAAGAGCATGCCGATGAGCGTCGCAATAATTGCGATTACGACGAGCAACTCCACAAGCGTGAAGCCGCTGCGTGCCACGGTGGCACGTCTTCGAGATAAGGGATGACGCATAGTATGAATCCTCCTCTTCGAATCGAAGCCCCTGACCAAGATTTACGAATAACGAAAATAAAAAAATAAATGGGCGTTACCACTGGCTAGAGTCACGCCAAAGTCAAAAAGGTAGGTCGCAGTCGACTTTCGTTGACACGGCGATGCCGTATCTACGAATGTCTCGATCGACCCGATGCTCCCTCGGGGAGTCTTACGGTGGCTTCGATTCACAAACCGCGCGACCTTCCTAGAGAGCCCTCTCAGTATATCGATAATCGGCGTTTCGTTACAAGCATCTTTCGCTAAGTTCCCTACTAGATAGGGGTTTGCGCGAACCAAGATGCGCTCGGCGACGAAGCTCGGCCCGGGGGCTCCTGGAGCGGAATGATCCGATTTAGCCAGTCGCTAGCTATGAATCCGGGCTTCTTCGTCGCCGAGGGCGAGAATTTCGGCCTCTGCGGCGGCCAACTCGGCGAGGCGATCTTCCACGGCCCGTGGCCCGTCTTTGGGACGAGCAAACCGCTTTGCCAGCCGAACGTAGGTGCTGTGATGTCGGGCCTCGGACTCAAATAAAGAGCCAAAGAAGGTGGAGAGGGCGGGTTCCGATTTGGCCAGGTGGTCCCGAAGTTGGGCAAATCGCTCGCAGCTGCGGGCTTCGATCAATCCGGCGATGAGCAGTCGGTCGATAGCCCGTCCTGGTTCATCTTTGCGAATCAACTCATGCAGACGGCGGCCATAGCTGCTGGGCGTGAGTCGGCGAAAGCGAATGTTTCGCTCTTTGATCAGGTCGAGCACAAGCTGAAAGTGTTCGAGTTCCTCGTTGACGATTTCGGTCATTTCCCGGCAAAGCTGTTAGTCTTCGACGTAAGCAAACAACAGGTTCATGGCCGTGGCGGCCGCTTTCTTCTCGCAGTGCGCATGATCGATGAGCACTTCTTCGAGGTTCGAGTCGACTTGATCGAGCCAGCGGCGGTCGGTGTCGGAAGCAAGGCCTAACATGGCCGCCAATATAGCGCAGTGAGGCCGTCGCGCGGAGGCGGGGGTGGGGGAGCACGATTTTGCCACTGGTGACGGTTGTAAGGAGACTGGATCGCTGCCTTCTCGCTTTGCGTGGCTGGAAGTGTCGCTGCGCAAAGGGTGTGAATCGTGCCAACCCGTACAGTCCGGTGGCCGAACGACAGAGACGAGAATTCAGCGGTTTTCGCCCGGAAAACTGCGCCTGTGCGTCGCCGTAACCTAGGTTTTCGTAGGAGTCCTTGTGCTCCTGGCGGGCCGGTAGCTCTGCGCTGGTCGCTCCGGACAGCTCGATTGTCGAGCGGATAAGGGGCGTATCAGGCGTGGACGGTGTTGTCTCGCCCTGCCAATGCGAAAACGGCACGACTATCCAACATGAGACGCGACAGCGCACGTTTGCTGACGCGAAAAACCTACACGTGAGAACCCTCAGCGATGTCTAGCTCGACTCCTTACGATTCATCGTCGTTCAATCCCGGCCCGCAGCATGCCGATCAGCAGGCACCGTCGGTTGGCCCTGCTGCCAAGGCTGCCCCCGTGGCGTCGATGCTTTCCGGACTGGAAGGCCCCGGTGCGGCGCTCAACGACATGGCCCGTCTAGCGCATGAGAATCAGCTGGCTCAAGCTCGACTCGGCGTTGCCAGCGGATTGTTTACATCGCTACAGGCAAAACATGCCGCGACCGCCGCCCATAGTGTTCGTGTGGCGTTGACCTGTTCGACCTGGGCGATTGCGATGGAGCTCTCCACGGAGCAGCTCGAAGAGATCGAGATTGCCTCGCTACTACACGACATCGGCAAAATCGGTGTGCCGGACAATATCCTGCTCAAGCCGGGCAAGTTGACCGCCTCGGAAGCGGTATTGATGAATCGCCACCGTGCCCTGGGCCAGAACATTTTGCGAAGCTGCTGTTCATCGCAGGCGGTATTGGACATCGTCCATTACAGTCCTGCCTGGTTCGACGGCGGCCGTGGCGACTTTGATCTTTCCGGTAAGGAACTGCCGCTCTGTGGTCGCATGTTGGCGATTGTGGACGCCTTTGACTCGATGACGACCGACCATATCTATCGTCGAGCGATGTCGCGCGAACGAGCGATAGGCGAACTGTTCCGCTGTGCCGGGACTCAGTTCGATCCCGAGCTCGTCAAGGAGTTCAGCCGCCTACAAGAGGGAGATCAATTCGAGATCCATCAGCGGGTCGTTCACCGCTGGCTCGATGAGCTCGAGGCGAGCGCCTCGATTTGGGAACGCGATTCGGTCATGGCCCCTACCGGTCAGGTTCAGTCGGACGCCCTGTTCCACCAAAAATTGCTCGACAACATGCGCGACGGTGTCGTGTTCGTCGACAGCAACCTGCAAATTCAACTTTGGAATCGCGGTGCGGAACGCGTGACGGGTGTGGCCGGTGCCAGCGTCTATCAAAAAACCTGGTTGCCGAGTCTTGTTAAGTTGGCGGATGAAAAAGGAACTCCCATCGACGACAAAGATTGTCCGGTCCGTTTCGTGCTCAATTCCGGCGTGCAGTCGATTCGCCGTTTGGAACTGGGCAATCAGAAGGGACGTCAGGTCACGATCGACTTGCATGTCGTTCCGGTCATTGGACACGACGGCGTTACCTACGGTGCCAACCTATTGCTGCACGATGCCTCTCCGGAAACCTCTTTGGAAGAGCGCTGCCAGAGTCTCCATGAAAAGGCGACTCGTGATCCGCTCACGCAGGTGGCCAATCGTGCCGAGTTCGACCGCGCTCACAAACGATTCGTGGAAACCCATCTCAAGCAAGGTCGCCCTTGTGCTTTGATTATTTGCGATATCGATCACTTCAAAAGTGTCAACGACACGTATGGACATCAGGCAGGTGACGAGGCAATTCAGACCTTTGCCCAACTGCTCAAACGGAAATGTCGGCCGGGCGATCTGGTCGCCCGTTATGGTGGTGAAGAATTCGTGATGTTGTGTGCCGAGTGCGACAATGCGAGTGCCGCCCGGCGAGCGGAACAGATTCGCCGCTCACTCACCGAACTTCCGCTGCCGATGATCGGTGGTAATCGAATTTCGGCCAGTTTTGGCGTGACGGAAACGCAACCAGGCGATACGGATGCCACGATGTTGCGTCGGGCTGATCGTGCTCTGTTGATGGCGAAGGATAGTGGCCGCAATACGGTGGTTCAGCTCGGTACCGGTAGCCAGGGTGATAAGAAAAGTAAGGAGAGTGGTTGGTTCCGCTGGGGAAGTTCTTCCGCAACCACGCCGAACGCCATCTTTGAGAAGGATCTCATGTCGCCGATTCCGATTCGCGTAGCGGTTGAAAAGTTGCGTGGCTTCGTGGCCGATCATCACGCCGCGATCGAAGAAATCGAAGGAAACAATATTGTGATTCGTGTGGATGCGAAACGAGGGTCATTGCTACGTCGCTCGAGCGATCGACCGGTTGGGTTTATGATCGAAATGTCCTTCGAAGAAGAGCAAAGTCGTCGCGTCGAGGATGGTCCCGCCGGAGTGCAGCCGACGGTGCAAACCAGGGTACGTGTCGTCATTCGGCCGCAACGTGACCGGGACCGTCGTCGCAACGAAGCGAGCGCTCATGCCGAGCATCTGCTAGCAAGTGTGCGGTCGTATTTGATGGCCAGCGAAGTCGGCGAAGAAGGAAACGCCAACGTGTTGGATCGTGCCACAGCGGCTGTCAGCTCCTGGCTCAGCCCGGGGCAGAAGAACCTGAATCAGAAAAACTAGACCTGAGTTTACATCAGTCGACCGGAAGTACAGGAATGCGGAGTGCCCTTGCTTCGGAGTTGTCAGGAATGCGGTCGCGTGCGGAGTCATTCCGGCAGCCGGCGACTAAGCAATTGGATTCGCGGATATGGGACGTATTGGAGTAAGCCTGTCGGGCATCGAGCGAACGCTGATTCAGCAGCTCGCTGTCAGCCAAGAGGCCGTGGAGATCGGGGGAATCCGACTCTCGACGGGTCGCCGCATCAATACGTCGTCGGACGATCCATCTGGATTTGTCACGCTCTCGAATTTTGAAACGCAATTGGCAGGGGTCAATGCAGCGCTGGCCAACGTGACGGTCGCCTCGAGCATCGGCAGCCAAACGCAACTCACCGTCGACCAAATTCGCACTCAGCTCAACACGATTCGCACGAACGCACTCGAGGATGTGGACCAGGCGTTGACTTCGGAAGAGCGGACCGCGAATCAGGCGGCCATCGACGCAGCGATCGACCAGATCAACGAACTCGCCGGGACAGAAATCTCGGGACGCCGATTCCTCGACGGTTCGGCCGACTACCAATACTCGGGCGTCGATAATAGCGAAGTTTTCGATACCCAGGCCTACACACTTGGCTCGGCCACTAGTTTGACAGTCAGCGGGACCGTGTCGGTTGCTGCCGAGCAGGCGACGCTGACCCACACCGAAGGCACGGGACTGATTACGAACGACGCCACCATCACGATCACCGGGACCCGCGGCAGTGCTTCGGTGAGCGTGACCACAGGCGAGAGTCTCTCTACCGTTGCCACACGCGTGAACCAGGAAGCTCATCTCACCGGCGTGACGGCGACCGTCGACGGAAACGATCTCGATTTCACCACCATCGACTATGGTTCGAACGCTGAGTTGACGATCACCACGTCCGACACATTCAACGGTGCCGGCACCGATACGGGGGTCGATGCCCAGGCAACGATTAACAGCGTGGCCCTGACCGGCGACGGCAATAAGTTTGCCATTACCGATGGTGGAGCCCACGTAACGGTCGAATTCGCGGCCGGGCATAGTGGGGCATTCACCACGTACACAATTTCCGGAACTCCACCGGCGTTCGCGCTCTCGACCGATTTGTCGAGCCCCACGGAATTCGCCGTTCGTGGTGCCCAAGCCGCCCGGCTGGGAGGACTCAGCGGAACTCTCAATCAATTGGCCAGCGGTGGATCGGCGTCCGGTCTTGATACCAACGCCTCGTTGGCCGTGCGAATTGTTGATGAGGCGCTGGCCGATTTGGACCTGATTGAAGGTCAGGTCGACGCTTTCGCCGATATCGCGGTGGCATCATCGAGTGCTCTGCTAACCGGGATGCAAGAAGTTCTTGAAACGGCCGTCGACGACGTGGGCGGTGTCGACGAAACTGCCGAGTCGGTGTTGCTGGCAAAGAACCAGGCCCTCGCGGATAACGCGGTGGCGGCACTGGCGATTCTTGATCAACAGCGATCGAGTGTGGTCGATCTCATCCGGCAGATCGCCGGACTGTAAGCGAGATACCGTGCTGTCACGCTGACAGAAGAATCGGGGCTGACAGTCGAAGCTGGCGGCGTAGAAAGTTGCTGCCGCCAAAGATGGTTGTCAGTAAAGAAGGTTGTCGCTAACGAAGGTCATTCTCGTCGACCTAGCTCCACTCGACCTGAATCTTGTTCTCGATCGACTTAACGCCGTTGACGCTTCGCAGTAGCTCTTGGGCCATCTGCTTCTGGAAGAAGGTGCGAACTTCGCCGTGCAGCTTCACGTGGCCGTCGTGGGCCTCGAAATCGACGGAGCGAGTTCGTAGATAGGGGTTGCCGGCCAGGGCATTCGAAACGCGTTCGGTTAGCTGGGCCAGCTCATTGAGGTTCGAGAGAGGGCTCGACATTTTCTTTGCACCTTAACCTATCAATCGATCGGAACTTGGTGTCCGCCAGCTGAGGCGAGATCGCAGACCGCCGGGGACCTTATCAATATCGGTCACGATGAGGGGGGGAGGATGTCTCAAGCGGGCGGATCGCAGAAAACGGCGCAAGACGCGTCCGGCTGTACCAGTTTTCCGTGCGATGCAGGAAACCCCGTATTCGGCGGCCCTCGCGCGTCCGTTATCGTCGTTACGACAGTTCCCGCAGAAGTGCCACCGTAGTCCACCAGCTGGCCGCCGCGGTGACAAGCATTACGTACAACCGGCCCAATCGGCGCAAGCGGGTCCGAAATACCGCTTCGACTTGGGGCTCTGCCGTCGCGAGTCGCAGGAAGTCGATCCGATCCTGGACGGACGGATGGAGCCAGGTCCGGCGTCTGGGATCTTGCCCCGAGAGATAGGTCAGGTGGACGAGCGACTCGATGAACCTTTCGGTCGCCGCTTCGGTAACTTGCCCACCAAAGTTCACATCGTGACAGGCGGCCAGGTCGGCTTCGTGTTCGAGTAGCCGTGAGAAGCGAGCCATTACTGTCTTCGCGTAGATGGCCATGAGCGCCAGCATGAGGAGAGGGCTGATCGCTTCGATCGACAATCCGAGGCCGGAGAACTGTTCGTCGAATGTGGGCATCGCCTTGGGGAATGTCACACAGAACGCCATCCAGGCGGCCAGCGGTAAAATCGCCGTCAGCACTCGCAGCAGCAGATGGCGATGGCGGACGTGTCCCAGCTCATGTGCGTAGATCGCCGCCACGTGTTCCTCGTTAAAGCGTGCCAGCAGGCCGTCGCTGAGAAAGACGTAACGCAGCCGTGGCAAAAATCCGGTCACGGCCGCGTTGGTAATCATGCCGTTGGTTTTCCAGACCAGGATGTCACGTACATCGACGCGGAGCGTCTGGCTGACGCGCGTCAAGCGATCTCGCAGTTCTCCAGCCGGGAGTGGTTCGGTGGGCCACACCAGTCGCAACAAACACGGTAGTAGGACGATCATGGCAGCCAACAGCGGCAGGTACGCCAGGATCGGCAAATCTTCACCGGCGAGTTGCGGGATTAGCCAAACGGCCGCATCCTGATACGCAATCACGATGAACAGTGGCACCAGCAGCAGACCCAGATGATGTCGCACATGGGTGAGCACATATCGCAAGCAACTTGGCAGCCGGGCCGCGGTGCCGCCGGCGGCGACCTGAGATTGCCCCAGTGTGCGATCGACTTCGTAGAAGGCGGCCCAGGAGAAGAGCAGGGGAGTGACCACGGGCATCAGAATCAACGCTTCGTCGATCAAAAATGAGCCGGCCAGATCCCAATTGCCTCGCACGAGTCGTGCCCACTCCAGCCCGTATAGGATCGCGCCACTGGCGACGGCCCATACGACCAGGTGCATCGTTTTGAATCTTGCGAACCGTTTGAGCAGTGCGGTGCGGCAGGTGTCATTCTGACGCAGGCGGCGTGACGTGATCCTGGCGGTGACTTGGGCTAGCAGCATCACCAGCCCAATCACGATCGCGGTCACCATCAGACGGTGCCGGCCGTCAGCGACCGGCTCGGCAGACAATAGATCTGCCGAGAAGATGGCGGCCAACAGGACGATGACAAATAGGAATTGCACGGGACGGCTGCTTCGTGGTCTTGGTACGTGAGGCTAGCGGCGGCGAGGCCGCGAAGGACCGCGACTCTAAGCGATTCGTCTTTCGAGACAGAATCTTGCTGCGGGGGGCAAAGTCCAAGATTCCAGCCTAATTGGTCGCCAGCGAAAGCTGCCCCTCGAATGCCCGCTGTAGCGGCAAAAAGAAGACCTGTTACGAAATCTGCCGGCCTAATTGATACAACACGTCGAACTCGTAGATGCCGGTATCGTGCCCGTCGCTGAAGTGGATGCCGTAGGCGTAGCGGCCAATCGGTTCCACCTTGGCGATCTTGGTTGGGGCGTCCTCGCCTGGCTGCAAAATGTTCAAAAGCGGCTGCTCGGTGGCTGCTTCTTTTCGCTTCTCGCGACAGGTCGCACAAGGGCAAGCCTCACGCAATTCGATCGCCGCGTATTCTTTGACTTGCCCGTCACTCCAGGTGATACGGAGTGCGTCCTCGACCGTCATTTCAAGTTTCGTAGGAAGTAGACTCATGGTGCCTTTTGTCTCTGCAGGACAGACAGTGCCATCTCAAATCAAGGAAGTAACGCTCTTTTCTGGACAGGCTCTGGTCAAACGGGAGGCCTTTACAAGGGTTCAAAAAGGACTGAACGGGCTGCTCTTTGAGATCGAG
>CAYLRE010000194.1:0-9252 GCA_964385715.1 uncultured Planctomycetaceae bacterium
TCGGCTTCGATAAACCACAGGAAGACGAATGGGCCATCTGCTCAATGGGTTTGCCTTCGCCCTATCGTGCGGCCGCTTTTCCACGCCATGCCCCGCACGCGGGCGAGCACTTCGATCTGCTTGATACCACGCCCAGCGAAACCAGAAAATGGATGCAGAAGTGGAAACGGTTCCTTCAGGCGGTTTCGCTGCGAGAGCCTGGCAAACGCTTGGTACTCAAGTCGCCACTGCACACCGCACGAATTGCAGTCCTATTAGAAATGTTCCCCAAGGCGCATTTCGTCTATGTCGAGCGCAATCGCCACGACGTATTGCGTTCCACGCTGCGACTCTGGAGCCGGCTCGCCGAAGACGAAGGGTTACAAACTGTCGAGTCAGACCGTCTCAAGAGTATGGTGCTCGACAACTACCGACGACTTCACCGGAGCTTCGCTGCGTCGGCGGACCTCATCCGTTCCGAACAACTCACAATAGTTCGCTACGAACAACTAATTGAAGATCCGCTAACTGTCGTCTGCGACATTTACGCGCAGCACCACCTGGGCGAACTCGACCAGTCATCACCCCGACTTGCAGCGCACGCTGAGCAGGCAGCCACGTTTCAAACGAGCCGATACCCGCGGTCGGAAGAGACGGATGCCTGGATTACCGACGCCTGGAATAAAGAAGAACCGTCTATCATGGGCGTCCACCTAGACGCCGCTGGCCGTCGAGCCGCCTAGAATCCTCACGAGCCGTAAACGGTTGTCGGGGCGGTGAAGGTACCGCCAGCGGGAGGACATGTATTGCAGGCCGGCGCTGGGGGGCAATACGAAGCGGCACGCTGCATACAGCAACAACCGCTCGATAACACGGCCAACATAGTGACCACGAGAAAGACCGCGAGTTTGTTCATCGACTCATCCTTCCTTGGATATACGTAGCTTGAACCTTGGGCGAGCCACTCGGCTCCGCGTCTATGCCCCACGCCTTCCTTGGCGCCTGACAGACGCTGGGCAACTAGCTACCGATCGTGCGGCTCCAACAATTGCGGTCCGCATCGCGACAACCACCACCCGTTGCGTCGTCATTCTGACTCTTCGCTGCGACGGCTTGTATCGACAACGGGGCGACAGATCAAGAGCAATCTCGGCCCGATGACTGCGCTGACAGCAGGCCCTAAGCGACGCGATGCAGCTAGCGACTGAGCTGTTCATGTCGGATACGAACGAGACGATATCCGCCAGCTTGCTGCTCAAGCGTATCGATCCAGTGGGCGTTCTGCCATTGATAGCGGACTTGTAGCTTGCGTATATCGCCCGCGAGTAATCGTTCAAGAGCGGGGCGGAGTTGCGGCGAATGATCGCCCCCCGAACCGGACGTGCGACGGGCGATCAGTTGAACAGATGTCGCATATCGCTCGAGATCGGTGAACAGTGCCGTGACATCGTTCGCGTCAAGGACTGCCTCGTGCATGGGAGGTAACGAGGCTAGATCGACACCACCGTGATTGACCGGCTCTTCGATCGATTGCAGACCCGATGTTTCTTCGGCGCCAAGGCGTGCCTCGGACGGCGCCGGCCGCTTGCGAAGTCGAAACCAGTCACGTCGGGACATTTCGGGAGACGAGTTACTCATTGCCTTCTGCAATCGCTGGAGGTGGAAGAAAACGGGAGGCGGTGTCGAGGTGCGCTTGATTCAGGATCGACGATTCTCCATGACACTGCAAACAGTTGGTCCGCCACGGGTGTGTGGTCGCCATGCCAGGAGCGGCAGTTCGGCCATGGCAACTGAGGCACTTGCCACGCATCAGCGTCGTGTGGGGAATCACCGGAGGAGCCCCGGGATAGGCACGGTGCCCCTGCTGTGGAGCCGACACACCGGCAAACGTGCTTTCGAACGTCATCGATGCGACAGTAAACTTCGCATTCTGCTCGACATGGCACTGCGTGCAGTTGGTCAGCACTGGATGCGGCATCTTGCCTGCCCGCAGGGTAGCGCTTTTCAGCCCCTCGTCGTGACAGGCCATGCAGGCGGTATCGTTCAACTGGTCGATCTGGTGCGGCACCGTCGGCGGCGCTCCATTGAAGGCACGTCGGGTGGCACGGTCGGCAAGCGAGACATGCTTTTCCGCCTCGCTCACCTGAATCGCCTCGCCGCTTCTCATGGCCTCCTGGCGAAGTGTCTTTAGCACTGCCGCCTGCTGCCCGCGTTGGGCCGCCAAGATGTCGGGCATGCCGGCGTAGTGCGTCGCGGGAACGACGGCGATCGTATCGTCGCTGAGATCATCATGCTGAGCCGGCCCGAGCAAGGCGCTGGTCGTCGGCTTGGGTCCATCGTTGTAGGCCGTCATAGGCGACTTTAGGCCGATGAAGTAACCGGTGGTCGACAAACCAACAACGACAAGCACCAGCAGCGTCGTGTGCTGACGAGCGAATGAAGCCGGCGCACTCGATGCGCCGGTGTCCGCGGAATCCAGGTTGCTACTATCTGGCGACGACATGTGTCTTAGGCGAGTAGGTGTCGGGAAACGGTTACTTCCAATGTCATATCAAAGAGACCTCGACGGCGCTCTTCTTGTAATCGGGCTGCTTGGAAAAGGGATCGATCGCGTCGAGTGTCAAATCATTGATGCGTAATGTCTCGTCGAAGAACGGCACGAACACGGTTCCTCGCGGCGGCCGCCCACGTCCGTCAATCCAGGCCACGAGATCCAATTCGCCGCGACGCGAACGGACTCGCACCCGCTCTCCGTTTTGAATGTTGCGGTCCCGGGCATCGTCGGCATGCATTTCGATATAGGCCGACGGCATCGCACGACTCAGTTCCGGAATACGCCGTGTCATCGAACCGGTGTGCCAGTGTTCCAACACGCGGCCCGTCGTCATCATGAGCGGATACTCGTCGTCCGGCAGCTCGGCCGGCGGCTCGTAGGGATGAAACCACAGTTGGGCGCGATCATCCTTGGTGGTCGAATGGTAAAACTGAAATCCGGTCCCTTCCTTCACGTAAGGATCGTCCCCTTCTGCGAAACGGAACCGGGTCTCGGCCCAAGAACCATCTTCCTTTTGCACGACCGGCCACCGCATGCCGCGAACCTTGACGTACTCGTCGTACGGCGCCAGATCCTTGTGTTTCATCCGCGTGAACTGCCGATACTCCTCAAACAAATGCTTGTCGACATTCACGTCATAGTAGCGATCCCACTCCCAGACCGGCACCACCTCGCCAGCATCGTCACGCACGTCGAACAAGAATCGACCATCCTTATCCTCCATGCCGGCGAGGCCCTTGTCGTGCAGGCGGCGGGCCACGGCGATGAGCTGCCACAGATCATCGCGAGCGTCACCCGGCGGTTCGACCATCTTGAACCACTGCTGCGTGCGGCGTTCGGAATTGCCAAACACGCCGTTCTTTTCCACCCACATGGCAGAAGGCAGGATCAAATCGGCCAAGCGAGTGGTCGCCGTCGGGTAGACTTCCGAAACAATCAGGAACTTGTCGTCCAGGTCCTTCTTGCCATTGAAGAGCTTGTTCAGGTTGGGAAGCGTCTGTCCGGGATTCGTTACCTGAACCCAGATCGTGTCGACGGCGCCACCTTGATCTGAGGCCGTGCAAAATTCTTCCCACATTTTAACGGTGTGGAAGCCAGGCTTAGGATTGATTCGTCCTTCCGGCAGGTTCCAGAATTCTTCGCACTGCTTGCGATGCTCCGCCTTAGCAATCAACCGGCCGCCCGGCAACGCATGCGCCAGCGTGCCGACTTCGCGAACCGTGCCGCAAGCCGACGGCTGACCAGTCAGGCTCGTGGGCGAGTCTCCCGCGCGGCCGAAGTGCCCACTCAGCAGATGCACACCGTGCACCATGGTATTCACCGCCGTGCCCATGGTGTGCTGATTCATGCCCATGCACCAGAGCGACGTGATTCGCAAATCGCGATTGGCGAACAGATCCGCCAACATGCGAATGTCGTCGGCCGCCACGCCGGAGAGTTCTTCGACATGCTCAGGCGTGTAAGGCTTGAGCATCTCGCGATACTCCTCAAACGTAATCGCCTTGCCGTGCAGATTCGGCTTATCGGGATTAGGTGCCTTGAAGTTGCAGTGTTTCTCGACGAATTCCTTGTCATAGGTTCCATTCTTCAGAAGAAGGTGAGCGATACCATTGGCGATCGCTACGTCGCCATGGCCCTTCATCTCTAAGTAGTGCTGACACTGTTCCGTCGTTCTCGTGCGGCGAGTGCCAATGTCGATCAGCAGCACCTTCTCACCTCGCGAACGGCGATCGACCACGCGCGAGAACAGTACGGGGTGCATCTCGGCCGGGTTGTTCCCCCACATGATCAGCACGTCGCACTCATCGAGGTCGTCGTAGCAACCGGCCGGCTCATCGACGCCATAGGTCGCCAGAAAACCAGTCACCGCCGACGCCATGCAAAGTCGAGCGTTGGGGTCGATGTGATTATTAGAGAGTCCGCCCTTCATGAACTTTTGATTGGCGTAGCCTTCCGGAATGGTCCACTGACCGCTGCCATAAACCGCGAAGCGTTCGGGGGCCGATTCGATCCGAGAAGCGATCACGTCGATTGCCTCTTCCCAACTGATGGCGACATATTTGTCACCGCGGCGCAGGAGTGGCTGCTTGAGCCGGTCCTTTCCGTACAGGGCGGCACCGACGTGATACCCCTTCACGCAGAGCAGACCCTTGTTCACATCGGCGTCTTTGTCGCCGGCAATCGCGACTACGCGCCCGTCCTCCACACCGACCTGCACATGGCAACCGGTTCCGCAGAATCGGCAAGGAGCCTTGTTCCACTCGATCGCCGAAGGCTGCTCGGCGTTCACGATCGGCAGTGAGACTGCGCCGGAGGCAACGGCCGTTGCCGTTCCCATGGCGGTGGCACGAATGAAATCTCGACGATTGGGAGCCATAGCGATTCTCAGTTTCGTATCGAAGGAGTCGTTTCCGTTAGGTTACCCTGTCGCGACGCGTCTGCGTCACCGAGCTCATCATCTCCACCCGGTTTATCATCAAGATGCACGAATACCACGTCGACGTGCTCGACGCCGGGCAGTTCTGCTAGCCAATCGGTGATGTCATGCGATTCGCCTGAGCCGCGGGTCTCTAGCACCAAAGGTTGCCGCCGCCCGGTGCGCAGGCCCAACTCCAGGACAGGCTGATCCTTGATCGCCTGAATTGCGTCTGCCACGAGCACGTCATCAGCGGATAGCTGAATCACGAGTCCACTAATCATCGTCGGCGCCCTCCGCTTCCACGACCGGATTCCTCTGGAAGACGCGCACCGCCGCTTCGAGACCAAGCGTGTAGATCATCAGCCCGGCCGCCCAGACACCGGCGGTTACTTTCCATTCCAACAGGCTCGGTTGGTATTCGACGATTTCGTGAAGCGTGCTGGGAATGAAGCCAGGCACGATCAGCCCCATGCCTTTCTCAACCCAGGCGGCCATAAATGCCAGCACGCAGGCGATGACCAAGATGCTCGCGCGACGAAATACCCACGGCGAAAGGAAGAGCACGGCCGCAATGACATTGCCGATAATGGCCGCCCACATCCAGGGAACCAGGCCGTAGTGTCCGTCGAGGCCGATGAAAAGATACTGGGCCGAGGCAGTGTGACTTCCGCCGCTGTAGAACTCCGTGAATACCTCTGAGATCACCATGATCAGGTTCACCACGATCGTCACGCGGATGATGTTAACCAGGATACGAATCGGTTCGTTCGAGATCCGGCCGCCGAGCAATCGCCGGAGGATCAAGAGCGTCACGACAATGAAGGCCGGGCCAGAGACAAATGCGCTGGCCAGGAAGCGCGGCGCGAGCAGGGCCGAGTTCCACAATGGTCGCCCGCCGAGACCGCAATATAAGAATGCCGTGACCGTGTGAATCGAGATCGCCCAGAAGACCGACAGCATCACGAATGGCACGTACCAACGCGGGTTCGGGCGGCGGCCCAAGTACCGCATGTAGAGCAGGTACCCGCAGATGTGCAGGTTGAGCAGCAGATAGCCGTTGAGCACGATCACGTCCCAGGTCAGCATCGACATCGGGAAGTTGAATCGCCCTAGCCCCGGTATTAAGTGCCAAAATCGCTCTGGGCGTCCAAGATCGGCGACCACAAACATCAGGCAAATCGCAATCGCGGCGATCGCTAGCAGTTCGCCCACGATGACCACATCGTGCATTTCTTTGTTGCGGTAAAGGTACGCCGGGATGACCATCATCACGCCGCCTGCCGCAACGCCAACCGCGAAGGTGAAGTTCGCGATGTAGAGACCCCAACTGACGTGATCCGTCATGTTCGTGAGGATCATCCCGTTCGCAACCTGCACCGACCAGGCATGGGCACCGACCAGAAAGATCGCCGTTAACGCGAACATCCAGGCGTAGAACCACTTGGTGCCGTCGGTCGCCACGCCTAGCAACCACAGCAGGAAGCGAGGGTAGCTGCGTGCGTGCGGCTCTCTTTCAGCCGACGAGTTCGTCGTGTTGGTCGTTACCGATGTTGCCACGAGTTCACTTTACGAGTCGAAGAAGTAGAAGAAGCTAGGCTGCGTGCCAAGCTCTTCTTTGAGCAGGAATACGCGTTTGTTCTTGAGGATCCAGACGATGTCCGATTCCGGGTCGTTCAGGTCGCCGAAGACGCGGGCGCCCGTGGGGCAAGCTTCCAAGCAGGCGGGCAGCCGGCCTTCGCGAGTGCGGTGCAGGCAGAAGTGGCACTTCTCCATCACACCCTGCGGGCGAATCCGGTTGGAGAGGTAGCTCTGATTCTCGTTCACCTCGTCGGCCGGAATCGTGGGAGCTTCCCAGTTGAATCGGCGGGCATGATAGGGGCAGGCCGCTTCGCAGTACCGGCAGCCAATGCACCAGTTGTAGTCGACCACCACAATCCCGTCCTCCTCCTTCCAGGTCGCCTCGACCGGGCAGACCGTCACGCAGGGCGGGTTGTCGCATTGCTGGCACTGTACCGGCATATAGAATTTGTCGTCCTGCGGCACCGTGTGGTCGTAGGTCGTGTTGCCGGTCTCCATGTCCATCGAGCCTTTGCTCATTTCGAGGACGCGGATGTAGGACTGGTTCGTCTTCCGGTCGTGGTTGTTTTCCTCGTGACAAGCCTCCATGCATTTGCCGTTGCCGTTGCATTTGCTGAGGTTGATTGCGTAGCCGAATTTCACGCCCGGGATCGGCCGATGGTCGCCGATCGTGACATCCGCCCCGTAGTCTTCCTTGGTCTCCTGCTGGAGCCGGGCGAAGATTTTTTCCTTGTCGTCGTCCGTCAGCTCCTTGTAATGCTGCTGCAGGAACTCCTCGACCGAAACGTTTTCCGGAATGCTCGCCAGCGGCGAGATCGCCTTACCGAAAGCAGCCAGCCCCAGCGTGATGCCGATCCCTTTCAGCACCGTCCGCCGCGTTGGGCTGCCCAGCTCCACGATCGGCAGTTCTGGCAGCGAGTCTGCGTCCGGCTTGCCGTCCGAGTCAGGTTGTGTGGGCGTTTCGTTCATGGTTCTTCGCTCGCCGTGCTCTCGCTACTGGCCGTGCTTGTCCCCGCCATGTTCTTTGTGTTCCAGGAACCGGTCCCGCGGTTTGAAGGTCGGCTTCATCGCGGGGAAACCTGGGGAGTGCGGATCGTGGCAGTCCACGCAGTTGTTTCTCATCCGCGGTCCGCGCGAAAGATCCCAGTGGCCGGTCATGCCGCCGTGGGCTCCGTGCTGGTAGTCGCGGGTTTGCGGCCCATGACATTGGGCACATAGCGTCATCACGTTCGTGAATTCGACCGTGCGACCGTCCGCCAGGTGGAGCGTGTCGTAGTCGCCCGGATTGTGGCATGACAGGCAGGAGACCGAGCCGTGCGAGACCGTCACATTCTGGTGGAATTCGTTCAGGCTTGCCGTGGTCCGATTGTTCACATTCGGCGGCCGCGTGGCGTGACAGGTCGAGCAGGCCGCTGTGACTTGGTTGCCATGGGCGTCGACGACGCCGAGTTCCACGCGAGGTGGCCCGGCCGGTTTACGAATCGTGACTTCGTGCCCCCGCAGCTTTTGAAGCGATTCCGCTTCGAGCGGTTCCGCCGCATTGGCCAAGGAGGCAACCCGTTCGCCGGCAGCTTCGTTGTGCTGAGCTTGCGTAAGTGCGGCCAGAGTCGCAGGCTGAGGAGAGTCGCCGGCCGAGTTCGCGGCCGCGATGAGCAGGGCCTGCGTAGCCCAGCCAATGCCGACCAGCAGCACCGCCACGCCTGCAGCGGCCAAGACTCGCGTTCTGCCTGTGCGAATTCCGCTCATCGTCCTGCCAGAGAAGATGGGGACTACTGGCGAGGGTTGATCGTTTCGCCGAACCGCCTCCGGCTCTCTTCGAACCCTCGCAGCGCGCCACGTGCCACTCACATGTCCCATGCAGGACCCGAGCGAGCGACGGTGAAGCGACTGCGTTCGATTCTACGACCCTAAAATTCAGGTCGTCAATGTACTTTTCCGCCAGGGCAACATTTTTTGCCCCGAATCCGCTCGCCCTGTGAGCGGGTGCAGCACGCCCGGCTGAGGGGCCATTGCAACGTCGCAGATAAAGTGATTGGCCCTGCGCCATGGCCCCGTTCCCAAGGAAACTTCGCTGTTTTCCGACAGTTTTTTGGCGAATGTTCGCCACTTCTTCGATGGGTGTTTGACGGTTGTTCGACAGATGTTCAACGGGTGTTCAAGCGAGTTCCGTTTCACCATCCGTTCCAAACAATGCTGAAACAGTTCGCTCCCTGCCAAACCGTTTTCGCGTCACCGGGAGTGCGAGGTCGCAAACAAATGGGCGGGCGAGGTCGCGTGCGAGCCGCGGTTGCTCCGCGAGTGGACGAACCACTCCACGACAACAACCACGTACCGCGAAGCGCGCCCGGCTACCCTCAAATCTCACGTCAGCAACCTTACATCCAAATTGTCAAAGAACGAGCGAGCACACTGGCTTGGCTACCGACGTGGGTGCCACTGGCTCTGCCAGTGCCGCCTCGGCTACCGCGATGCGCTCGCCACTGCGTTACTCCCCACAGCTGACAACGCAGTATACAGGCATGCGCTATCTTGTCAAGAAAAAATGAGCCCACCTGCGCGGCCCGCACGCGCGCCAAATGCTCGCACAACGCGCTGGACAACTTGTTGTCGGTGTGCCGACAGGCACAGGAGGACAACCACTCTCGCTCGACACAGTGCAACTTCGCTCGCTACGTGGCGCACACTCACACTCGGCACCCAACCTTCCAACAAGAACAAGACA
>CAYLRE010000195.1:0-9247 GCA_964385715.1 uncultured Planctomycetaceae bacterium
CTTCGCCGGCATACTCGCCGTCGTACTCGGCTTCCGGCTCCAGGTGCGAGACCGGCATCATCGTCGGAAGCGGCATGCCATGAGGCGTGTATCCCGCGGCGCCGGTGAACATCATGGGCGTCATCATCGGCGATCCATAGCCAGGCATCATCTGCATCGCGGCGGGCTGTTGGGCATCGGCCAAGCCGGCGAACATCAGACAAGCGGCAACCATTGTTGCAAGCCGCTGTGAAATCTTCATTCCTACGAACTCCCTGGACAGATCACGGGTAGTGGATAGTTGAACTGGCAAAATCCGTTTCTCAGTCAGGCAAATCGACCCGGCATAACCGTTCGATTGAAAAAAATCACTACAAGGCGAAAACTCCTCCCTGTTCTCCTGGAATCTGCTTTTTACCCATTTATTCATGCGCTGGTCTCCAAGCACTCCGCCAGGTGGTTTCAGGTTTCCGTTGACGCTTAGTCAGAACGGTTGATATATTGCTGGCGCCTGCAACATCCCTTGATCGGGGTAAAAAGGGCAACAGCCACAAAACACGTAAACAAGCTCTCCCACCCAAACATCCATAATCGTGAGGTTACCCATGGCCACCGCATCCCCCTCCGGAATCCGCGACGACGTCACCCAATGCATTGGAAACACGCCGCTAATCCGGCTCCGCAAAGTCACCGAGGGCTGCGTCGCCGAGGTGGCGGTCAAGTACGAAGCAGCCAACCCGCTGTGGAGCGTGAAAGATCGCATCGGCCGCGCGATGATCGATGCCGCCGAGCGTGACGGTCTGATCAACGACGACACGGTCATCATCGAACCGACCAGTGGAAACACCGGTATCGGCCTGGCATATACCTGTGCCGCTCGTGGCTATCGCCTGATGGTCACGATGCCCGAGAGCATGACGCTAGAACGTCGCCGCATGCTTAAGGCACTCGGTGCCGAGCTGGTTCTGACGCCGGCCGCCGAAGGCATGCCTGGTGCGATTCGCAAAGCTCACGAGCTGGAGCAGGCCAACGCCAACTACTTCATGCCGCAGCAGTTCAAGAATCCGGCCAACCCCGAAATCCACCGCAAGACGACCGCCGAAGAGATCTGGCGCGATACCGAAGGTGCTATCGACATCTTCGTGGCGGGCGTCGGTACCGGCGGTACGATCACGGGCGTTTCGGAAGTGCTCAAGTCGCGAAAGCCGGAGCTGCAAACCGTGGCCGTCGAACCGGCCAATAGCCCGGTCATCACGCAGCGTCGCGCTGGCGAAGAACTTCAGCCCGGCAAGCATACCATTCAAGGTATCGGCGCCGGCTTCATCCCGGACGTCTTGAATGTCGACATCATCGATGATGTCGTACAGGTGAAGGACGAGGACGCGATGGAAACGGCTCGCAAGCTGTCGCAACTAGAAGGCATCATGTGCGGCATCAGCAGTGGCGCCGCCGCCTGGAGTGCCATCGAGGTCGCCAAACGCCCCGAGAACAAAGGCAAGCTAGTCGTCGTCGTGCTGCCCGACCTGGGTGAACGATATCTGTCGACAGCTCTCTACCCGGAATAATCACCGGTCGAGCATTGCTCTAAGAAAACAAAAGGCTCGCCTCCGTGTCGGGGCGAGCCTTTTTTTGTTGCAATCACGGGGTCGCAAGAACCATAGAACGGACCGACAGACAACCATAACCCGAAGCGTCAGCGAGGGACACGACTATGCGGTTTCACAATCTCAATTGCACTTCACGTTTGCGTCACGGAGTGCCGCACGACTATGAACGAATCCACACGGTCCGTCCCACATGAAGTTCCTGCGTTGACTGCAACAGCGCCGTCAAGTGTCGGCGGTTTACGACCGCGGCCCGATCACGTCCTTGCCGACGAACGGACGCAGCACCTCGGGCACCACAATCGATCCGTCTGCTTGCTGGTTGTTTTCCATGATGGCAATAATCGCCCGACTGATGGCCACCGCGGTTCCGTTTAGCGTGTGGACAAACTTGGTCCCCTTTTCGCCCTTTGTGCGATAGCGGACGTCAAGTCGACGGGCCTGGTAGTCGGTGCAGTTGCTTGTGCTGGTCACTTCACCATACTCGCCTGCGTCACCGCGGCCCGGCATCCAAGCTTCCAGGTCGTATTTGCGATAGGCCGGACCGCCGAGATCGCCGGTTGCCGTATCGACGACGCGGTAGGGAATGCCTAGCTCGTCGAAGATGCGACATTCCAACCCGCAGAAGTACTCGAGCATTTCGTCGCTCTCTTCCGGCTTGGTGAAAGCGAACATCTCGACCTTGGTGAATTGATGCACGCGGTAGAGACCGCGAGTCGCCTTACCATGCGCTCCGGCTTCCGTGCGATAGCAGTGGCTGACACCGCAGATCTTCAGCGGCAGCTGTTCCGCGTCAAACGTCTCCTTGGCATACCAACCACCTAGGGTAATTTCGGCCGTCGCGATCAGGCTGAGATCGGAGTCGGCAATGCTATAGATCTGCGTCTCCGGTCCGCGAGGAATAAAACCGATGCCTTGTAGGATTTCGTTGCGGGCCAAGTCGGGCGTGATCGTCGGCGTGAAGCCTTCGCCAACGAGCAACTGCAGCACGAACTGTTGCAATGCAAGTTCAAGTAGAACCGCTTCATTCTTCAGGTAGTAAAAGCCGTGGCCAGCAACCTTTCCGCCGGCCTCGAAATCAAACAGGTCGAGCTTCTCACCCAACTCGACATGATCGAGCACGGGGAAGTCGAACTTGGGCGGTTCGCACTTGCCTTTGCGAATTTCCAGGTTGGACTTATCGTCGACACCAATGGGCGCGGCCTCGTGCGACATATTGGGGATCAAACGCAGGATCGACTCGGCTTCCTCGGCCAAGCTTTCGACTTCGGCAGCGGCGGCGTCTTTCTTCTCACGAAGCTGACGCGCCTCTTCCTTGAGCTTCTCCCGCTCGTCGCCATCGGCCGCTTTACCGATCTGCTTACTCGCCTGATTGGCCAGGCGGTTAAGCTCTTCGGTCTCGGTCTGTTTCTCGCGGCGACTCTGCTCGATATCGACCAAGCGTCGCACGTCGACTTCAACGCCACGATTACGGCAGTTGGTCTCAACGAGTTCGATGTTCTCCGTAACAAATTTTCGATCCAGCATTTCAGATCCAGGTGGTTGGTTGGTTAGGTGCGTGTCGGACTTGGCTCGACGAGTTTTCTTAAGCGTGTTGCTATCTGCCGTCTTCTATGTGCGTCAAGTCCAGCAGTGCGATTGTCGTTTGGTCGTGTCCCTCGCTGACGCTTCGGGTTACGGATTCCATGAAGAGGGTCGCAAACAATACTATTTCTTAATCTTTGCCAGCTCAGCCCACAGTCGGGCGCTCGACTTGGTTCCCCGATGGAAGTCGGCCAGGCAGAACTTTTCGTTCGGGCTATGCGTATTGTCGTCGCTCAGACCCCAACCTAGCAGCAGGGTATCGGCCCCCAGCTTCTCTGAGAAGCTGAGAACAATCGGAATCGATCCGCCCTCGCGAATATAAAGCGGGGCACGCCCAAAACCATGTTCGATCGCGGACGCCGCGGCTTCGACATACGGACTGTCGAGAGAGACCATCACGCCTGGCGCGCCGTGGAAGTCTTGCAGTTCCATCTTGATGCCGGGCGGCAGTCGCTCTTCGATGAACGTCTGCAGGGCCGCTGTAATTTGCTCAGGCGTCTGATCGGGCACCAGGCGGAAGCTGAACTTCGCGCCTGCTCGGGCCGGAAGCACGGTCTTCGCTCCCTCGCCCTGGTAGCCGCTCCAAATGCCGTTGATGTCGTAGGTCGGTCGGGCCCATTTGCGTTCTAACGTCGAGAATCCCGACTCCCCGGTCGCTCCCTCGACACCGACTTGGGCGAAGAAACTCTCTTCGTCGAACGACATCGCTTGATAGCCTTCGCGTTCGCGCGTGGTCAGCGGGGTGACCGTGTCATAGAAGCCGGGGATCTGGATGCGGCCGTCTTCGTCGATGATGTCGGCCAGGATTCGCGAGAGAACGTTGGCCGGATTTGTGATCGCACCGCCAAACGAACCCGAGTGGAGATCCTGCGATGGGCCGCTCAGCCGCAACTCATAGTAGGCGATGCCACGCAGACCATAGGTGATAGCCGGTTGGCCAGGTCCGAACTGACAGGTATCGCTGATCACTACGCAGTCGCATGCCAGACGATCGGCATCGGTCTCAAGGAACTTTTCCAAGCACTCGCTGCCGACCTCTTCTTCGCCTTCGATCACATATTTCACGTTCACCGGAAGAGAACCGACAGTCTTAATCCAAGCCTCGGCACTCTTGATGTGGGTGAGCATCTGCCCCTTATCATCCGTGGCACCGCGAGCATAAAGATTGCCGTCGCGGACCGTTGGTTCAAACGGAGGAGAGATCCACTCGTCCAGCGGATCGGGCGGCTGCACGTCATAATGACCATAAACGAGCGCGGTCGGGGCTCCCTCGACGCGAGGTGATTCGGCGTAAACGATCGGGTGTCCTTTGGTCTCGATCAGCTCGGTGGAAAAGCCGAGCGATTCGAACTGGGAAACGACCCAATCTGCCGCCCGACGGACGTCACCGGCGAAATTGCTATCGGCGCTGACGCTGGGAATCCGCAACAGCTCGCACAAATCAGCCTCGAAGGCGTCTTTGTTCGATTCTAGGTAATCGTCAATCTCTGCCAGATTCTCAGCCATCTTTTGCGTGTCCATTCCTATTTTCTCGAACTTGGGGAGCGTCTCTTTCGCCTCAGAGCAGGGATCCAATATAATGCCAGGCTGCCGGAGTGGCCATTCCCGCCCGGCGGCAATCGGATGCCTCATTACCCGAATGGATTTGGTCCGAACGGACTTGGAGACGAAGTCGCATGGATGAATACACGGACACCGCGGTCATAGTCCCTGAGAAAGAAGCCGACACCGAGCAGCGCACCCGCAGGCAGCCTCCCTATCATGTCGTCCTCTGGGACGATGACGAACACACGCCGAGCTACGTCGTGACCATGCTCAAGCAGCTGTTCGGGCACCAAGACGCCAAAGGCGTCCAGATCGCTGATGAAATCCACACGACGGGCCGAGCGATCGTTCTCACCACGACCATGGAGCACGCCGAACTGAAGCGGGATCAGATTCACGCTTTCGGTAGCGACAAAGAGGTGGCCGAGTGCGTGGGAGCGATGAGCGCTTCGATCGAACCGGCCCACGACTAAGCGATCTAGGCAAGCAGGCAACCGAGCACGGACATGTCGACCCCTAAACTGCGAACCGTTACGCTCGGCTGCAAAGTCAATCAGTACGAAACGCAATTCGTGCGTGAAGGACTGATTGGCGCTGGCTACGCCGACGCCGACGATGGGGAAGCGGCGGACCTTTGTATCGTCAACACGTGCACCGTCACGTCCGAAGGCGATTCTAAGAGCCGGCAACAGATCCGCCGTCTTGCGCGTCGCAACCCTGACGCCAAGATTGTGGTGATGGGCTGCTACGCCACGCGAGCCCCTGAAGACATTGCCGAACTGCCGAACGTCGCGGAAGTCGTCACCGACAAACGCGAACTGCCCGACCTGTTGGGGCGATTCGGTGTGGCCGATGTTCCGACCGGCATCTCCAGCTTCGGTTCCCGGCATCGGGCCTACGTAAAAGTTCAAGACGGTTGCATGCTCAAGTGCAGCTTCTGCATCATCCCACAGGTCCGTCCGCATCTGGCCAGTCGACCGGCCGAACACATCCTCGATGAAGTTCGCCGCCTTACCGACCACGGCTATCGCGAAATCGTACTGACCGGAATCCACTTGGGTCACTACGGCATCGAATGGAACCGGGGCCGTCCCAAGGAAGAATGGACGCGGCTCTCGCACCTCTTGGAACAGATCGTCGAACTGCCAGGCGACTTCCGCGTGCGACTCTCCAGCATTGAAGCGACCGAAGTCACTCGCGAGCTAATTGCCGTGATGCGGCGCGGTGGCGAGCGTATCTGCCCTCACCTGCATATCTCGATGCAGAGTGGAAGCGATGCGGTTCTGCGTCGGATGCGAAGGCGATGGGGAGCTCAGCGCTTTATCGACCGTTGTGGGTTACTCAAAGACGCCCTCGACCAGCCCGCCATCACGACCGACATTATCGTTGGCTTTCCTGGAGAGAGTGACGCCGACTTCGAGGCCACCTGCGAGGTCTCTCGGCAGGTCGGGTTCTCCAAAATTCACGTCTTTCCGTTCAGTGCCCGCCGCGGCACGCCAGCCGCCGAGATGACCGATCAGATTCCGCCTGAGGTCAAACAGCGGCGGGTCCAAGATCTTTCCAACCTCGAACGCCAGCTGCGAGCGGATTACTTTGAGCAGCTGCAAGGACGAGCGCTGCGTGTTCTGGTAGAGCGGCCAGTTGACGGGATTGCTGGGCAGTTCATGGGGACATCCTGCCGATACGCGACGGTCGAATTGGCCGGCGATATTGCTCCCGGTAGCCTACCGACGATCCAAAACGGCGTAGCCGGCGGCGAGATCATCGGCCAATTCGTCGACGTCATAGCTGATCGCGTCGAAGAAGACCGCATCATGGCCCGCCGGACGACCTCTCTCGCCGGTTGCTAGCGTTGCTACGACCCGCAGGCGGCTGATCTAGCGGCACCACGGTCGGTTTGCTAGTTTCCCGCCCTCGATCGACCAGTCGCCACGTTCGTGGTTGCTATTTCTCTCAAAGAACAATTCACCTAATCGCTGTCTGCGCTTCACCAATGGAGCACGACCGCGTCGAGGAGTCATTCCATGCCCCGTCGCCTCATGGACCGTCGCCAGCCCGCGTTCACGCTGCTGTCCCTCGTGCTCGCGTTTGTATTCCTTCTCGGCATCGGCGATGCCACTCCCCAAGCCGAAGCCGCCCCGCCCTGGTCGAACTTCGTGACGTTCAAACGCATCGAAGCCAAACAAGGCGAGTCGTATCCACTCGGCGAAGAACATGGTCCCTGGCTGATCCTGGCGACGACGTTCCGTGGCGACAATGCAGAACGAGACGCCCGCGATCTTGTCTACGAATTGCGCAAGGAATTCAAACTCAACGCCTACACCCACCGCAAGTCTTACGACTACTCCCAGAGTTTCGTGGGGCGCGGAGTCGACAAGTACGGCAACCCCGTTCGCATGCGTCATCAGAACGGGGAACGGTTCGACGAAGTCGCGGTGTTGATCGGAGATTTCACCACCATCGACGACCCCAAAGCGGCCAAGGCGCTCAAGCGAATCAAGACGATGCGTCCTCGCGCACTTGATCCTAAGGGCGAACAGGAAACCAGCCAGTCATTCGCGGCGATTCGCCGTTTACACAATCGTGTCTGGAATCGAAACGACGCGGAAAAGAAAGGCCCCATGCGAATGGCCTTTGTGATCCCCAACCCGCAACTGCCCAAGAGCTACTTTCGCCCCAAGGGAGTCGACAAGTTCGTCGAGCAGCTGAATGAGGACCGTCCTTACAGTTTGCTGACATGCGACAAGGCCTACACCGTTCGCGTGGCTACTTTCAGTGGCGGCAAACTGACGAAATCGCAACAGACGAAGAAATTCCTCAAAGGCAACATGGCTTCCGATCGGCTCGACCAGGCGGCCAAGAGCGCCGATCGACTAGCAAATAAGCTTCGCGACGTCGGCGTGGAAGCGTATGTCTTTCACGACCGAGATCAAAGCGTCGTCACCGTTGGTAGCTTCAATTCACTGGGCGCCCAACGGATGGCCGACGGCACGATTCGCTACAACCCCAGCGTGCAGGCTGTGATCAACGACTTTTCGCCGCTCCGCCCGGGAGCCGCGCCGGTGCAGCATGCCGGCTTTGTACAAGGTCGCGGTCGTGCGCAGTGGCGAAATCAGGTGTACGACGCGGAAATCGCAGAAGATGGATACACCGGACTCTCACGCAACATGAGGTACCGCACGTTCGACGGAACTCCGTTCGATCTGCAGCCGACCGTGATCGACGTTCCTCGTCGGTCAATCGCCCGCGACTACGCTGGCCTTCCGAATCTATTTCGCTAATGCTATGTGACGACCGCGCGACAGAGTCACCGCGCAACAGAATCACGTCATAGTCACTCCCTGGCCCATCAGGCTACTCTGGTCTAGACTACCGGATCGTTCTCCGAGACTTCGTTGTCTCGGCTGTCGCAGTCTGCGTAGTTTCGTCCCGCGAAGTCTAGTCATGGCATCTCTCACTTCTTTGGTTCTCGGCACCCACAATCGCAAGAAGGGGCTCGAGCTGGCTGACCAGCTTGCCCCGCTAGGCGTGGAAGTACGCACGCTCGCGGAGTTCGAGAACAACATCGAAGTGGTCGAGGATGGCGATACGTTTGCCGCCAACTCGGAAAAGAAGGCGATCGAGCAAGCCCGTCATCTGTCGCAGTGGGTTATTGGCGAGGACAGTGGAATTTCGGTCGACGCTCTCGACGGTGCGCCGGGTATCTACTCCGCGAGATTCTCCGGCGAGAATGCCGACGACGAAGCAAACAACGACCTGCTGTTGGAGAAGCTCGGCGACCTCCCTCCAGAACGTCGCACGGCCTACTACACTTGCTACATGACGCTGGCCGATCCGAGCGGACAGATTCGCGCCCGCAGCGAAGGGTTCTGCCATGGGCGGATTCGGTTCGAACGTGCCGGCAGGGGTGGCTTCGGCTACGATCCACTGTTCGAGATCGTCGAGTACCATCGCACATTCGGCGAACTCGGCCCTTCGGTAAAGCGAGTCCTTAGTCACCGAGCGCGTGCCACGGCGCTCATCCTTCCGCAAATCCGCAAGCTACTCTCGTAACTGCGTCTCATAGCCGCGTCGCGCCACGGCAGCAAACATTCAGACCTAGCCAAGCCAACCATGACCAAGAAGACGCCAAAACGCACGTGGCGGATCAGCGGCATTAATCTTATTTGGTTGGCGGCATACGCGGCCGTGATGACCTGCATTGTGCTGGGGATGTTTCACTATCGGGCCAAGATTCAAAGCCAGCTGGCCGATCCCCAAAAGCGTGCCGAGTGGGAAGCGTGGCGAGAAGACGTGCGGGATCAGCAAGAGGTGGAGTCGCCAGAAGAACGGGGCCCCGTGGAGCGGCGAGTTCCGAAGTCCACCATTCCGCCGATGTTCGTGCTCATGAACGAGAACTTCATGACGCTGCTTGTCGCGGCGGTCGTCGCTGGCAGCCTGCTGTTCGGCCTGCTGGCGTTCGCAGTCAAGGGAGTTGTCTCTCGGGTGGAGCTCCCACATGACGCTTCCTTGGATGAGGACGTTGCAAGCAAGAC
>CAYLRE010000196.1:0-9240 GCA_964385715.1 uncultured Planctomycetaceae bacterium
GCAACGCCGGCGCATGTCGTTTGTCGCAGGCGTTACCTAGTCCGACCAGACCAACCCGTAGTTTCATCCGCGTGCTGCCGTGAGAGTTTGAATGTTGCTGGCGTGAGCTGCGCCCAGGGGAGAGGTGGAAAACGATGGAACGATACGGGCCGGGCGAATGACATGCCGGTCCGTCGCGCCGCTACTCCCTATCGTATCGGGTTCAACGGGCCAAAGCATCGTCAGAAATCTCTTTTTGAAAGTAAGTTCGAGTTGGCCATCGCAGAAAAGACAACCCGTCCGCGGGCGGCATCGCGGATGTAGCAATGCCGGACCAACGGACCTGCAAAGTTGATCCGTCTGCAAGCTGGACGCCGGCTTCCAGCTAGAGCACTTTGGCGGATTGCCCTTGAGCAGCCCGCGACTGGACGACCGTTCGAGGTGAGCCCTGTTTCTTTGACATCCAACAGGGAAATTGACCACGGATGACCACTTCAGAGGGCCTAATCGACAATCGGCAAAGTCCTCGGGAACCCCCTCCCTTAAACACAAAGGCCTCCTGCCAAAGGCTTTACGGCAACGGTAATGGCAACAGGACTTTTTCTTGCATTTTATTTGAAAACTAGTTGACAATTGGGTCGTATTCGGGCATTTTACGGGTTATTCAGACAACGTGTCCTGCCCAAGAAGGAGAGCGCTCGTGCGCCGTACCACAATTCGAGGAAACCTCAAAAGAGCTGTCGGAGCACTCTTGCGCCGCGTCGGGTAACCGTTCGCTAGGCGAGAGAGAGTGTTGCGACGGCTTTTTTCGTATACCAACTAGATTTTGCAACAAGTTTCTTGAGACAAGAAGGAGGAATTGCTAATGCGCCGCAGTTTATGCAACGCCATGTGCGTTGCCACAGCGCTCCTGCTCACGACGGCGTCGGCCGCCACGGCCGCGACGATCGGGCCGGAGCCAACCATTTTTTCAACCGACGTCGGGGTCGGTGGCTTTACTCCGGGTGATGTCCTCACCCCCGGACCGCTGTCGGCAGATCCGGTCAATCCGCCTTGGGTTGGAGTGCCCGCCGCACCCTTGCTGGCTCTTCCCGATGCGTTGTTCTGTCCAGGTTGTCAGATCGACGCGATGTCACGCGGAATGGACCTCGAAAAGCGAGGCGGAGACGTCACGCACGGTATCCTGCCGGATCAGCAGAACGGCTTCCTGTTTTCTGTTGATCGTGCCGCGACCGGTGCCAGTGGCGATGTCGTCGCTGAGGCTGGCGGCGACGGTGCCGCTGGCGACGTTTACGTTTCGCTCCTCAAAATCAGCGGTGCGGGAGCGGTTACCGTTCACACCCCTGGCGGAAACGAACTGCTCTACGACGCGGACGGCAGTCACGGCCTTCCCGGCCTCGGCTTGTCGGAATCTCCCGGCTCCGAGGACAACCTGGATGCCCTCGATGTGACCTTCGCAGGTCATCCTGGCGCCCTGGCGTTGAGCCCGCTCTTTTTCTCGACCGACGCGATTGGCGGCGGAGCGGACATCTTTGTCTTTGACGGCGTTAGTTCGTCCATCTACGCCACGGATACTGATCTCGGTCTGAGTGACAACGACAACATCGACGCCTTGATCTTGGCGGAAAATGGAACGCCCGGTTTCCAGGCCCCCACGGGTTTGTTTGACTGGACCGATTCCAGCGCCGACATGATCTTCTTCTCACTCGACCCGACTTCGTCACGTATCGGCACCCCCGATGCGTTCGGCGGCGATATCATCGGTCCGGGTGATGTCCTCACTGTCACTTCCAGTGGCATTGAAGTGCTCATCGCAGCCTCGGCCCTAGGCTTGGGAGTAAACGACAACCTGGATGCCCTGGACGTCGTGCCCGAGCCGTCAACCTATGCGATGGCCGCGATGGCTTTCTTCGGCCTCGGATTCATCGGATGGCGACGTCGCCGCAAGTAAACAAGTAATAACCAAGCCGCCCTCCTCTGCTCTCTGCCGAGCGGGGGCGGCTTCCTAAGAACCAGATGAACTCATATCAGGATTTCAACGCAAGGGATCGCTAATGAGCCTTACCTGGAAAACGTCGTAAGAGTGCCTCGCCCAGCGATGGTGTTCGAAGCGACCGGTGGCGAGCCGACAATGAGATGGCTACGCCTAATGCAACAAGCCCTCGGTAACGTGCCGGGGGCTTGTTGCATTAGTAGCGGTCGTCAAGCCAGCGCCACGAGGGCAACAACGAAGCTTTAAACCGGGCCTCCGTCTAATCGACAAGCCCTCCGCAGCCAGCGCAAAAAAGAAAGCCCGTCACGCCGCAATTGGCGAGACGGGCTTCGTATCTTATTTGAACCCTATGTGAGAAGAGACAAGTGTCTAGGTGGACGCATTCGCTTGCACTTGCCGGAGAGCCTGTCCACACCCGACTCCCCTACTCGGCTGGCACGGCGGATCTTGCATGACTGCCCTCCTTCTCTTTCAGAAGCAAGCTTCTGTTACGAGGTATGTGGTGTCACTTTACGTTCAACGGATGTCGACTCGTGAATGACTATTCGCCAGCGAAATGCTTTACCTTCAACTCAGCACTCAGCCGACATTTCCCTGTTTAGCAGAACTCGCGTAGGGCTAGCAATGGTTTTGCGCCGCCTTGTGGAAAAATGATAAAAGATACCGATTCCTGATCTCGGGTTGTGCCAGTCTGGCAATTCTGAACGCCAAACAGCCCCCAAAAAAGAGCCCTAAAAGGCTGCTGCCCGTAAATCCGCTCGCAGAAATCGCACATCAGAGCCAACGTGAATGCTGGAAGATGCGAACACCACGTGGCGCGCAAGACCTTCACGCGCGGCCATTATTGAGTAGTCATCGATCGACTAGCTATCGATTGATGGTGAGATGCCGCGCTAAATCGCATCGCCCCGGTCAGCAGCAGCCCTGCCCATTGGCGACGCAGCCTAATGACTGCCAGCGGTATGCCCGTCGACGCGCGTCTTGCTGGAATTCAAGGTGTACGCCGAATTGCTAACCGGGCAATTGGGAATGCCGTTGGGGAACCAGGTGCTGTTGTTGATCGCAGCTAGATTGGCCGGTAGCGATCCGTTATCGAGGTTGTAACGCTCGATGGCGTTGTGGATCTCGGCCTTATTCTGGAAGCAGGCGTGCTCCTGAGCGGCTACCTTGGAATAGAGAATGCGCGGAATGATCACCACGGCAATGATCCCCAAGATCGTGATCACGCTGAGCAGCTCGAGCAGCGAAAACCCACTGCGACTGACCACCGAACGCCGGCTCTGCCACGGCTTCATCCAAGATCGTATTTTCGCAACTCCACGCACGTCGATTTCCCTCTCCGGCTTGGTCCGCCAAATCCAATACCCGAGGCGTCTTCACGGCCTCTACACACCAGCAAGTATAGGATGCGGATTTCCGCGAGAACTCGATAAACCGCACAAATTGTGCAGCAAATCGCTATGCGTGAGCGCAGAAACCAAAGCGTTCGCCCGGCGGCGCACTCGCAACCGACACATTCCACACAACCACAACTTCAAGCGCAACGTGCCGATTGCTGGGGAATTTACAGCGAGGCGACTATTACTTCAGCCGCTTCTTAAGCTCCGACTCTAGCTCCCCGACATGAATACTGCGGTTGATGACCTTACCACTGGGATCCACGAGGATCATGGTCGGCAGCGTTAGCACCCCGAGCTCATTGGCGAGCCGGCTTTCCAAACCACCGGCTTCATAAAGGTCGACCCAGGGATGTCGATTCTCTTTGACGAAGGCAACGGCATCGCCACGCTCGCCGTCGAGATTCACACCCAAGACCGAAAAGCCCTTCTTGCCGTATTTGCCGACCAGCTCGGTCAGTTCTTCCATGTCCGCCTTGCAGGGTTCGCACCAGGTTGCCCAGTACTGAATGACCACGTACCGCTTGCGGAAATTCTTCAGGCTCACGTCACGGCCGTCGAGGGCCTTGCCCCGAATCGAGATCACCTTGCCGACCGAGTCGAGGCGGCGAATCGCTCCCTTGGCCTTCTTGGCCACGGTGGCCGACGAGAACTCCGTGACGATACGGGAATACCACTTCTTGGCCTTCTCTTCCTCGCCTGCGAATTCCTCTGCGATCGCCAACTGCAGCATCGCTTCTGGCGTATCGGGACTGCTGGGAAATTCTTTAACGAACACGCCCAAATCTTTGAGCCATTGCTCCTGAATCTTGGCGAAGTCAGCCTTCGGAGACTGCATCGAACTACTGTACCCGGCCATCAATGCTCGATAACGGGCGTACGCGGCCAGTGGCTTCTGCGACGGCTTCTTGGCCAACTTCTTGGACAGGGCATTCAAACGATCGACCCCATCGGGCAGTCCACCCGACTGGGCCGCGGTGCTAAGCATATCGGCCCACTGGCGAGCCCAAGCCTCACGTTCGGCGGGCGTTTGAGCTTTGTCGAAGAGCTGCTCCAGGATCTCGGCCCGTTTGCGATTCAAACTGATCTGAGCCTTCGGAGAAGTCGCCGTGGCGACCTGCTGACCTAGTTTCTCCAGATCGGCCAAGAGCTTTTGAACCTGGCCATTGACGACCGTGGAGCCACCGCTCGAACCGACGACCGAATTCCGCGTCGGTGTGAAAAAGAAACTGGCCGTGGTGAAATTGTTTCCGTCTCCACTCGACATGCGGGGAGCATCGATCAACCGCCAGGCGTCGCCATAGCGAATCATCGTACCGATCTGGACGAGTCCCTGCTTGCCGTCCGTGTCGACCATCGCCGCCACGTTCTCATAAACGACGACATCCTTGGTCGAACCGTTCTCACCAGCCGGCACGACCCCCGGCTGCGTGGCCGAGAAGTCAACCCAGCGGGTCTTGGAGGTAATCGAACGCGTCTTCTTGGCTAACGCACGAAACCGATCCTCGGCGCCCTTGCTGGTTTTCATCAGCCTTCCACGAGTCTCTTTCCCGAGCCCCAATGCCTTGGCCTCGGCATCCGAGAGCAGAAGTCGCCCAAATCGTCGCGAATCGCCGGTTGCCAGAGCGGCCACAACTTCCGCGGTGACCTCCTCTGCCGAGATCGACCGCCAGAAGTCAATTTTGCCGTCATGGTTCTTATCGACGGCCCAACGACGACCGGCAGTATTCAACCAGCGGTGCTGGTCCACCTTGCCGTCGAAGTTGCTGTCCACATCGCGGTAGACCTCGACTCCCGACTGGTAGTACGACCAGCGGTCGACAACCTTATCCTGGTTGGTGTCCGCGAACCGACGCAGAACCTTCCCTTGGCCATCGTGCACCACCCAACCGTTACTCTTCGAGACATTCTCCGTCGAAATCTTGCACGATTTCGCTTCGGTCGCAGTGGGACGATCATAGGCCACGCCCGGCTGCACAGGCCGCAGCTTGAGCGCATCCTTGATCTTGGGGGCCTTGGCCTCAACGTTGGCCGAGAGAACTGCCAGAAGTCCGAAGGCCAACAGGCCGGCCGAAAAACGATTGATTCGCCACATTTTTGATTCGTCCTTGAAAGGGGCGTTGTCCCTAAGTGGGGCGTTGCGGATTGATTCTCAAACGGGCGGAAGTTTAGCGATTTTTCGCGATGTACGCCTAGCCGAATTTGGTGCCAGGCTGAGTGCCCGATTTCCATTCCGGTTTCAGCGCCCTGCTTGCCGATAGGCGGTTGATAGCATTGCATCAAAGGCGGCTCGAGTGGCAAATTCGTCGAGCCTGCCGAGGCCGCCAGAAGGCATGCCCGACGGCCAGGGACCTCGCTGAGGCAGCTAGGTTCGCGGGCAAATGCGGGGAAATCGCAAGCCAAATACCTGCCTCAACCATCGATGGCGACGACCCTTTGACAGCAGCGCAGTGAAAACTAGAATACGTAATTCGCGTGAGGAGCGACTTCCTCGCTCCCGCGAACATGGAGCACTCTGTGAACCGGGAGTTCTCCGATGGGCGTATAGCTCAGTTGGTTAGAGCGCATCCCTGATAAGGATGAGGTCCCTAGTTCGAATCTAGGTACGCCCACTTTTCTGCTAAATTTGCCACCAGATGCTGCTGGCGAGGCCTACCGGCCCTGAGTCTGCCAGCCTGAATGTGGGTAACGGCCGCAGATAATCAAGACGCTGGCGATCCCACAGAAACAGCCAGCTCCAACTGCGACATGCCGGTATAATAGCGTGAAGCACGGGGACGTAGCTCAGTTGGGAGAGCATCGCGTTTGCAACGCGAGGGTCGTCGGTTCGAGTCCGATCGTCTCCACTTCTTTTCTCTACTTTAATTCTTTCCTTCCGGGGCCTGGAACTGCTTTCCGGTCGGCGGATCCGGTTGAGTCTGACGGCGGGGTGAACACCGCATTCTCTCAGCTGGCCGACTCCAATCCTGAGCCGGAATGGTCGTTCGGACCGTAATATCCGTCACATTCGGATCGCCGCCACGAGCGCACCGGAATTCTGCGTGAATCCGAGCCCCCCGCTCTCACGGAACCGCCTCCGCACAACCGGCAAGACCGTCATCCTACCGGGTTTGCGCTGAACCCGCAGATTTTCCGTTGACAGACTCCGACCGTGGCCTAGCTTTGTCTAGCTGCATCCCGCGCCCGCTTGAGACGAAAGTGCCATGCGAATCCTGCTGGGTTCGACGATTGCCTTTCACATCGGGCTTTCGCGGTTGCAACCAACGAACACGGAAAAGGCAGAGAAATAGCTTGAGTTGTTCGGGCGAACTTAACGCCGGGGCATACCATCGGAGTTAACAGCGAACATGATCGACCACACCATCCTCATCGCAAGTGTCGGAACATCCGTTTTGGAATGGGTCCTCGTCGGCCTCGGCCTAGCGGCGGGTCTATTTCTAGGCATGCTCTGGGCACGCCATTCGGGATCCTCCTCGTCCAAGGAGACCCTGCCGTTCAGCGAGAATTCCGCTGAAGAAGCCGCTGCAAATGCCGCGGACACGGCGCTCTCGGCCCTCGAGAAATTGCAGTCTTTGGCGCTAAGCGTTCGGGCAGACGTCGGCCAACACAGCGATCAAGTCCAAGAGATCAACCGTGAGTTGAACGAAGGCGACGGCACGGAAGCGTCCATGCACGCCAGCTTGGCGAAGCTCCTGGAGATGAATCAAAAGCTGCAATCGCAGCTCGATTCCGCCGAGCAAAAACTGGAAAACCAGGCTCACGAGATTGAAAAAACAGCGGCCGATGCTCGCACCGACTCGCTGACCCAGATCACGAATCGCCGCGGTTTCGACGATTTCCTGGCTCGCCGGGTCGCCGAATGGCAGCGTCGCGCTCGCCCCTTCTGCCTGTTGATGATGGACATCGACCACTTTAAGCAATTCAACGACACGCACGGCCACCAGGCTGGCGACGAAGTACTCCGTCGCGTAGCTGCGTCGCTCAGCGAAACATCGCGAGAAATGGACTTCGTAACCCGCTACGGTGGCGAAGAGTTTGCCGTCATCATGGCGGACAGCGTCGCTTCGGAAGCGATCACCGGATGCGAACGGATGCGTGCCGCGATCGAAGAGATTGAGGTCCCGTTCGAAGGCAAAAAGCTGAAGGTCACGGTCAGCCAAGGATTCGCTGAAGTCACGCCTGCGGACGATGCTGCCTCGATCATCCGCCGCGCCGACGAGGCGCTGTACGCTTCGAAATCCGCCGGACGGAACTGTGGCCACTTCCATGATGGAGACAGCTGCGTTCACTTTGGAAACCTCGAATTGACGGCACCGGAAGAAGATCAAGAACCGCAGGAAGCTCCTGAAGAAACGGCGACGACGGAAGCCCAACAGGCCCCCATCGAGCCGCAGCAGGTCGCCGAGCCGCAGCAGGTCATGGAACCGGCAGCCGCCCAGAGCAACCTGCCGAATCGTGAGATCTTTCAAGCAGAACTCGATCGTCGCATCGCCGAGAGTCATCGCCGCGGCGGCGAATTGACCGTCCTGCTCGTCGAAATCGATGATTTCGCGAACTTCCAAGAGCAGTTCGGAAATGCCACTGGAACCAAGGTTTACCAGACGGTCGGCGAATTCCTGGGAGCTTCGTTCCGCAAGATGGACCTGATCGCGAGTGCTGGCGAAACGCAATTCGCCACGATGTTGCCAGGCACGCCCCTGTCGGCGGCAGCTCAAATCGTGGGCCGCATGCAGGAAGCAATTGCCAAGTGCAAGATTCCGATTGGCGGCCAAGAAACCAACCTCACCGTGAGCGTCGGCATGGCCGAACTCTCCGCGGTCGACGACGTTCGCAGCCTCCTGGCACGGGCCACCGACGCCCTTGAGGCATCCCGCGAATTGGGCCCCAATCACGCCCATGCCCAAACCGGCTCAGGTTGTGTCATGTTGGCCGAGGTCGACGGCCGATAACAGGGTTCTTAGCCCAACTCCACCCATCTAAGGGACGGTGCTGCTGGCGCCGTCCCTTTTTTTATTCTCCGCAGCGCGTAGAATGATGGGACTGAAGCACTGAGCCAGGGCTGCCTGAGCCAGTGAAAAGGTGCTCTGAGCAGGCCGCCTGCTGGCGGCGAAGAAAATTTTCTCAGAAGTTGCTCATATCCCCTTTGACACTATTTGGCAGCCTGGATATATTCGTTGTTTCTCGTGACCGAGCGGTCGCTGGCAGGCTAGCCAGTAACGGCAGGATCACGACCCCCCGCGTGGCCAAGGGCCGCTTCCCAATTGGGAGGCAGCCCCTGTCCACATCGACAGTCGCTCTGGCAAGCCATCTTTGGCAGGCCGCGGCGGATCGTTCTTTGACAATTTGGAAGATTGCAAATGTGGCATCTTAATTGCCCGTAAGCATTGCTCGTGCGAGCCCACGCATTCGAGAAATCGAGGTGTGGAATCTCACTCGAGAAATCTTGCTTGCGGGATCTCTTTGGCGCTTTAGTTGTGCAACGGCAAGTCGAGTCAGTTTGGCGGAAACGTGAAATTGACAGCGTCGGCGAGTTAAGCACTTTCTAAAGTCAAGATATGTTACTTCAGTAGCAACTTAAGTTCACAGTTTGTCCCTGCGAAAGCAGGAGTATCGCAATGCAGAAGCGAAGTCGTCGCGAAAGCGGCAGCTTGGCAGAAGTCTTGCGAGAGAGCTTTGGATTTATGTGGTCAAGCTACTAAGGGCGTATGGGGGATGTCTTGGTATCAGGAGGCTTTGAAGGGCGTGGAAGTCTGCGATAAGCCCGGGGGAGTTGACAAACGAGTGTTGATCCCGGGATTCCCGAACTGACATATGCTGAATACATAGGCATGTGTGGCCAACGTGGTGAACTGAAACATCTAAGTAACCACA
>CAYLRE010000197.1:0-9112 GCA_964385715.1 uncultured Planctomycetaceae bacterium
GAAATAGTTCTCCCAGGCGCCGGCTTTCCCGGCGAACCACAGGCGAGGCAGCTCAAAGGGGAGATAGAGGTCCAGGGGGCTGACCTTGGTGCGCAGTGGCGTTGCGCGCTCCAACCAGTACTTGTCGACGAAGTAGCTGTAGCTCTCGCCCCGACGCGAAGGGAAGATCTCCTTGGCTCGCGGCCCAGGTCGAGTGCTATGCTTCGGCTTGCTAAACACAACCCGATCACCTGGTTTGAAATTTCGGCCGTCCATCGTATCCCTCCCCGAATTGCATCCCTTCCCTATTGTTGCCCCCGGCTGTTACCGCGCCAGGCAAACGCGTGATATAGCATCGTGCTGCGCGCGTGCAACGCCTGTCAGAATTCTATCGCCGCCGTCACTGCGAGGTCAACGAACAGCGGCTCGCTTTCACTAACTCTTCACAATTGCACAGCAGCGAATGAAAGAGAGACAGCAATCCGCATCAGCAAGAAAATGGATACAGAGCGACCGCATGTAGATAAGTCTGCTAGCATCGCTCAAGTTGCGAATGAGCGCGCGTACCGACTTCGGGAGCAGCAGAGATTCGGCGGAACGAGATTCAGCTTGCCGTGGGCCGCATGAGGTCGCGTTCGTTGATCAGATAGCACGTGTCGACGTGTCTATCCAACAAACCGCGAAGCCCAAGGTGTTGCTGGTCGAGCCGAACCAACTCCTTCGACGACAACGCCAGTTCGCAGTACTCGCTTGGCTCGACATACTGCACCGACGTCGTGCTCGACAAACCGCGGATTTTGCCGTCCAGTTGAACCATGGTTCGAGTTCTCCGATCTCGAGTTCTCTTCAAGTGCCAGCCATCCAAGTGCCGGCCATCGAGATTGAATCACGATGGCCGACGAAAGCAACATCTTCGTTCTACCTGACGGCGTCAAAAAAACAATTCCCCCGACTGGCACGAATCTTAACATTCCCTTAACACTTGCAGGGGAGTGCGAGAACGAGTTTTCTGGTTCCACCGGGAAAAACAGTCAGAACTAGGGAGGAACTCTCGCCGCTGGGTAGAGACCGGCTGGTCAGCGAGTCTTGGTCCGCCAGACCAACAGCACCAACAGTGGCAGCCCCGCCACCAGGAGTACCAAAGCGGATGGCTCCGGAACCAGCTCGCCAAAAAATGCCACCTCGCTGAGGCCGACGTGATCGCCAAAAATGTCGTCGGAGAAGTTCGTGTCGATCTCGAATCGCACGTAGCGGGCCGCGTTGACGACCAGGTCGATATTCACCTGGGTCTCTAAATCGAAGCCGACGTAGGAATCGGCGCCTGGTGCTTCTGGGAAGATACTGTCGCCACCAAAGAGAAGCGTCCAGTTGTCTCCGTTGCCAACGCCTGGCACCTCCGGGTCGCCTGGATCACCAGAGGTCACGGCGGAGTAGTAGATATCAACCCTCTGCACGCCCCGATTGGTCACGTCCGTACCACTGGAGTCGTTAAGGTTGTAGTTCCAGATGTGAATCAGATCGAGTCGATAGACGTCACCCAAATCCCATTCGATAAAGGCCTCCTCAACCGTACCATCCTGCGTGGTCCAATGCTCGTTGAAGCTTCTCGTATGGGTCGTCGTAAACGGTACCGGCGGCGAACCACTGAGCCCGTCGCCATCGATGGTCTTCTCGCCGTCGTTGCCACTGTTGAGCTCGTCATCCACTTCAGAAACAACGACACCTGTAATGAATGCGGCATGCGCGACCGTCGCGGATAGACACGCGACGGAAGTTAGAAGAAATGCCGATCGTCGCAACGAGTTTCTGAGAAGATCGATCATGGCCGAATCTCCAGAAAACAGACTCTCACCCGACGACGGAAACGGACAAGTTTTTCAGCCCGTACCGTCCGCTCAGCAACGTGCAGTCTACCCCGGCGGGCCCGCACCCTGTCAAGCGATTTTACCAGAAATCCCGAAGTCCTACGTGGAGCACCGCGATGTGGCGGCCCGCGATTCTAGGGCGTTTTGGGCCCTCGACTGCCCCTTTAAAAAAAGCTCTTGGAGCCCTGCCGGCTGGTGTGATATGAACGGCGATCCAGATGCGGCCCCATTTTCTAGGATGCCTCCGAGATGAGCGACGAATTCGAAAACGAGGGCGATGCGAATCCTTCGTCCGAGGGCGGCAGTCGAATTCGCACGATTCTCGCGCTGCTCGTGCCCTTGGGCGTCTATGGAGCTCTCGTATCCTGGCAAGCTTACCTGGCCCGCGATCAAATCAATCCCGACGCCGTCTGCTACATCCGAAACGCGCAGTACCTGATTGAGGGACAGTTTTTCGAATCGATCGCCGGGCACCGCTGCCCGCTTATCTCCTGGCTTATCGCGCCGCTGCTCTACTTCGGGGTCGACGGACTGCATGCAGCCCGCATTGTGCTGGCGATCTGGGGCGGCCTTTTCGTAGCCGCGAGCTATCTGCTTCTGCGTCGTTTTCCGCAATGTCCCGGTTGGCTGCAAGTCACAACGCTGGTGCTCATCGCCATTGCGACGGTTCGCGAAGCGGTCTACGTAATCACGCCGGATCTGTTGCTGTCGACCATCCTCATGGCCTACGCCGCCGTGGCGATGTCGCCAGATCTGCTGCACAACAAACGACGGCAGTTTCTTTGCGGCATACTTGGTGGTCTTGGCTATTGGGCCAAGTCGTATTCCTTGCCGTTCTTCGTGGTTCACTTTACGCTCGTCGTCGCATTGCAACGTCTGCGAAGCGGCTCCGAAAGACCGACCTTGGGGCAGAGCACGCTGGCCTGGGGCCGCGGCATGGTCGCGATTCTCATCGTCAGTGCGCCATGGATTGCCGCACTCAGTTGGAAGTACGAAAAGCCAACCTTCTCGACCATTGGGCAGGCCGCTCACAACTTCGTTGGTCCGCAAGAAATCACCGAGCAGATCACGCTCGGAATGCGGGAAGTTCCGCCGGGACGGATCATCGTCAACGAGACGATGGAGCTCATGAGCCAGGCGCAGATTTCCTGGTCGCCGTTTGAAAGCCGCGAGTATTTGATCCAGCAGGTCCGGGTCATCCTCCGACATGCTGGAGAGATATTGAGCGACCTGCGCGAATTCGACCAACTCGGTATTTGCCTATCCGCCCTGATCTTCGTCCCACTTGTTCTCTGGAGGCCCGCGTCCTCTGAAGATTGGTTTCTGGCGATGTGTGTCCTCGGGACCGTCTTCGTCTACTGTTCCGGTTTTCTGCCGATCTACTACGAGGTCCGCTACATTCGTGGATTCCTGTGGCCGATTTGCTGCATTTACTGCCTGGCCTTGGTCGTTCCCTATTTCGCTATACAGGCGCCGAAGATTGGTCTTCCTCGCTGGACAACCTGGCTCGTGACGCTGCTCGTCGTTGGTTCTTTTGCCGCTGGTATCCGCGACCATGGCCGCTGGCAGTTGCGAGACAGCGCTGATCGACCGGGAGCCGTTTATCGCCAACTCGCCACACAACTACAAGCAGATGGTTTCGCGGGCCCCTTCGCTACCGACGAGCGAATCCACCATCTTGGCATCTTCCTGGCGTATCACCTCGACGAACCATTCCTTGGCAGCCCCATCGAGGTGGTGCGAAGATCGCGTCGGCCTACCTCGCCCGTACCGCCGACCGTGGCTCAGATTGAAAAAGTGTTGACGCAGTACGGTGTACGGTCCTTCGTAATTGAAGCGGATTGGAGCAGGGCCAAAGAATTTCACGAGCAAACCTCGTGGCAGTTTGCCCGGGAGCTGTCCTACAAGTCCGGCGCACTGCTTGTCTACGTGAATCCGGCATTGGCCGAGGGTGACTAAGCAGACGGCGATTAGCCAGATTATTCCGATCTCGTCTACCGCTCGAACGAATCGATGCCACCGAAGACCTGCGTCCAGACATCGTTGTGCAGCCCTACCCCGATGCGGCGGAACTTGGGGTGCACGATGTTCGCCTTATGCGGGGGACTGTCGAGCCAATACTCGACGATCTTCTCTCCGCTATAAGGAGCCTCGGCGATGTTCTCCCCATCGGCGCGCGTGTTGTAGATCTTGCCGCGATCGCGAAACGTCTTCTTGCCCGGCAGCGGGGATTCGTGGGCACGAAAGTCGTGCTCAACCATGTCGCGACTATGCATGCGGGCTGAATCGCTGAGTTTGGCGTCCGCCCACAGCAATCGCAGGCCGTGCTTCTCGCGATAGCGGTTCGTCCACAGCACGCAATCGATCTCCCGCTGGCTCATGCCGGGAGCTCCGATGCCGAGAGCGACGAACTCCATCATAGGAACTTGATCGAAGAGGGGGAAATAGACCTTCTCCTTAGCTTTACCCCGTTTTCGACTACGCTTCTTTGACGCCGACTTCTTGCCTTCAGCCTTTGCCTTCTTGGCTTCCTCTTCCGCCTTCTCCTTTTCCGCGGCAGCCTTCTTCACGGCATCTTCGCCCTCAACAGCGCTGCGAAGACTGACATGCATAGCCGAGAGTTGCTCCAGCGCGTTACGACCTTCCTTAAGACGCTCGTTGGCCCCCATCAACTCATCAACCGAGGTGACGAGCCGCTTGGCTCCCAGACTGCCAACCGCCTTGGCGAGCGACTTTTTGTACTTCTTCAGCTCGCCCTTGAATTTCCCTTCGATCGATTTCACCAAAGGAGCGGCAACATGGGGACCGGCTTCCACCGCGCGATCAATGGCCGCCTGTTGTTTCTCAAGGCTCTTTCCCGCCGCGGCGAACGCCTTGCGAATCTCACGGGCCTCGGCCTTTTGCTCGGCCGTGAGTTCGACCTTATCGTCGTCCTTCTTAGGAGCGGCCAAGGCAAGCGACGCAGCCACCATGCCTAACAATGAAATGGCACCCAGGGCCACCAAGAATTGCCGACCCTGAAAAAATCCAATGTAGCGGCGGAACGAAAGCGGACGGTTGGTCATCGCATCTACCCCTGAATGTTGTGGCGAGCCCGAACTGTCTGAACGAGCCCTAGAACGGAAGAAACCTACCTTCAGCCGGAGGAGCAATTGCTTGCGTGCCCCACAATGCTCGCCCCAGCGAGCCGAATGCACTCCGGTCTGGGAAGGTCCGCAGTCTACCACAGCACTCCCCTCAGAGGCGAGACGACCGACGATCCAGGAACCGCAACCGCTTTCACATTAACACCTTACAGCACTAAAGACCCGTAAAATGTGGCCAGCTGAAAGCGAAATCGACAATCGCCGACAAATACTTGTTGACTCAACTATTGTTCTAACGTAGACTTGCAGGTGTGCCGACAAGAAAGGTAGCCAAACGACCGGCCGTGTTCGCTGACACCGCTGATTGTCCTCTCCATTCGACCGAACATACAGTCACTCTGAAAATACAACTGCCTAGGAATTTCCCGTGGCCGCATCAACGCTCCAACGCGAATTACACAAGCGAAACGATTTCGACAGCCTGCAGCAGGAAGCACTGCTTAGCATCATGCGAACCGAGAGCCTGTTCGCGGTGCAGTACGAACGTTTCTTTCGGGAGCATGGCCTGACCAGCCCGCAATACAACATCCTGCGAATCCTACGAGGCCACGAAGGCCGCGGCCTGCCGTCACTGGAAATCGCCTCGCAGATGGTAGCCTGCGTTCCCGACATTACACGACTGATCGACCGCTTGGAAAAGGCGGAATACGTCGCGCGTGAACGCTGCACCGAGGATCGCCGCGTGGTTCACGTTCGCATTACAGCCGCCGGCAAGAAATTGCTGAAGAAACTCGACCAGCCGGTGCGTGAAGCAGAACAGCAAACACTCGGTCACATGACCAAGAAAGAACTCGCCGACCTAATCCGACTCCTGGCCAGAGCACGCGAACAGGCCACTGAAGCCAACTGACATACCATCAACCAGGCACGCATGGCCCGAGGTAAGTCTCGGGCCTTCCTTTCGCAATTTACATGAGCCAACAACCATTGAGCCCGCAACCTAAAGCCAGGCAGCGGGAGAGACTCACGAACTAACAACTTCAAATCACCTTACTTATTCAAGGAGAAACGAAATGAACTGCACGACAACCAACCGAAACCTGCACGACCTGGGGCTCCTGGCCATTCGCATCATGCTCGGTGTGGTGTTCATATTCCATGGCGGCCAGAAGCTGTTCGGTATGTTTGGCGGCCCCGGTATCGAAGGCTTTGCCGGTTGGCTCGGCAGCATGAACGTGCCGGCGCCGACCGCGAATGCGTACCTAGCGGCCGGGGCCGAGTTCTTCGGCGGCATTGCCCTGTTGGTTGGCCTGGGGACACGAATCGCTGTCGTGCCGCTGATCGCGACGATGGTGGTGGCCATCCTGATGGTTCATGGACACGCTTTTTCGATCCAAGAAAAGGGCATGGAATATCCGCTCACCTTGGCCGTCGTGATGGCCGGCATCGGGCTAACCGGCGCCGGACGATTCTCGCTCGACGCCGTCCTGCGGCAGAAATGCCATAGCGAGAATGGGACGGAGAACGGTACCGCGACCAACCAGCAATCGTCGTCCCATCCAGTTGTCTAATGCATGGACGGCTCGATCGCCAACTGAAACTCAAACTAAGAGCACGAACAAACGAAGGAGAACGCCATGAGTTTGTCGACTTCGCATCAGCACGAAATGCAAGTAATCCACCGCGACGATCTGCCGCTCGGCGGATTTGCCGGCCTGAAGGAACATCGCCTGGTGATGGATGCCATGCTGTTCCACCACCACAAAGAGCCAACCGCCTCCAATGGTCTCGGCAACTTCGTCTACCTGGCCGATGCCCGCTTCATTCCGCACGGTGAAACGGGAATGCATCCTCACCGCGAGGTCGACGTGATCTCGATCATGGCCGAAGGGCGAATCGCACACGGCGGTTCGCTGGCCGACGGGCAGATGCTCGTGGCCCCGCAGGTCCAAGTGCAAAGAGCGGGAGGCGAGGGCCTCACTCACAACGAGGTCAATCCCGACGCCACGATGAATCGGATGATCCAGATTTGGGTTCTTCCAGAAGAACGCGGCCAGGCGGCCGACTACAAGGTTTACGATCCGACGCCGGGTGCGGTAACGCGCGTTTACGGCGGCGAAACCGACCAACAAGAGACGTTCGCCAGCGGTACCTTGCTCGATGTGGCCCTGCTTCCGGCCGGACAGTCCGTCAACTTTGATGGCCACCAGCTCACCTATCTCGTCCGCGGCAAAGGTGAGGCCGACGGGATTGCGGTGGCCGAGGGAGACCTGATCCGGGCCGACGGGCTGGAATTCTCCGCGACCGCCGATGCGACATTGGTGGTCGTGCGACAGGCAGAGTGAGCCCCTGCGTCATTCCCCCCGTGACATTCATTGCCGTGCCCGGATGGCTATACTGGTAGGCGATCACACGCGGCCTTTCCTCCCTGCCTCGCGGGCGGAGGCCGCGAGTGCGACCACGCTACGATCGCTACCTACCGCCTGAAACGACTCCGCGATGAACAACTCTGGCAAGTGGCTCGACGTTGACGATGCCGACGCGCCGGCTTCGATTGCAGCTCGCGCCGCGATCAAGAGTCGGCTGTGCCATGTCCGCTCTTTGCTTGAGCAAACGGCCGCGCGGTCGCGCGCGTCGGCAGAGGATATCCACCAACTGCGGGTCGCCACTCGGCGTGCGGTGGCGGCGCTCGACGCGTTTGCCAACTTCATTCCCAAGCGACGCGCGAAGCGACTTCGCCGACGGCTGAACAAGCTGCGGGACGCGGCCAGCGTGATCCGCGATCTCGACATCGTATCGGAGAGTAGCCGAGGCTCGCACTGTTTCGGCTCCACGACTGCGGAAGAGAAAGTGCCCCGGCAACTACACCGCTTGATCTCTCAGCGTAGGAAGCTGGCGCAGAAATCGCTGACTCGCTTCACGCGATCTAAGGACCAACGCAAACTAAGGCGACTGGCAAAGGGAATCACGAAACGTGTTCGCTGGCGCGGGCCAGGTGAGGAACCTTCGTTCGCCGAGGCCGCGGGAGATTCACTCTCTCTGGCCTCAAGCGTCTTCTTCGATGCTGCCGCCGCCCGGCTGTGGGATGCTGGCTCACTCCATCGCATGCGAATTCGCGCCAAGCGTCTTCGCTACTCGCTGGAACTATTGGGCGGAGCGTTTGAACCGGATGCGGTGAACCAGGTATACGCCGAAATCACGCTCATCCAACAGCAGCTCGGCGACATCAATGACCGAGCGATGACGCGGGCGACTTACAAGTACTGGCTAACTGAGCCGGGAGAACTGCCTCAGACGATCGACGCGGCTGCCGACAACGAACAGGTCGAGAACGCGTTGGCGGAATACGTGCGGGGGTTGATGGCCCTCCAGGAATCCCGCTTGGTTGGCCTGGTCGGCACTTTTCGCGAATGTTGGACCGACCAGCGCCAAGAGGAGCTGCGCAAACAGCTCGATCGATTACAGCCCACGACGGGCGAATCTTCGTCGACACCTTGAACACACCCCCTCTTCAAGACTGGCGACCGCCCTTGGAAGCCGGCGACCATGGTACCGGTCAATTTTTCTGGTATCTTAAGCATTCAACAATTCACGGAGAAAGGTTCTGCCGGAAAAGTGCGGATCGGATTCGCACATCAATAGCAGACGGATCGACTTATCATCGCGTGCCCCCGCCCCTGGCGACAAGGCACGTACGATAACAACAAGAGCAGACAACTATGGCAGATTCATCGGGCGACCATTGGATTGGCTTCGATCTCGGCGGCACGAAGATGTTGTCGATCGTTTACAACAACAAGTTCAAGACGGTTGCTCAGAACCGCAAACGGACCAACGGCAAAGAGGGAGCCGACGCGGGCCTGGAACGCATCGAACGAACGATTAAGAAATCGCTCGACGAAGCGAATCTCAACTTCAAGGACCTGGCCGGCATCGGGATCGGTTGCCCCGGCCCGGTCGACCTCGATCGCGGTGTCCTCTGCGAAGCCCCGAATCTCGGCTGGGAAGATGTGCCGATTCGCAAACGACTCGAAGACACGTTCGGGTGTCCGGTCCTGGTATGTAACGACGTCGACGCAGGCGTGTTTGGCGAATACCGGTTTGGTGCAGCCCAAGGTTCCCGCTGTGCCCTGGGAGTTTTTCCAGGTACTGGTATCGGCGGTGGGTGTGTCTACGACGGCA
>CAYLRE010000198.1:0-9094 GCA_964385715.1 uncultured Planctomycetaceae bacterium
TGCCTTCTTGATTCTCCTGTTGGTGCCACTTGAGGCCATCTTTTCCGGCGGATTCGATATGGCGGTCGCCGACGTCGGTAGTCTGCTAATGCTTGCGACGCTGGCGGCTCTGTTGGTGGCAACGTTGTGGGTTCCGCGCGCTCGCTACAACGTGGCGGGACTTTGGATCCTAGGGTATCTCACCTGTTTCCTCGGCATCGATTACATTCGCGAATCGGCAACTGGGTGGTTGGCGGAAACGACTCGCCTCAGCGGCGTCTCGTTGCTTGAAGCATTTGTCATGCGGCTGATGATCGTCACCGCCGCCTACGTGCTACTAACCAGCACGCTCTGGCACTGGAGAACGTCGCTATTCACGCTGGCTTACCGACTGCGTGTGCCAGAGGTTCCGGCGCTCGTGAATCGCACCTGGCGGTGGCTGGCGCCGGCGAACACGGTGCTTGCGACGCTAGTCGTGGCGTTCTCCTTCGTGATCGTGCTGGATGCCGAGCAGGCTTCGGCGATTCGCCTGGCCGCTCCATTGGCAGTGGGACTATTGGTCCCGGCGCTCTCGATGCTGACCTACGAAGGTCGTGGTCGAAAGATGCGGCTGGGCACCCTGCTGGTGGCAACGCTTGCGGTGGTGCAGGCCGGTTGGACGCAGTTGCCCAGCGTCGAGGCCGATCTGTTTTGGTTACAGCACGCGATCCGTGCCACGGTTGCCTTGGCGGCGGTGGCGTTCGCCTACGGCACAGTCGCGGTTCGTGCAATTCGCCGCGACAGCGTGTGGTTCGTTCCTCTTCGGCATGCCGCAGTGGTAGTGGCCGGGCTGACGATCGGTGCTCTTGGTTGGTCTCTCGGTATGGAAACGCTTCACGTGGCCGAGGCAGGCTGGGTCTTACACGGGGATGTGTCATTGCCCTTCACCGATGGCGAGATTGCTCAGGTGGCGATTGTGCTGGTCGGCCTGGCGCTTACGCTGATTTCGATCGCCGTGTCGCGGGGCACAGACCCGTTGGGGCTGAGTGAGCGGGGTCGCATGGTCTACGTCTACGCTGCGGAGATCGTGTTGGGTCTGATCTTCGTGCACATTCGCCTGACGAAGCCAGAATGGTTCCAAGGTCTGTTATTGCCGTATTGGCCACTGATCGTGATGGCGATCGCTTTCGCGGGTCGGCTGATTGGCCTGTTCGCACGCCGGGCCAACTTGCCTGTATTGGCGGAACCGTTGGAGCGGACCGGGGCGCTGTTACCACTGTTGCCGGCGATTGGCTACTCGCTGCTCGGGGACGGCGTGCAGATCGGGTACTCGTCGACGATCTTCACTGTGGGATTCTTCTACGTAGTACTCGCCTTCGTGCGGAGAAAACCGATTTACACGGCCGCCGCGGTGCTGGCCGGGAACGCGACGCTGTGGGCCTTATTCCATGAGCAGTCGTGGCAACTCTTCGCGCATCCGCAGTTGTGGCTGATCCCGCCAGCCGTGTCGGCGCTGGTTGCGGCCCAGCTGAATCGGCACCGGCTCAGCGAGCAGCAGCTCACGGCCGTCCGGTACTTCGCGGCAGCGGTGATTTACGTCAGCTCCACGGGCGAGATGTTGATGCGTGGTGTCGATCAGACGCTGTGGCCGGTGATGATCGTGATGGGGTTGTCGGTTGCGGGTGCTTTGCTCGGTATTGCCCTGCGGATTCGAGCCTATCTGTATCTCGGTACCTCGTTCCTGCTGCTGTCGATTGTCAGCCTGGTGTGGCATACGGCCGCGGCCCTGAATGAAGTCTGGCCCTGGTGGGCGTTTGGAATCGCTTTGGGTATTGGCCTGCTCGTCATGTTTGGCGTATTCGAGAAGAAGCGGGACGACGTTTCGCTGTTGGTCGACGGCCTGCGGCAATGGGAGCGTTAGGTTGGCCGATTTCGTGCGGCGGGGCCGTGTTATAAAAGGCAGAGGGTCTGTCCGGTAAAGCAGTGTGCAAGGAAGGATGCTCGGCTGGAGGGGATCTGTCTGTCGCGAGACCGTCAGGATGCCGATACAATGTGGGCGAAGCAGCCGCGGCCGACGTCAGGTTCGCTCGCGAATCGATGTCAGTGAGATGCTGCTGTCGTTCTCCACAACTAACAAATGGGACAACGCTGGAATGGGACTTTTTGGTCGCAAGAAACGACTCGTCGACTACGCCAGTTGCGCTGGCTGAGCGGGCAAGCTTCCCCAAGAGGGAATCGCACAGGTTGTGCGAGACTTGCCCAAGTTTGACGATCCGAACCTGGTCGTTGGTCCCGAGGACTTTAGCGACGCAGGCGTTTATCGGCTGCGCGATGATCTGTTCATCGTGCAATCGGTCGACTTCTTTCCGCCGCTAGTAGACGATCCTTATCTGTTCGGGCAGATCGCGGCCGCCAATTCCATCAGTGACATCTACGCGATGGGTGGGAATCCGACGACGGTGCTCAACGTGGTTGGCTTTCCCGACGATAAGTTGCCGCTGGAGCTGTTGGGCGAGATCCTTCGTGGTGGTGCTGAGAAGGTGCAAGAAGCGGGCGCCGTGGTCGCTGGCGGTCACACCGTTCGCGACGTGGAAATCAAATTCGGCCTGTCGGTCACGGGCGTTGTTGAGCCGGCCAAGTTGTTGACCAACCGAGAAGCGAAGCCGGGCGATGCGCTCGTGCTTACCAAGCCGCTAGGAACCGGCTTTATCACCACGGCCTTCAAGGCAGAACGTTGTCCGCCTGCCTCGCTCGACGCGGCAGTGGCCGCTATGGCCCAACTGAACGTCATCGGTCGCGACGCAGCGCATGCCTGTGAGGCGAACGCGGTCACCGATATCACCGGCTTTGGACTCGCCGGTCACGCCAATGAAATGGCCCAGGCTAGCGGCGTGGCAGTGGTGCTTGAAGTTGCCCGACTGCCGGAGATTCCGGGCGCACTCGACTTGGCGGCCTCCGGCTATGTCACCCGGGCGAGTGCCTCGAATCGTAGCTTCGCCGAATCGACGATGCGGATCGACTCTGCGGTCGATTCTCGGCGGGCCGAGTTGCTATTCGACGCGCAGACCTCGGGCGGGTTGTTGATTAGCGTGCCGGCAAATCGTGCCGACGCGTTGGTCAAGCAGGCACAAGCCGACGGCGCAAGGGCTGCCTGTGTGATTGGCCACGTTGAAGAGAAGCAAGACGCTTCCCTCGTTATTCAGCCGTAGCCAGTGGCGACGCCTTACGGGGCGACCCAACGCAGTGCATTGCGGATCGGCTGACCAGGCACGTAGACCTTGGTTCGCACCACGACCGGACGCCCGTAGACCGCGGGTGCCGGAGCAGCGACTGGAGCGTAGTTCGTCACATACCGCGGTGCCGCGTAGACGGGCGGGGCGTAGTAGGTGACAACTCGACGCGGGGCGACGACCACCGGACGATAGGCTACGACCGGTTGCGGTTGCGCTACAACGACCGGACGGAAGGTGGTCACTGGCTGCGAGCAACAGGGACTAGCGACGGGTGCACCTTGCCAGACGGGAGCACTTTGTACCACCGGAGCGGCGGAAACAAATGGTCGCGCGACCACGGTGCTGGACATGTCGCCCGTGATGTATCCACCACCGGCGGCCATGGCTGAGGAACCAAATACGAGAGTTAGAACGACGGCGATTAGAGCTACCTTGGATTGATTCATAGCTGACCTCTCTAGCGCCCCCACGTTTGGTCGCGCAATATCGAGTCACAAATTGTTGTGGTCCACCATCAATCCCTGGACCGCGCTCGCATCTCCTTATGTATTCAACTCTACTCACGCGACAGACGCCATTCAAGCGCCGCGTAGGTTACGTCTGCTAGGTGTTCGTTAAGTTTTGGCTAGCATGCTGGCGCTCCCATGGCTGTGTATTTTGCCCCGCTTCGTTACAATGATGTGCATGCATATCTGCCTTTTCGATATCGACGGGACTTTGATCCACAGCGGTGGCGCTGGCCAGGGCGCGTTCGAGGTGATTCTCGCCGAGCAATTCGGCATCACCAATGGTTGCGAAGGTGTGCCCTTCAGCGGGCGCACTGACCGGGCCATTATGCGTCAGCTCTTTGAGCGGCACGACATCGACAACAACGAGGCCAACTGGCAGCGTTTTCGCACGGCCTATCTTGAGCGGCTACCGCACATGCTTGCCGAGAAGCCCGGACGCGTGTTGCCCGGCGTGGTTGAGCTGCTTGAGCGGCTTGGCGAGCGCGACGATGTACTCGTGGGGCTACTGACCGGCAACATCGCCGAGGGTGCGCGTGTGAAGCTGTCGCATTACGACCTCTATCACCACTTCGATTTCGGTGGCTACGGCGACCATCAGGTCGACCGCAATGAGGTAGCGCGTGAGGCTCTTGTGGCGGCCACCGACTATCACGCGGCTCAGACCGATACTACCAACGGTGACGCAGCCAAAGCAGAGCCGCAGGTGTGGGTCATCGGCGATACGCCTCTCGATGTCGAGGCGGCTCGCGCTATTGATGCTCAGGCGATCGCGGTTGTCACCGGCTGGCATAGCCGTGAGCGGCTCCAAGAATCGGAGCCGGATCTATTGCTCGAAGACCTGACCGACGTCGACGCGCTCTTAGCGTTGTGGGATCAGCCGGCTTAGGCGTCGACTAGAATGGCTAGTTGTTGGCCTCTCGCTAACCCTGAAAGAGTTGGGGAGGGCTGCTGTCTCGGTAGTGAGGCGGAGTGCCGTCTCGAAAATCGATCGACATGAAGTACCGCACTTCCGGGTGTCGTGCCCCGATGCGCTTCATCAAATCTTGCCACCACTGGACCGGGCGAACTGTGCAGTGTGCGTTCTCGCCGTTGGGAAGATGCGCAAACGCTTCGTACGATGCTGCATTTACGAAGAGGAATTTGCGTGCCAGTGAGAACATCTCCTCGACGACCCATTCCAGATCATCTTCCGCGACGTGTTCCATGACGTCGGTACTAATTACGCCGTCGAAGGTGCCCTCGGGCAATCCGCTAAAGGGCTCGTAGCCTGGATCGTAGCAAGTGAGCGAATCGACGTCCCAATACTCGGGAATCGACTCGTACCGCTGACCGTCGTCCAGCGTAATCGGTTGTGTGTATTGCTTGCCTTTTCCCGAACCGTAGTCGAGAATCGTCAACGCTTTAAAATGCTGCACCAACGCCTTGATCGATTTCGCGTGTCGAGGTAACGCGTGCCCATCGTAGTGCTTCTCTGGAGGAATGTTGCGGCGTACGTCCCCGTAGAGGTGCAGTTGCTGATACTGCGAGATGAGTTCACGGTATCGGGGACTCGGATTCGATCGCTTGAAGGCCGTGGCCATGTTGTCACTCCGCGTGCGAATAGGTGCCGCCGCGCCCGAGGCTGGCCTTGCCGTCTGCGGCAATAGCCTTGCTAGCGATGCTGTCGTCTGTTGCATCGCGTCGCGCGCGGTCTTCCTGTTACGCATCGGATTTACCCCGGGCCAAGATTGAAGATAGTTGGCCAAGCGAGCGATTCCTGTCGCATGCGATGCCTCTTTGGTCTGGATTGTTCTGCCCGATCTTTCTTTCGTCGCCCACTCTCGACAGACCTCCTATTTTTCAGTCGGTCAGTTTTCCAGCCTGTCGATTCATTTACTTCTCGTCTTCCTCTCCGGCCAGGCCGAGTCGTGAGAGCCAACGGCCTCGGGGTGATTTTCCGTCGCCGGAATCGGCCGCCTTTTCGTTCGCCTCGTCTTCGGCTTGCGGAGATTGCATGGATCCGGCCATCTCTTCCATCTCTGCGCGTTCACGAGCGATCTTGGCTCGCTCCATGGAGAGGTCGACCTCGGCCTGGCGAAGTTTCTCGTTGAGCTCTTCTTTGAGAGCTTCAAGGTTGGCCCGTTCTTGCTGGATCAATTCGTCGGCGTCGACCAACTGTTCCAGTTCGTCGGCATTGCTGACCACGGCGTGGCTTGTCTCGCGAAGCTCTGTCAGCTCTTGTTGCAGCTGGGCGATTTCTCGATCCTTGGCCGCCACGATCTCATCCGTCTTGCGGATCACTTCTTCGACCGCGATGCGATCCTTCTGCGCTGCCGAATCGCCAGCGTCGACGTCGTCGTATTCGGCCATCATCCGTCGCTTTTCGGCTTCCCAGTCGAAGCCGCCGCTGCTGCTTTCTTCAACTGCGGGGGGCGGAGCACTGGTGGTTGTTGCGGTCTGCGTCGGTTGTGACTCGAGCTCTTCGATGTCGGTGCGAAGCTTGCGAATCTCCTCCATCGCCAGGCCGTATTTGCGCTGCCAGTCGGCCAGCTCTTCGCTCAAATCGGCGGCCGGCGCCGCTGGCTCCTGTACCACTTCCGACGAAGCGGCCGTGTCTTGCGCCGTTGCCGCCTGCGCGTGGGCGAGCCGCTCTTCGAGCGCGGCCGCCTGTTGTCGCGCTTCGGCTAGCTGCTGGTGCAGAGCCGTCCGCTGTTGGCGAAACTCCTTGGCGATCTGCCGTCGCTGACGACGCGTCTCGTCCTTGAGCTCTTCCAGTTCGTTTCGTTCTTGCTGAAGCTCCGCCAGTCGGGCTTGATTTTCTTGATCGAGCTCGGCGAGTCGCTGGCGGTTTTCTTCGGCGAGCGTGGCAAGCTGTTGTTCGTAGTGCTCTCGCCGGGCGTTCGCCTCGGCGAGCGTCGCTTCTAGCGTGGCTCGCTGACTTGCCAGTTCGGCCTGACCGGCGGCGATCTCGGCCTGCTGCTCCGCGGAGTGGCGCTGGGCCTCGGTGAGCCGGGCGATGTGCGCCTCTTGAGTCGTTTCCCATTCCCCGCGGGCTTCGGCCCAGGCGGTTCGCTGCGCGTCGAGCGAGGCCTTGATTCGTTCCGCCTCGATGAGGCGACCTTCTAAGGCGGTGATCTTAGTGCGCCAGGCGTCGCGATCTTGGGCGTTCTCTTCCGTGGCGTGAGCGACCGAGGCCATCTCCGCCGAGAGCTGGGTGAGCTGCGCTGCGAGCGCCGCTTCCACCTCGTCAATCGCGGCGCTCTGCGCAGCGAGGAATTCTTCGGCGCGCGCTCGTTGCGCGGCGAGCTCTTGCTGCCATGCTTCCCGCGTTAGCGGTTCGCGTTCCGAGATGTCCGTTTCGTGGTCTTCCACCGGCGTCCTTCGCGATGCGCTTTCTCTGTCGCTATCGTTTCCGCTGCGTCGCGGCGCGCACTCCGCGCGCATATGTTGGGACCGGTCCGGGTGCCTGCGCTTCGGCTGGTCCGAAGGTGGGGGCCCTAACCCTATAATTTCCCAACACTTATCTACAGTTATGTAGGCCACCCTAGGGGCTGCGTCAAAGCGAATGGAGCGGCCGCTTCCGATTGTGCCGCGTCTACCGGATGTGAGGCGATTTGCCGGCCTGCGGCCTGCCTCATCGGAGCCCAGATGGCTCGTGGTGCTGAGCTGCCCTCGCCTGCCTCCTGCGGCCCCATTTCGCCTCCTCTTGGTTCGTTCCGCGTTCCGCTTCACTCGAGTTCCACTCCATTGACGATGTTCGCCGGCGTGCGGCCCTGAAGACGGTCGATTACTTGCTGTGCGGAGCGCGTGCGGAGATCGGCCAGGCTTTCTTCCGAGACGAAGGCAGCGTGAGGCGTTACAATCACCCGCGGGTCGCTGTAGGGAGCGGCGGTGAGATCGGGTGGTTCCGGTGTCTGGACGTCGAGGGCTGCCCCGGCGATTTGGCCACTCGCGAGTGCCGCGGCGAGTGCTTCGTGATCGACCACACCCCCACGGGCCGTGTTGATGAGCCTGGCCGTCGGTTTCATGAGGGCCAGCTGTTCTGTGCTGACGAGATGCTTTGTTTCCGGCGTGAGTGGGCAGTGGAGCGAGACGTAGTCACTCTCTCGTAGCAATTCGTCCAGGTCGCAGAAGGTGACGCCTTCGACTGGATCGCGTCGGGAGCGACTGGTGGCCAGGATGTTGAGGCCAAGTCCTTGGGCCTTCGCCGCCACACGACGTGCAATCTGACCGAAGCCGACGAGACCGAGCGTTTGACCTTCGATTCTTCGGAGCGGATCGCCTGCGGTCAGGTCGTAGGTGCCATGTTGCGTTGCCTCGTGGTAGTAGGCGACCTTTCGCGCCACCGACATGATCAAGGCGATGGTGTGTTCAGCGACCTCAATCAGGCAGTAGTCGGGCACGTTGGTAACGGGGATGTCCCGCGCGGTCGCCGCGGTGATGTCGATGTTGTCGAGCCCCACGCCGAGCCGGGCGATGATTTGGCATTTTTCGGCCGCGGCGATCACCGAGGCGGGCACCTGGGCCCAGTTCGTCATGATTGCGTCGGCCTGTGGCGCGACGGCGATCAGGTCTTGTTCGCTGCTACTTTTGGGGTGTAGGAATTCGGCGTCGGCGGCAGAGAGGATCGCCTCTTCGATGGCCAGATCGTCCCAGGCGTAATCGGTCAGAAGTATCTTGTAGGAAGCCATGTTAGGGGAAATGTGGTGGGTGGTTGTAGGTGAGCTGTCTCGGCCCAAAGGGCGAAAGATTTTGAAGAATGTGCGGCCATTGTACCGCGTTTGTGCCGCATTTGTTCGACCGATGTTCGGCGTTTGTTCAATGTTTGTTTGGTTGGTGGTGGTCGGGTGCCACTGGTAGCTTGCGAGTAAGTGTGATGGAGTGTCGTTTGGTGATTCCTTTTTTTGACAGGATGGACAGGATAAGACGGGATCAATCATGTCCAACCTGTTGTCCTGCCTTAATGACCTCGGTCTCGCTCACGCTTCGGGATAAATGCTTGGGTGCCACTGGCTCCGCCAGTGCTGGGGAAATCGCAAAGCGTGTGCCACTGCTGGCTTGCCCAGCAGTGGGTGCTGCCAAAATGAGTTACCACACTGCTGGATAAACCAGCAGTGGCACCCTTGCAATTGAATCGATCCCCCACGGCGGCTCGCACGCGTGCCTCGCCCTCCCGTTCATATGTTTCTACGGTCCATTGAGAAAGCCCGCACGGACTCGCATCCTTGACGGACCGGAGTCAGCGCGGGCTCTCTCTCGAATACCGGAGGGCACTCTCCCTTCCAGCTCCAATGGATACCACAGACGCGATGGTTATGTGTTGTTTTCTGATTGGGTGCCACTGGCTTTGCCAGTGCTTCTTCGACTACCGCACTGCTGGGCTGTCACCTGAAGACAGGGCCAGCAGTGGCACCC
>CAYLRE010000199.1:0-9076 GCA_964385715.1 uncultured Planctomycetaceae bacterium
GGCCAAGCGGCGGTTGCTCGAGCTCAATCCAAGGCTCGAGATCGAAGCGGTGCCCGAGAATGTGTCGGCCGAGAATGCCGAACGGCTGGTGAGTCAGGCCGACCTGATCGTCGACTGTGCTCCGCTGTTCGAGGAACGCTTCGCCATGAACGCCGCGGCCGTGGCCCAGAACAAGCCGCTGGTCGACTGCGCCATGTACGATCTCGAGGCCCACATCACGACCATCGTGCCCGGCGAATCGCCCTGCTTGGCGTGCCTGTACCCTGAGAAGCCACCGTCCTGGCGGCGTGAGTTCCCCGTCTTTGGCGCCGTCTCTGGAATGGTCGCCTGCCTCGGAGCGATGGAAGCGATTAAGGTCATCGCCGGTTTCGGCGAAACACTGACCGGTCAGATGGTCGCCTGCGACCTGCGGAACATGACCTTCCGCAAACTCAAGATCGGCCGCCGCGCCGACTGCGCCGTCTGCGGTGGGAAGTAGCTGGCGGTATGCCTAAGCCAGCGTCTGACGCACGCCCATCAGCCGGGCCAGCACCAGGATCGCCATCGCGAATACGATCATGATCAGCGACACGGCCAGGGCCGCCTTGAGATTGCCCGCCTGAAGTTCCAGGAAGACCGAGGTCGGTAGCACTTCGGTGCGAAGCCGCGTCGTGCTGGCCAGTACCAGGATCGGACCGAACTCGCCGAGCGAACGGGCCCAGGCGAGCGTGCCAGCGGTCAGCACACCACGTCCTGCTTGCGGTAATGCAACCCGCCAAAAGGCTTGTCCGGTACTGCAACCGAGCGTTACCGCGACGTGTTCCTGTCGCGGGGAGATCTGATCGAAGGTCGCCCGCATCGTACGAACCGCAAAGGCAGCGGCGACCATGAACTGTGCCAGGATCACGCCGGGAATCTCAAACACCACGTACCGGCTAAAGAAGCTAAACGGGGCGAAGCGGAACATGATCAACAGGCAAAGCCCGACCACCAGCGGAGGCAGAACGATCGGAATATCGAGTACCGCGTCGATGAAGGCCTTACCACGAAAGCTGAACCGGGACATTAGGTAGCCGATCGGCACCGCCACCCAGAGCGCGAGGATGGTGGTGATGGTACAAGAGATCAAACTCAGAGCGAGTGAGTACTGAATTTCCGGTTTCGCTAGGGCGGCGAACAGGGCGTTGTCGAAGATCGCCGACATGACCGGATGTTCGGCCGCGAACTGCGGATCGAGTACCGGTTCGACCGGGCCTTCGCCGGCAAAAGTAAAGACGACGTTGGCCAGCAACATGCCGCAGACCAGGAACACATAGGCCCCGCTCAACACAAACAGTCCGCTGAAGAAGAAGACGTCGTTGTGCGGACGGAATTTCTGTCCTTCCGCGTGGGGCATCGGCGAATCGGCAGCTACGTCGTAATCGCTCATCGGCTGTTACTGGTCCGCCTGTTTCTTCTTGTCGAGCTGCCAGCGGAAGCCGAGCTTCTGGAAACGTTCACGTGACTTGGCCGTGATCAGTGCGTCTTGCAGTCGTTGCGTCAGTTGAGGGTACTTGGCCTGCCGATGAATGGCGAAGGGCTGAATCGCGTTCGCCCGTTCGTGATCGATCGGGACAATGTCGGCCTGCTGCTGCTCAAGAATGTGGTAGCAGTTCGCTCGGTAGACGATGGCCGCGTCGAGCTTGTCGCTCTCGACCAGCTGCATCACTAGGAAGTGGGCGGTGGGCGAAGACGCCTTACGGTTCTTCACCACGCCATCGTAGATGCCGCGTTCCTTCAGCAGATCGGCGGTCAGCCGGCCAAGCGCCGAGAGCTTTTCATCGGCCACGCCAACGGCGAGACCTTCGCGCGTGAGATCTTCGAGCTTCTCGATCTTCTTGGGGTTGCCTTTGTGAACCAGCATCACCATGTCGGTATTGGTCAGCTCGACGCCGTCATCAAAGCGGTCCTGCACCTGCGTCAGGAAAGATACATCGCAGGCGAAATACGCGTCCGGGTTCGTGCCGGATCGCATCGTCGCAACGAGGGCACCGCAACCGTCGAAGGTCGGCACGACGGTGCATCCTTCGCGGCGTTCAAACTCGACGATCGTGTCTTTGACCGCCTCGCGATTAACGCCCCCGCTGAAGAGCACAATCTCAGGCGTCTTGGCCCAAGAATCACCGTTGACCGTTTCGTAGTGGTGCTCGGCGAAGACCTGTTGGCCCTTTTCTGGTGCCGCCAAGTAACGGGCGAAACGCAAGGCGCCCGTCGGATTGGTCGAGGTCGTGATCACGCCGGCAGAAATGGTGGCCGGAGCCGCGGTCAGTTCCGCGACGGGAACGATTTCTAGCCCTCGCTGACGGGCATTGGTGTCCCAGACGAAACCAGCGTCGGCCTTGGTACCAATCTCGATCATGCTGGTCGCTTCGGTCACGGTCAACACACGCGTGGCGGCAGCGGCGAGCGCCTTCCAACGACCGGCGGCCGCGAGCACCTCTTGCGTCTTCTTGCCGACGGCGGCCTGATCATTTGCTACGAGGAACGACACGCCCGGCTTGAGCAGGTCGTCGAGGGAACCGATGTTCTTGGGGTTATCGGGAGTCACCGCCAGCGCCAAACGAAAGCGAGCCAGCGGAATGACTTCCGCCAGGAAAGGTTCCGTGCCACTTTCGCGAGAAGCGTCGGTGCCGACGCGGTTCCGCGCGACGAAAGGTTCTTCTGCCGCGGGAATGTAGAGGTCACCGCTGCGAAGATTCTTCGAGGCGCGAATTTGAGACTCGAGTGCCCCGCTGCTACCGGAGCGAACTTCAACCGGGATCCCAAACTCCGCTTCGTAGTGGCGAGCCACCTGTTCCACTGCCGGAGTCACGCCGGCCGCACAGTAAACGACCAGCGGATCACGGCTTTCCGCCGCACCGAACCAGCCACGCACCCCCGAGAGCGCGAAGACCAGGAGCACCAGCATCACCACGGTGGTGAAGACCAGCGGCAATGCTCCGCCGCCGATTCGCTTCACGATTTTGTGCCTTCGCTTCATGATTGGCTCTTGTCCGCTCTCTCATGCGCAGGAGCCCGTAGCCCGGCGCGTTTGATTTTCGCAGACTGAATTATATTCCTGCCAAGAATGGCCAGCAATCGGCGGCCTGTTAACCTGTTGTGAAGTGAGTCTTTACGACGCGAGGCGGAGACGCGGCTGAGCGTTCGCGATGACGGCCAATTGCCGCTATAATGGGCCCAACTTGGCGCCTCGCGCCAATCCCTCCTAACACCTACCCACCACGCATCTTCCCACCCTCGGTGTCGATTCGCATGCTCCAGAATTTCCGCTCGCGCCACGGCTGCGCCGCTATCCGTTCGCCTCGTTATTACGCGGCCCTGTTTTCCCTGGCCGCTCTTTGCTTGACGGCTGTCAGTTTCCAGGGCCGGGCTCTGCTGGCCGCTGAGACGAATCGCCCCTCGCCAACAAACCCGCTGGCCGAGTTGCCATCGCGACCCGACATGCGGGCTCTCGTCTCGCGGACCGATCTGCACTACCGCGGTCAGGTTAAGCGAAGCGAAGCCGGTTTGCCGGTCGGCAACGGGCGGATGGGTAGCCTCGTTTGGACCAGCGGCAGCTCGCTCCATTTTCAGCTCAATCGCCCCGACGTGTTCGCAGTCAATAAGGATTGTGCCTACTCGGTCGATTACTGCGGCGGTTTGGCCAAGGTCGCCGTCACCTTCAATGGCGATGTCTTTCCGCCGGCCGACGTCGAGCAGCACCTCTCCGTTTACGATGGTCTCGTGACCGTCGGCAGTGGTACCCCGCAGGCCGAGATCTTCGGCTGGCATGAGCGGGATGCGATGGCGATTCGCGTTACCGATACCCGCAAGACCGCCGGTGCCACGCATGTTGACTTGAAGATGCTGCGTCCCCACTGGGTGCTGACTGGCTCGCACCGCGCTGTGTCGACCTTCAAGCTCGACGAATCGACCGCCGTGCTGCAGCAGACCTTCACGCAGAAGGGTTACTACTGCCGCTCTGCCGTGGCGATCGTGGTTGAAGGCCGCGAGGCGACCGTCGAGAAGGTCGACGCCTCGACCGCTCGTTTGACCATTGGCCCCGGCGATGGCCCTTACACGGTTTGGATGGGCAGTGCCGCCAGCTTTGATGAAGGTGAAGACGTGCCGGCGGTTGCCATGTCGCATGCCCGCGCAGGTGCCCGTCGTGGTTACGCGAAGGTCCGCGAGGAGAACCTCGCCTGGTGGCACAATTTCTGGTCGAAGTCGTTCGTCCGCATGTCGAGCGAAGACGGCACCGCCGACCGGGTCGAGCAAGGTTACAACTATTACCTCTACGTGATGGCGTCCACTTCGCGAGGACGTATTCCGCCCAAGTTCAACGGCATGTTGTTCAGCACCGGCGGCGATGTTCGTCGCTGGGGCAGCAAGTTCTGGTGGTGGAATACGCAGACCCTCTACTGGACCCCGATGGCGGCGAATCACACCGAGCTGATGGATCCGCTGTTCGATATGTATTCCGGCATGATCGACTCGGCCGCCACCGCGGCGCGTCAGCAGTGGGGATCTGACGGTATCTTCATTCCGGAAACGGTCGACTTCGACGGCCTGGCCGAATTGTCCGAACCGATTGCCGCCGACCTGCAGGATCTGCTGCTGGAGCGAAAGCTGTGGGAGGCGACCTCGGCCAAGTTCCGCAATCACGCCCTGGCGCAGAACGGTTTCGCCAGCCGATGGAATTTCATCCACGCTCCGCAGGCGATGCCTCACTCCTGGATCACTCACATTTTCTTCAGCCAGGCCCAGATCGCTTGGCATTACTGGCTTCGCTACGAATACACTCAGGACGAAGCGTGGCTGCGGGAGCGAGCCTATCCGATGCTCCGCGGCGTGGCTCAGTTCTATCGCACCTATCCCAATATCAAGAAGGGCGAGGACGGCCGTTACCACATCTATAACGTCAACAATGGCGAGGGCGTCTGGGGCGGCCAAGATCCTCACGAAGAGATCGCCTCGATCATGGGCGTGTTGCCGCTCGCGATTAAGGCCTCGGAGATTCTCGGCGTGGATGAAGATTTGCGTGGCCCCTGGCGAGACCTGCTTGAGAATATTGCCCCGCTGCCGACCAACCTGCATCTGCAGGCGGTCAATCCGCGGCTGACTCGCGATGGCGTGGTGTGGACCCCCGCGCTCAAGCCGGCCAAGAAGTTCAACGCCCGCAGCGTCGGCCTTCGTCCGGCGATTCACTTCGACCTGGTGACGCTGGAGACGCCGCGTTCGAATCTCACGCGAATGGCCGAGCTGACCTACGAGTCTCGCAGCTTCACGAAGCGTCGCGATGCCGGCGTGCCGGAGAAGTTCCAGCGAATTTTGGACCAGACGACCATCGTGACCGCCAACATGGGAGCGGCCAAGGATCTCAAGGAGGTACTGCCGCGTCAGGCGTTCCGTACCGGGGCGCATCCGAATCTGCTGCTCGCCAACCGCATGTCGTTGGAGGAAGGTGCCCAGACTCAAGGCATCGAGCATCTCGGCACGGTCAGCTATTCCGTGCAGCGAGCTCTCTGTCAGAGCATCCCGCCACGGCCCGGTGCCGAGCCGGTGATTCATCTCTTCCCGGCCTGGCCACGCGAGTGGGATGCCGAGTTCGAGCTGCTCTGCCGCGGTGGCTTTCTGGTGCGAAGTTCCAGCGACGACGGGCAGGTTCCGTTCGTTGAAATTACCTCGCAGCTCGGTGGCGAGTGCAAGATTCGCAATCCCTGGGGAACCACCCAGGTGGTCGTTCGCCGTGGTGACGCCACGGAAGTCGTCGATGGCCGTTCGCTGCTGGTGCTCGAGACCAAGCCGGGCGAGCGAATTACGCTGCTGCCAGCTCGCCGCTAGGCCGTTACAGCCCGCCGCTAGGTTCGCGAATCGATCCACCGCAAATCCACTGGCCCCTACTCGATCTCGAACATACCTTCGATCTCGACGGTCACGTTCAGCGGCAAGGCGGCCACGCCGACCGCGCTTCTCGCCCCTACGCCGATTTCCGGTCCGAAGACCTCGGCGAGCATCTCGCTGCAGCCATTGATCACGGCCGGTTGGGCGTGGAAGTCGGGCGTGCAGTTGACCATGCCGAGAACCTTCACCACTCGCTTCACGCGGTCCAGGCTGCCAAGTTCGTCCAGCAGTGTGCGAAGCATCGCCAGCCCGCATCGCTTGGCGGCGTCGTAGCCAGTCTCTTGATTCACGTCGGCTCCCACGCGTCCGGTGATCATGCCCCCTTCGGGCAGGATCGGCAGATGCCCGGAGAGATAGGCGATGTTGTCGACGATCACGATCGGCTTGTAGACCCCAGCCGGCTTGGGCGTGGGAGGCAGTGTAAGGTTCAGTTCCGCAAGTTTCGCTTCCACGCTCATGGTCGCTTTCTCCGTCTGTCTTGATGTAAGGTTGAATTTTCGTTGACGGTCGCTCGCGCACCAGCGACGTCGCCCGTGCCACCTTGGTGGGCTCGTTCAGATTCGCCCCCATCGACCGGCCCCGCGCATCGACCAGGTCCAGATGACCGGGAGCTAGATGTTGTCTTCCAGGCCGAATTGCCGGTAGCGGACGTTGCGGGGATCCATGGTGTGTCCCCAGACGATGTCGTCCGCGGTCAGCCCGAAGGCGGCCGCCATCTTTTCGCGATCGCTGGGGCTGGGGGTCCAGCGACCATCGAGCATGGCCGCGACCCGTTCTTCGGGTAGCTTCGCCTTGGTGGCGATCTCTTTGACCGTGAGCCCGGTCTCTTCGATCAATTGGTCGAGCGTCTTCATAAGTTCGTGATTGAGCACGCCGGCGGACCAGCCCCGCAGGGCTGGCCGGCATGGCGTCTCGTATTTCTAGAATCCGTAGTAGTAGACCCGCCTGGGTACTGCCGGGACGAAGACCGGGGCGACTCGCACCCGGCGAGGTGCCAGAATCGGCCGGGGGCGATAGGCCACATACGGGGCGGCATAAACCACCGGCGGGGCGGCATACACGACCCGCGGACCGTAGTAGGCCCAGCGGCGGTGGGCTTCGGCCTGTTGAGGAGCGGCGAAGCTCAGGCTCACGGCCACCGCGGCGGTGAGCAGCATAACTCGTGCTAGATTTCTCATGGTTGGTTCTCCCTTGGTTCGATCTCGTCTCCGTACTCACGATCCGTGGTGAGGCCTGCCCAGGGGCGTTCACCGCAGCGAGAGCCATCATACCGCCGCGCGGATGGCCAAGAAAGTCGACCCCAATTGCGTCAGATCCCGGTGCTGCTGCCGCCTTATTTAGCAGGCCTACCGACGGGCCCCTTGGGAGGTCTGTCGACGGGCCCCTTGGGAGGTCTGTCGACGGGCCCCTTGGGAGGTCTGTCGACGGCGCAGAGCCGATCTGGCAGAATGGAGCGATCGACCGCCGTCGATCCGTGCTTGGCAACCGATTCGTGTTTCCTACCGCGGTAACTCTTATTCGCAACGTTTTGGGGCCAGCCTCATGGGGCTGGTGAGTTTCAATGTTTGGTACTCTCGTCGGTCTCACTGTCGTCTTAATCGTGGTCGTTGTTCCCATCGCCGCGGTGGGCGTCATCATGTGGAGCAAGGAAGCGGAGTAGTTCGCTCGGCGGCCGTGTCGTGCTGCCGCTGCTGGCCTGGCTCCGCTTTCGTGTCGTGCTGCGCCGCCCCAGCTTTCCACGCCACGCCGTCTCTTCGCGCGGCTTTTGTTGGCCCGCGATGCTGCCTGCTTGCTCCCGTCTAAGAGGGGCATATTCCGCATCTTGTGGCTTTGTTTTCGGCTGCTTCCTCGCGGCCAAGTGCTAGCACTCTCTTTTCGCCCTGCAAGCGTCATTTCGCGATTGCGTAAGTCGCTACCCCATGGCCAGATACGCGAGGGCCTCAAGTTGGCCGCTTTTTCAGGTCGATAACCGCCAGTAGCTACCGGACTGCCCGTAGCGAAGGAACTGGAGGAGAAACCATGAAAGCAAGGATGCTGTTGGTTGTCGCCGCCCTTTCGACGCTCACCTCGACCGCTCTCGCCGAGGACGTGCGTTATTTCGAGAAGGATGGTGTTACCTATCGTGAAGTGAGTCGTCGGGTTCAGCGACCGATCTCGGAAACGCGTGTCGAAGAGCGCGCTCAGACCGTCTACCGCGAACAATACGTGACCGAGTCGCGTCCCACGACGCGGACCGTCTACACGCCGGTCACCGAGTACCATCTCGAAGCCCGTTGGCATGGGCTGCTGAATCCCTTCGTCCAGCCTTACGTTGGCTACCACCACGTACCGCGGACGCGTTGGGAAACTCGCGTGGAAGAAATTCCGCAGACCGTGACCCGTCGCCAGCTGGTGCCGGAGACGCGAACGGTACAGGTGCCGGTGCGATCGCACCGTATGGTCGAGGACGAAGTGATTACGCGAACCGCCGTCGGTCCTTCGCGCAACACCCGCGCCTCGGTCGTCACTCGCGGCGCCGTCGGCGGCATCGCCCAGCTGAAGAACGACCCGCCCCGCCGTTAAGGTTGCGGCTGTCAGGGTTGCGGTCGACATAATTTGCGTCGCAGGTTTTTGCGGCCGCATAGCGATCATTGGATATTCATCCTCGAAGCACGCGACTACCGTGGGTCGCGTGCTTTTTTCTTGCGCGGGGGGCGGATTGTTTAGTGTGCCACTGGCTCGGCCAGCGCCAGGCAAATGTTCGAAATGTTTGGCATTTGTGCATCGTTTGTTCGGCGGTTGTTCAACGCTTGTTCGCTGCTTGTTCGGCGGATGTTCAACGTTTGTTTATTGGAGTGGTAACGTCTAACGGGAGGGCGAGGCTCCCGCCGAGCCGCGGTTGCAGGCTGTTCGGTTGTTCTGCAGCTACCGCCTTGCACTCGGCTGACGCCGCATCATCGTTTGGTTGTGTCCCTCGCTCACGCTTCGGGTTAGCAGTTGGGTGCCACTGGCTCTGCCAGTGCTGGGTGATGCGACGTGGCACGTCCACTCGCGGGTTAACGACGGCTCGCACGCGACCTCGCCCTCCCGAGCCGCTTGTGGCACCCTACAAAAAAAGCCCGCGCGGACTCGGTCATCATGTCAGCATGTGAAGCGTCTTTCGACTTTTCACATGCAGGACCAAATCAGCGCGGGC
>CAYLRE010000200.1:0-9076 GCA_964385715.1 uncultured Planctomycetaceae bacterium
GGGAACTGTTCGATCTAGAAAAAGATCCCAACGAATTGAAGAGCGTCTACGGCGACCCGGCGTATGCGGCAATCACGGCCGACCTGAAAAAGGAACTCGAGCGACTAAGAACGCAGTACAAAGATGTGGAACCGTAGGCTCTCCTCCTCCCGCAGGAGCGACATTGCCGGTGGTCGCGATCAAGATCACGTACATCACACAGTTCTTCACGCCGCGCATGCTCTGGGCGAGTCCTTTGTGCCATCAACTGGCAGCGTCCTGCCTCTGTAAGCTCTGCATGAACGTCATCTACCTCATTCAGACCGACGGTACCGAGGTTCCCTACCCGTTGCCCGAGGGAAGCGATTCAATCCTGCTCTGCTGGGGGCAGGACTTCGTGCCCGGGCCGGACAAGATCCACGCACCCGGGTCGACTTGGATGTCGGGCCGCAACGAGCTGTTTCGCCTGGCGCTTCTCAAAGGGGACTACGACTATTTCGTCTTCCTCGACGACGATATCTCCGTCGCCTATGCGGACAATCCACTGAGATTCTTCGGCGCACTCAAGGCGACACTCAAGAACCTCTTTGTTTTGCAACTCAAGCACGCCTGGGTGGAAGTTCGTGACTGGTTCCGCAACCGTAAAAAAGACCAGGCCCAGTGGTTTCGCGAATACGAGCGGACCCTCGCAAAGCATCAGCCAGGCGTAGCGACCTGCCCCGCCCTGTGGCATCCCTGGGACAAACGTCGAGGCCGCAACGAACTAGAAGGTGTCTCCATCGGCGATCACATCTGCCTGGCACTGCATAAGTCGGTCGCCTTCGATCTCCTGCCGTATCTTGACGACGAACTGACTGCAACCAACTGGTGGCGTTCGTCCGAGGACATGCACCGCCGCGCCTTTGTGCGATTCCCCCACGCCATCGTGCGGCTGAATCGCCACCTCACCTTCAATGAACAGTATCGCCCGTACCCCCGCGATAAGACCGACTGGAAGTTGCCGAAGAACACGGTCACTCCCGCCTGGCGACCGATTCCGCTGCCCGAGAGGCACACAGACACTTCTAAAGACCGAACCGAGGACCAATCCGCCGCGGTGCTCGACTGGAATGACACCGCAATCGTGGTCACCAGTACCAACCCGCCCACAGAAGCCATTCGCCGGCTCGACGAAGGTTGTGGCAGGACCGGGGCAAGCCTGATCGTGATCGGCGATCGCAAGTCGCCCGACCAGTTTCCGCTCAACCATGGCCGCTTCATTTCCCTCGAGGAGCAACGCGCGTCCGAGTTCGCGCTAGCGGCCAAGTTGCCAGAGAATCACTACGCGAGAAAAAACCTTGGTTACCTCGTTGCGCTGGCGTCTGGTCGGCAAGCGGTCATCGACATCGACGACGACAACATTCCGCTACCGTCATTCTGGCGGCCGCGAACGATCCAGCCCAGCTGTCGCGTCACCAACACACAGGGCTGGCACAATGTCTATCGCTACTTCAGCTGCGGCGACGTCTGGCCGCGAGGGCTGCCACTGGAACGCGTGCTCGATGACACGGCCGAGCTAGAAAAGTCACGCATCGAGACAGAGGCCCGGGTGCAGCAAGGCCTAGCCCAGGGCGATCCCGACGTCGATGCCATCTACAGACTAACGCACCAGCAAGACGTCTACTTTCGTCAGGCCGCCCCGGTGCATCTGGGCGAGCGACAGTGGTGCCCGATCAACAGCCAGAACACACTCTGGATCGGACACGACATCGCTCCGCTGCTTTATCTCCCTTCGACCTGTACATTCCGCGAGACGGACATCCTGCGAGGTTACGTCGCCCAGCGGATTCTCTGGACGCTGCGGTTGGGTCTGACGTTTACCGCCGCCGACGTATTGCAGCAACGAAACGAACACGACTTGCTCACGGACTTCTCCCAGGAAACGGGCCTCTACCAACGGGCTGGCCAAATCCGCGCGGCCCTCGAAGCAATCGACCTTAAGCTCGGGGCCAAACATATCCAGCCGAACATGGTCGCTTGCTACGAAGCGCTGCGCGATTTGGAGCTAGTTACCTCTGAAGAGCTGACGTTGCTCGATACTTGGAAAGATGATCTCGCGATTGCCCAACAAGGCCGTGCAAAGGTGGCCGGCTAGCGGGTCCGCGCTCTGGCGATTCTTTTTTCCAAGCGTCATCGCCCTTCTTCTCTAGGCTAGCGGCGCCTCGCGAACAGGCCCGAGCTGTCCGGATCCGGACAGCTGCCCCCTACTCCACTTCGGGCACTCGCCGGCCGACTGTCCGATATCGGACAGCTCTCTCTAGGTGGCTAACTCCCTTACCTCTCTGCCTGCAATGACTTGCGGCATGGCGCCAACAAAGTGCGGCGGTTGGCGTGGTATTTGCGACCACGCCCTGTGTGGCTTGCGCTACGCGCGCTCGCCGGGATCAACACAAACTCGGCCAATCGAGAAAACATGCACTCCATACTCATGCTGCGCTGCGCCCTGTTTGGTGCGGCCCTAATTACTGCGTTGTCACCAGCCGCTGCGCAAGCCTACATCGCCTCGTGGAGTTCCTCCGACGGTGGCAACGATCATTACTACGAATTCCTCCGGCCGGAGGGTGGCATTCGCTGGACCGATGCTCGAGATGCGGCGGCGGCCTCAATACTGCTCGGCTCAACGGGACATCTCGCCACGGTGAATAGCGCCGAAGAATGGGCCTTCATCACGGAGGCCTTTCCCGAGAACCATGTTTGGATCGGCTTTACGGACGCCGGCCACGAAGGAGACTGGCGCTGGATCACCGGCGAACCGGTGACCTTCACCGCTTGGGGGACCGGGGAGCCGAACAACGCCGGCAACGAACACTACGCTTCGTATGGCACGCACAACGGAGTCGTTTTCCATTGGAACGATCTTTCCAACCGAACCATCCCCAGTGGACCGCCGGTACTCGGCTACCTTATCGAATACGAGGGGGTGGTCCCCGAACCTTCAGCCTACGCGATGGCGGGACTGGGGCTGCTCGGTCTCGCATTCTTGGCGCGACGGCGACTAACACGCGGCGGGCGGACACTGGCCGTGGCCTTACTTTTCGTGACTGCCTGCCTCGGCGTGGCAGAGTTTGGGGAGGCAACCCCAATTAGCCAAACCCTGTACGGCATTACGGAGGCAGTCGGCGGAGAATTCAGTCTCGTCGAAGTGGACACGCTTACTGCTGCCACGACGCCTGTCGCCAACTTCTCGGTCGGCGATGCGGACTCACCAAGGAACCTCGCCTACCACGCGCCTACCGGAATGTTCCTCGCTCGCAAACATCAGTCGAACGGTGTGCCGCCAGCCCTGGTCGTGCTCGACCCCGTAGCCCAGACGGCCAACGTAATTCCGATCACAGGCCTACCCGACGGCCAAGAAAAGGTAAACGGAGTCGCATACGACGCCTCGACCGATCAGATCGTAATTACCTTTGGATTTTTCCCGACCACCGAGCGACGTCTAGCCGCAGTCGACCTATTGGGCAACGTGCTGAACCTTTCCGACAACCTTGGAATAGGCGATCGCGACCGCGTGGCATTTGATCCCTTCCAAAATCGCCTGCTGACGTTTGACTCGAACGACATAACACCACGCCTAGCGGCAGTCGCCGATCCGTTTGGCACCCCGATCATCACTCCCGTCGCCAATCCCCCGTTCGATCATTCCGTAGGCGACTTGGCCGTTGCTCCGGACTCGGGGAAAATCTTCCTGACACTCGGCTACGGCGCGGCACTTGTCGAACTCAACCTGGGCACCCAGAACTACGATTCCATCGGCAACTTCGGCCTTCCAGCTGGGCTGACAGGCCTGGCCTTCGGCGAGGTGCCGACCGTCCCGGAACCGTCGACCTACGCGATGGCGGGACTGGGGCTGCTTGGTTTCGCCTTTCTTGGTCGCCGACGAGTTCGACAAAGAGGCGCGCGGTTGTTCGCGGCCATACTGACACTCGCCGCCTGCATCGGAGTGGCAGACACCAGCAGCGCCGCCCTGCTCGCCTACGACGGATTCAACTACTCGCCCGTCGGATCGGACGTGGCGGGCAACAGCGGTGGCGGCAGCTTCGGGTTTGCCGAGCCCTGGGATCCTACGGAGCTAAACACCTATGCCTTCGACATCGGCGGTGGTGGACTTTCCGATCCAACCGGCACGTTAGCAACAACTGGCAACCATGCCACCGGCGCTGCCTTTGGTGCTAACCGTGACGCCGAAAGAGCATTGGCTGCACCGCTGGGGGCCGATGGGACGACCACGTATTTTAGTTTCCTTATGCAGCCAGAAGGCGTTCTTGGCGAAGGTGCCTACAACGGCTGGTTCTCATTCACGCTACGTGGAACCCGCGATGACATTACCGTAGGCCGAGGCAGCTACAACACAACGTATGGCGTCGCGGGCGTCCGCAGTGGCGGGAGCGGAACCACCACGCAAATGGTCCCCGGAGAAACACGATTCCTAGTATTGCGAGCCGATTTTGCGCCGGGAGCTGACACGTATTCACTTTTCATCGATCCTGTCCCCGGCCACGCTGAACCAGCCATCGCGGATGCCGTAGCAACCATTGACGCTGGCACCTTGTCCCGCGTTGGCATCTCCGGCCCGGGTGCGTTCAGCTTCGACGAACTCCGCATCGGCACCACGTTCTGTGACGTCACGCCGGTCTCGGCCGTGCCGGAACCATCAACCTACGCGATGGCAGGAATGGGGCTTCTTGGTTTCGCCTTTCTTGGTCGCCGACGAGTTCGACAAAGAGGCGCGCGGTTGTTCGCGACCCTACTAACGCTCACCGCTTGTGCCGGAGTGGCAGACACCAGCAGCGCCGCCCTGCTCGCCTACGACGGCTTCAACTACTCGCCGGTTGGTTCGGACTTGCGCGACCACGGCGGCGGAGGCAGCTTCGGATTCTCTACTGGCTGGAACTTTCCAACGCTGAACAACCACCAGTTTGACGTGGGAGCCAGCACCCTTTCGGACAGTAGCGGCACGCTTCCCGTGACTGGAAACCACGCAACGTCCGTGGCATTTGGCGCCAATCGCAACGTCGAACGGGTACTAGACACGCCACTCGGCGTTTCTGGAACGACTGCCTACTTCAGTTTCCTGATGCGGCCCGAGGGGGTTCTAGGAGAAGGCGCCTACGATGGATGGTTCGCATTTACGTTACGAGGAACGTGGGACCTCTCGCTAGGCCGCAGCAGCGATCGCACCAAGTATTCCGTCGGCCGGGCTGGCGCGCCGTCAAGCAGAGTGTTCTCGAACGTTCACGCTGCTGTGGGAGAAACACGACTCTTCGTTCTTCGAGCGGATTTTGCAGACGGTGCCGACACCTATTCCATGTACATCGACCCAACGCCAGGAGCCGCAGAGCCGTTGGTGCCGGACGCCGTTGCCACATCCTTTGACCTGGGCACGGTCACCCGCGTTGGCATCTCCGGCCCCGGCGCCTTCAGCTTTGACGAACTCCGCATCGGCACCACATTCTGTGACGTCACGCCCGTTTCCGCCGTGCCGGAACCATCGACGTACGCCATGGCGGGACTGGGACTAGCGGCGTTCGCGATCTTCGGTTGGCGACGACGGCGATAACCACCGCTCAAATACGCCGCCTGCACAGGCCTGGCGCTGCCGATATAATGGGGCCTCACACCTAGCTTGCCCATCTCCGTGAGGATTCCCCACCGATGTCGCGCCCTCTGTCGCCTTCGTTTGCTGCTCGCCTGCTGCTCTTCGCCCTTCTCGCTATCGTCAGTGCTCCCGCGCACGTTGCATCAGCCGATGATGACAAGCAGCACGGCACCACGAAAGCGTCGACCTGGAAGCCGGCCGACGGACCGTTGATGACGCGTTGGGCCAAGGATGTCTCGCCTGAAAACGCCTGGCCCGAATATCCGCGTCCGCAGATGGTTCGCGAGAAGTGGCAAAACCTCAACGGTCTTTGGAAGTACGCAATCACCAAGCGAGAAGATTCGCAGCCGGCCGAGTTTGAAGGCGACATCCTCGTCCCCTACCCGATCGAGTCGGCGCTCTCCGGCGTGATGCGCCGCCTCGGCTACACGCAGCGGCTCTGGTACCACCGCACGTTCACGGTGCCCGAAGACTGGCGGACCAATAAGCAACGTCTACTCCTGCACTTCGGCGCCGTCGACTGGGACACCACCGTGCTGGTCAACGGCAAAGAGGTTGGCCGCCACCGCGGCGGCTACGATCCCTTCACGTTCGACATCACCGACGCCCTCAAGGAAGGGAACGTCGAGCAAGAGATCGTCGTGTCGGTGTGGGACGGCACGGACACCGGTTACCAATGCCGGGGCAAGCAGACCCTTAATCCGGAAGGCGTCTGGTACACCGCCAACAGTGGCATCTGGCAGACCGTCTGGCTAGAACCGGTCCCGGCGCTGCACATCGATTCGCTCAACATCGTGCCCGATGTCGATCGCGGACTGGTGACCGTGACAGTGAACGGAGATGGCTTTTGCGCTTACGTCAGCGTTCTTGATGGTGACCGACAGGTCAAGCTCGGCACCGGCAAACCGAACGAGCCGATTGAAATCCCCATTAAGGATGCCAAGCTCTGGTCGCCCGAGTCGCCGTTCCTTTACAACTTGCTCGTTCAGGTTGGCGCGAAAGAACCGCTGCCTGGCAAGGACGACAAAGGCCGCCCCCGCTTTCGTGGCCACGTCGACGTCGTGACCAGCTACTTCGGCATGCGAAAAGTCTCGATGAAGAAAGACGCCGCCGGGCAGCTGAGAATCTACCTCAACGACAAGATGCTCTTTCAATACGGCCTGTTGGACCAAGGTTACTGGCCCGACGGGATTTATGCCCCGCCTACCGATGAGGCGATGCGCTACGACATTGAGGCCACGCGGGAACTCGGTTTCAATCTGATTCGCAAACACGTCAAGATCGAACCACAACGCTGGTACACCTATTGCGATCGCATGGGCATGCTCGTTTGGCAGGACATGCCGAACGGTGATCGCTTCTTGAACGTCTTTCGCGATGTGCCTGACCCTGATCTGATTCGCTCACCGGAATCGGCCGCGCAGTTTGAACAGGAACTGGCCGCCATGATCAAGTCCCGCGGCAATCACCCCTGCATTTTGATGTGGGCTCCCTTCAATGAAGGTTGGGGCCAATACGACACGGCCCGCATTTCGGCGCTGACTAAGAAGCTCGACCCCTCGCGATTGGTTGACTCGGCCAGCGGTCTTGTCGATCGCGGAACGGGCGACGTGAATGACTTGCACGCCTACCTGGGTCTCAGTGTGCCACTGCCAGAAGAGAATCGCTCGGTCGTGCTGGGCGAGTTCGGCGGACTCGGTCGCCGAGTGAAAGGGCACATGTGGAAGAATGAAAAGGAATGGGACTATCGTCGCCTCGACAACATCGACGACCTGACCGATGCCTACGTCGAACTGACGGAGAACCTCAAGGTGATGTACGCCCGCGGAATGTCCGGTGCGGTCTACACGCAAACGACCGACGTCGAGATCGAAGTGAACGGCCATCTCACCTACGACCGCGAACTGTTCAAGCTGCACAAGGACAAAGTCCGGGCCGCCAATCTTTCGGTTTACGGGAAACCGCCGATCGTCAATTACCTGATGCCCGGCTCGGAACATGCTCCGCAAACGTGGCGACGGTCGGACAAGAAACCGGCCGACGGCTGGAACCAACCAGGCTTTAGCGACCGCCGCTGGAAGGTCGTGGCCGGCGTGTTCGGCAACGGCAAGCACTACGGCAAACAGATTCGCAGCGAGTGGACCGAGGGTGACATTTATCTCCGCCGATCCTTTGAGCTGCTCAGAGATGTCCCAGACGACGTCCAACTCTTGGTCCACCACACCGGCCCGCTGACCGTCTCGATTAACGGTCAAAGCTGGAAGCTGCCGAATACATCAACGGCCGGTTATCGATTGATTCCGCTCCCAAAAACGCTCCGAAATGCCCTAAATCCTCAAAAAACAAATGAAATCGCGCTATTCTGCGAAGATCACGAGGGCGAGCATTACCTCGACGTGGGTCTCGTAAACCTCTCAGAACGGCCCTAATCGGCCTATCGAGAGTGTGCGGGGCGTGCCTAACGGACACGTGCACGTGACGTAACCGGTGTGCTGGGCCTAGGTTCTGGCCGAAAGCTTGCTGGAACTAGGCCGCGGTTTTGAGGTAGAATGGAGGCTTCAGATCGCTAGACCTGATAGCACTCCGGGCGTCTAGGATTGGACCCCCATCCCACCCCACCGCGACGGAATACACGATGGCACGCTTCTGGTTGCTCTTTGCGTTCGCTCTTTGGCTGCTCTCACCGGCGGCTTCCTTTGGGTCTGAAGACGCTTCCTCCGCCGACTACTTCAAGAAGCATGTCGCTCCGATCCTGATTGAGAAGTGTGTCAGCTGCCACGATCCCAAGGAAAAGGCGGGCGGCCTGAATCTAGAACACTTCGACGGCTTCACCGCCTTGGGCGACAGTGAAGAAGATCTCGTCGAGCCGGGCGACCCCGACGCGAGCATGATCATCGAGCTGATCACACCGGTCGATGGGGAAGCGGAAATGCCGCAGGATGCCCCGCCGCTTTCCGAGAAGGAAATTGCCGTCATCCGCAAGTGGATCAAAGACGGCGCCGAGTGGCCAGAAGGCTTCAACGTTCGTGACGCCTCTTGGTGGTCGCTAGAACCGCTACACAAGCCGGCTGTGCCAGAACTTGCCACGGCCGACGCCGAGGCCGCTCGCTGGATTCGCACCGAAGTCGATCCGTTCGTGCTCCGCAAACTTCGCGAGCAAGGACTCAAGCCGTCTCCTGCGGCCGATCGTGCGACACTGATTCGCCGCCTCTACTTTGATCTGACTGGCTTGCCTCCGTCTCCTGAAGCTGTCGAGAAGTTCGTGGCGGACGAAGACCCGATGGCCTACGAGAAGCTGGTTGAAGAGCTTCTTGCCTCACCCCGCTACGGTGAACGTTGGGCCCGCCACTGGCTCGATGTGGTTCACTACGGCGAAACGCATGGCTACGACAAAGACAAACCGCGTCCCAACGCCTGGCCGTGACCCACGAGGGACCGGCGCTTATCGTCCGGGCCGGCCCG
>CAYLRE010000201.1:0-8990 GCA_964385715.1 uncultured Planctomycetaceae bacterium
GCCGTGGTTCGCATCACGATCTCGAGCTCTTCATCTTCCGTCGGATAATCGACTTTGATGTTGAACATGAAGCGATCGAGCTGGGCCTCGGGCAGCGGATAGGTTCCTTCCTGCTCAATCGGGTTCTGCGTCGCCAGCACAAAGAACGGCTCGCTCAGCACATGCCGCACACCGCCGACCGTGACTTGGTGTTCCTGCATCGCTTCCAGCAAGGCGGCTTGCGTCTTAGGAGGCGTACGATTGATTTCATCAGCCAGCACCACGTTGGCGAAGATCGGTCCCTTGAGAAATCGCAGCTCCCGGTGCCCCGTCGACTTGTCTTCCTGAATCACCTCCGTACCGGTGATATCCGAGGGCATCAAATCAGGTGTGAACTGAATGCGATTGAAGTCGAGCGACAGGGCATCGGCCAATGAATGAATCATCAACGTCTTCGCCAAGCCAGGCACGCCAACTAACAAGCAATGCCCGCGGGCGAACAGGGCCACGAGCAGCTCCTCAATCACCTGCTGTTGCCCGACGATCACTTTGTCGAGCTCTGCGGTAATCTGGCGATACGCGTCGTTCAAACGCCCAACGGCACGAACATCGTCCTCAGGTAGTGTATTCACTTGGGTTGCTTCCGTAGTTCTCGTAGGTTTCGTCTAAATCCAAAATAGAATCCAATAGCCGGCGGTTACGTTCAATAACTTTCCGCGCATCTGCCGGCTCACTCGGCCTGTCCTTCCTCGGCGTCCGTCTTTGACCAAGGAAAGGCGATCATGCGATTCTTGGTCGCCATGATCAGCCCGTCACGGCTGGCCGATAAGTTGCCGCCCGACATCTGCCACTCGGCATCACTCTGACTCAGTTCAATGCCAGGCCGCATGACCGGCTGTCGACGGTCACCGAGCCGTTGATCGAAGGCGAAGATCTTATCTTGCGTAGGCCAGAAAATAGCATCGCCGGCGAGCACGCCTCGTCCGTAGCCACGGGGTGGAATCTTATTGTCGTCACCCGTCCACTCGGCTTCCATCTTTCCAGTCCGCACGTTGAACCACCACACGTTGCGACCAGTGGCAATCAGACTTCCATGCCCAATGCCCAACAGATGACTGGAGACCAGGGGAACCGTCTGCCACACTCGATCACCGGTTACCGCATCAATGGCCACGATCGACTCGCAATCGGCCGGTCCGGCAATGACCAGGCCTTCGTGGTAGATACAGGGATTGAGCCCCCGAAAGAAATGGGGCGGCGGCTGTGAACGCTTCCCGCCACCCGCTCTCTCGTATCGATAAATCCAACGAACGGCTCCGTCACTGGCATTCACCGCAGCAACGGCACCTAGGTTCGTGTTGTAATAAATCACACCTTCATTCACGGTTACCAGATTTTGGGCAGCCTCGTAGATCGAATCGGCAGCACAGATTCGAGTTCGCCACCGCATCTTTCCGTTCTGTATATCGAAACAAGCCAGGTACGCTTCCGACCAAGGCATCCCGCGTCGCATTCCGACATACACGCTCGTATCGTCGGCGGCTGGCGGTCCTTCAAAGACCCACCCCTGAGCCCGGAAGCGACTGAACTGATCTTCGCGGGGAATCCTCCATCGCTCGGAGCCTTCTCGTGTGATATCGAGACAAACGATATGGCTGCGATCTTTCGCGCTAGCCCCCGTCGACTCCGTAGGAATCGCACGCGGCCCCAATCGAGCGAACAACAGACCGTCGTGAGAGGTCATCGAGTAACGTGGTGCATCGATCGCCCGATTACGCGATGTCACATCGGAACCAGGCCGGTCCGATCGGCTCACCAAGTTGAAAAAAAAGCCGAGTGGGTTTTGGTCGTTACCGGTCGGCCAAGCAGGAAGTCCACTCGCTGTACGGAATGCGAACAACGCATTGCTGTTGCCGACAAAGACAAGATCGCCCGCCACCTGTGGATAGAAGGCAAGCTGGCGGTCCTGTACCGGAAAATCAAGGCGATTCCCCTGTCGCACATAGAACTGCCCGGAACTTGCCGCATGCCGCAGTGGCACGCTCCACGCTGGCTTGGCACTCGGCAAGAGCGACCCCGTGGGAATATCTCGGTCGTCTGATGCTGGCTCCTGCCACGACCCGCTGGCCCGCAACAACTTGGCGAGCGTCGCCTGGTACGGGCCCTTCTGGCCAGCCAAACGTCCTTTGGCTTCGGAGTGCAGCCGGCGGAAGATCTCCAGTTCCATCTCGGCCCGCTCGCTGGCTCCTTCAAGAATGGAGACGAGCGTCAGTCGTGCACGAATCGAAGCCAGACTCAGATCTGAATCGGGATAAGCAAGCCAGTGAGGAGCGTCGGAACGGCTCTGAAATTGCGGTCCAAGCTCGTCCCATTCTTCGTCCAAGTTGTATCCATAAAGTCCAATCCAGGCACTCTGACCATAGCGAGTTCGCAGTAGCGGACTAATGAGCTCCCAATATCGCCGGGCTTCGTCGTAATTGCCCTGCTCCAAGGCGAGCTGTGCAAGCACGTTGAGGGCATCATCCCCATAGCTGCTACAGAAAAGCGTGTCGACGATCTGCCGAAGCGTCGCCGCGTCTCGCTGGGCGACTCCCTCCTGATAAAGTTTCTCCGCCGCCGCATCGACTCGGTCCCGATAGAGCTCGAGTGCCGCCTTTGGCATCGCGGCGATGTGCATGTGACATAGCGTACGAACGCTGACGTACCGTCGCGGTGAGATCTGAATAGTACGGCCACTAAAGTCGGCCAGGATCCGACGGAGCGCCTTGATGGCCTCGTCCCAGTTCCCATTCTCCGCAAGAGCTTCCGCCCGAGCGAGGTGTGGACGCACTTCGCCGATACTCTCGCTCTCGATCTGAATCTCTTTTGAGAGTTCAAAACGATCGAGTCTCGGCTGAGGAACAAAGCGAAATCGCGGTTGGGCTTCTGCCTGAGAAGAGAAACAGAACGCGGCGACAACCAGGACGGTGCCAAGCCAAATAATCCGGTTACAGAACGCCGCCTGAGGACGTACTGTGACGCAACCGCACGACGGCAGCGTAGATGCCTCTCTGTTTCGACGGTCAGCGGCCGATAGCATGCCCGATGACTTGTCCTAAGGAGTTATCAAATATTAAGTTACGGTTCCTAGAAAGTAGTATACGAGCGGCCTAGCCCCGAGGAAACCCAGAGCCCCTTTATCGCAAGAACCAGCAAACGGTGAGACGCCAGCAGAACACGTCCCCTGATAGACCACCATCGACACTCGAAACGCGTTGCTCGGCAACCACTTGCGCAGGTCCATGGCCAGTGCCCTAGCTGTCGTCGTCTCCCCCCGCATAGCCTTCGACAAGCCGCCCCAAATAGAATGCGGTGACACCTGCGATCAACATAATCACCATCTGATCCAACCCGATCCTCCGCCCCAACAGATCGGTCAATTGCATTAACATCGAAAGTGGCAGAATCGTCAGCCCCGCCAACTGAAGCAACTTACCTAAACCCTTCATCGACACACCTTCGATTGCCGTTCTAACTTCTTCAGTAATTCGCCACCACGATTCGCAATTAACTTAACTCATCCGTGGCCGCTGGGGCAGTATCCTACACGCCCCGCTCCCCGAACTTCTGACTCCCCTTCCCCTCAAGACCAACGGGCAACCGAACACGTGAGCGACGAGCAACCCAGAAAACTGGGAACCATCCTTTGGCGATCGGCGCGACTTCGCTGTCCCCGCTGTGGCCAAGGCAAGATGTTCCGTGGTTACTTCCGCATGAACTCGACGTGCGACAATTGCCAGGCTTCCTTCGAGCGAGCCCCTGGCTTCTACCTCGGCTCGATCTACGTCAACTACGGTCTAACTGCCGTACTGGTCACGATCGGCTACCTGGCGATGTTCATCTTCGCGCCCTGGTCGGACACCGTTCGCTTGTCGATACTTGGCGCCTTCACAATACTCTTTCCGCTGTGGTTCTTTCGCTACGCCCGCTGCTTCTGGTACGGCATGGACTACTTCGTCGACCCCAGTGGCGACGACAAGAAAAGGCCGCAAGAACGAACCGAGTAGAGCGAGACGACGTCAACAGCAGCAAGCCACAACGCGGACTTAGCTAGAGATGGAAGCCGGCTCGTTGGCCTCACTGCCGGCCGCCTCGGCGGCCGCCAACTGCTCCCGATCGCGACGGGCACGACGTACCTCAATGTAGACGTAGGTGCCGAAGGTGCCTGCGATCAACATCGGCATACTGAGCATAAAGAGAATACTCCAGAAATAGCCCTCGGCAATTCTCTGCTCATTGGCGGAGAGTCCCTCTTTGCAACCGGGACAGGCCGATGCCGTGGCCGCCGCCAAGAAGCAAAAGCAGAGCAGCAGGCAGACCATCGGCACGAATCGCCTTAGCGATCGCCGACTCATATTCAACAGCTGTGAGAGCAAATTGACCATGACAACAACATTCTAGGTTAGGCCGCCGCGGGCGGGTAGAGCCAATACAACATGAAGTAGATAACAATCCCGGTCAGCGATACATAAAGCCAGATCGGAAACGTCCATCGTGCCCAGCGGCGATGCCTCTCTCGCTGCAGCGTGAGGCCGAAATAGATGGTCGAAACGGCCAAGAACGGGACAGAAACCGCCAACACAATGTGAGAAATCAATATCGTGAAGTAAATGTACGAAACGGGTGGACCGCCCCCAAACTTCACGTGCCCGGCCAGAAAATGATAGGCCGCGTAGCAAGCCAGGAACGCGGTCGACACGAAGAACGCGGCGAGCATCGTGTTCTTGTGAGCTTCTTCCTTCTTCTGCTTGATAAGCACGAAACCAATTATCAACAACACGCTCGCAAGCGAGTTGAGAAAAACGTTGATCGTCGGCAAGTGTTCTACCTGAAGCTTCACTTGAATATTGCCCTGCTCCGTAAAATCGTCGGCCGAAAATGCCAGGTCTCCGACAGGCCCTAGCCCTCGCTGTCCTTCTGAGCCGCGAGCAGTTCTTGCAACAGCTTGCTCAACTCGGACATCTGCTCCTGGGAATTGTATGTGAAAGCCCCGCGATAAGTCCCCGTTTGATCGAACACAATCAACTTTCGCGTGTGAGTCTGATAACCAGTCGCCACGCCCATCTCATCGCCCAGCCGGCGGACGTCGCTCATTTTTCCGTTCATGAACAGCCAGCGATCTTTGTCGGCAGAAAACGTGTCCGCGTACTCAGCTAGGTCCTTCGGCGTATCCGCGGCCGGATCAACCGACACGCTGACAAAATGAACATCCGCGAAATCGGGATTATTCTGTAACGCAGCCACCGACTCGTTCATCTTGCGACACTGATGAGGGCACGAGGCGAAAAAGGTGTTGGCGACCCAGATCTTGCCTTTAAGTTGTTCGAAGTTGTAGCTCTCTCCGCTCCGCTCCGTCATCGTGAACGACGACAAATCGACCGGCTTCTCGCCGGGCTTCACCTTACTCTCATTCTCTTTGTCTGTGCCGGACGCATCGGCGTCGCCCGTAGCAGATGCAGTCTCCGTCTCCGAACCCACCGGCAAATAGCGATACGCTCCATAGCCAACGGCGACAAACACCAACAAGGAAAGCCAAACACGCAAGCCCGCACTCATGACAACAAGTCTCCTTTAGTACTTCTTCGCGAAGAGTAGCACGCCACGGCGAAGGCGACCCCCGCGAACAAAATCGTCACCACCCAGCAGACCGCAAGCGAGCTACCCGCGGTAGCCCCCACATCGGCCCCCTGCCCTCCGTTGGTGAGCGTCTGCCCGCCGTGAACCAGTAGCTGACGCAGCCCGGACACACCATAGGTGAGCGGATTGGCGCGGACGATCCACGACAACCAGCCAGTCCCTTCGGTACCAGCGGGGAAGAACGCCCCAGAAAGCAACCACATCGGCAGCAGCACCAGACTCATGATCGCATGAAAGCCGTGCGTGCTCTCCATTTGCCAGGCCAGAATGAACCCGAGCGAGGTGAGTGCGATGGCGATGACCGCCATCATAAGCAGTAGTTGCACCACCAGCAGCGGATCGGTCGTCAGACCATCCAGCGTCACATAGCCGAGCACCAGGAACAGCAAAGCCTGAATCATGGCCAGTGTGGCACCACCGGAGATCATGCCGAATGTCATCGCCCAGCGGGGAACCGGCGCGACCAGAACCGACTGCAAGAAACCCTCGCGTCGATCCTCGATGATCGAGATCGTCGCAAAGATCGCCGTGAACAACAGAATCATCACCAGCGTTCCCGGAAAGAAATGCAAGTAGTCGATGTCCGAGCCACGAAAGCCTTCACTGAAAAGTAACCAGAAAATGATTGGTTGGCCCAGGGCACCAAACACACGATTGCGCTGACGCAAGAAACGGACCAGCTCGCGGCGGCAAAGCGTCGCCACGGCCAGGGCGGGGCGCGCCTTGAGCGGCCCCGTATCGGCAGTAACGCCATTAGTGGTAGCGGCGGAGGACGAACCTGCTGCGTCACTCATGACTCGCTCCCCCCTGCCCTACTTCCTCGGCGAGCGCCTCGCCCATGTCTTCGCGAAATCGATGGCCTGTGCGAGCAACAAACACATCCTCAAGTGTCGGCCTTGAAAAGGTAATCGCATCGATCTTGCCGGGAAACGCCTCGACGAGCTTAGCTATCCAGCGGTGACCTTCCGCCTGTTCCAAACGCACGCTGCCGTCGATGACATCTGCCTGGCAGTCAAACTCCTGCGTAATGGCGGTCGCCAGCGGTGACGGTTCGGCGGTGCGAATGGTAATCGTGTCGCCACCAATCGTGCTCCGTAGGGCATCGGGCGTGTCGAGCGCAACCAGCTTTCCTTCATTCAGGATCGCCAGGCGGTCGGCCTTCTCCGCTTCCTCCAGCAAGTGAGTCGTCAGAGCGACCGTCACGCCTTCCGACTTGCGAATCGATTCCAGGTAGGTCCACATGTCATTGCGAGCGACGGGATCGAGGGCCGTACTTGGCTCGTCCAACAGTAGAATGCGGGGCCGGTGCAACATGCTTTTGGCCAGCTCCACCCGTCGACGCAATCCGCCTGATAGTTTCTCGACGCGATCGCCAGCACGAGCCTGAATGCCAAGACGGCTGAGCATCTCGTCAATTCGATCGGCCAACTCACGACCCGAGAGCCCGTAGAGATGCCCATGATGGCGGAGGTTCTCGGCTACCGTCAGCTTCTTGTCCAAACTGGGCGACTGAAAAACAACTCCCAAGAGCGGGCGGATGCGATCCACCTGGTGAGCGAGATCGAGCGAGTCGATCGTAACGCTCCCTTGCTGCAAGGGCATCAACGTGGTCAGCAGTCGAAAGAGAGTGGTTTTGCCACCTCCATTCGGACCGACAAAGGCGAAGATCTCGCCCGGCGCAATCGTCAGACTGAGATCATCAAGAGCACAGCGGCTGCCGTAGTGGTGCGTGACATCGGCGACCGCGATGGCGGGTGAAGCATTCATGACGTTGTCCGACCGGTACGTCGGAAGCTCCGCTCGGACGGGCCGTTCTAGTGATCGTCCGCGTGGTCGTCGCCCGAGCCATGGGCGGCATCGTGTTCCGCACCCTGGTCGGCCTTCACCCAATCAGGAGTCGCCGCATCGCGCCAGCGTTCCTTCGAGTATTGATAGATTCCGTTGTTCGTCCGAAAGCCCACATCGGGAACAAGCATTAGCACCAAGAAGATCGACATCAATCCGGCTGGAATCGTGAGCACGTACTTCCAGCTGGCCTCGTACTTGAGATGCATAAAGAACAAGATCACGAGGAGTGCTTTACAGCAAGAGACCGCCATCATGAACGTCCAGCCGGCTTCCTTGGAGAGCACGTTTCGCCAGGCGTCCGTGTAGGTGAAGAATGAGGCGCCGGTCAGGACACACAACGCAACAAACACCGCTATGTAGGTGCCGATACTACCATGGTGATCGTCGCCATGGTCGTCCGTATGAGCTTCGGCTGCTTGATCAGACATCAAAAAAACCTTTCTTCGTCGGCGACTCCGTCTCTCGAACCCAAGGAGTCCGAACACTCAAGTCACGCGACTAACGTCAAATTATCTTTCGCAAATGTGACGCGTTTATTGGAACAGGTACAACATCGGGAACAGGAAGATCCACACAAGGTCGACGAAGTGCCAATACAGGCCAACGTTCTCAACCGCTCCCGCTCGCTTCGCGTCGAGTCGCAGGAACATGAAGATCGCAAACACGATCAAACCCACAACGACATGCAGGGCGTGAAATCCAGTCAACAAAAAGTAGGTGCTGGCCCACATATTGCCGCCGGGCATCACAAATGGCAGCCGCATCCAGCTCGTCTCTTCCTCGCCGTTGATTCCCTTGAAGGGCCCCACTTCAGCCTCTTCGGAATCAGCGTCTTCTGATCCTGCTGCTTCAGCATCGTCGCCCTCTTTCTTGCTCTCTTCCGTTTCTTCTTCCGTCGAGTGCGCGTGCAGTGCGTGGTGCGGCGGATAGATCAATTCGGAGAGTTCTAGAATCTTCGCCACCCCTTCTGTCGAAGTGGGATTCTTAGCGGCGTATCGCTCCGTTTCACGCACCTGCGTAAGGAGCCTCGTTATGGCTTCCTCGCGTTTTCCGCGTTCGTCTTCACCTGCTTCCAATTCCACGAGTTCGGCCTTGGCCGCTTCAATTTGACCGGCATCCTCCTCACCAGGATTCGCGACCAGCGTCTCCAACGCATCTTGACGATTATTCACTTCCGTGATTTCCGTTTGCAGTTCCGTCAGACGTCCGCGAACCGCCGCGACATAACGCAGATCGGCCTTCTCGAACATCATGCGGGACTCAAGCGTGGGAGTCGGATAGACGCCGTGCGAGAACTTGGACTTGTATTCGTAAGCTTTCACGCCTAGGAAGAGCGTCCCCAAGATCAACGTTACCAGCATCCAACCCTTGGCCTTGCCAACTTGGTTGGCGCGGGCCGCCTCAAGCGACAACACGATCGACACACTGGAACTAATCAGCACGAACGTGTTGAGCGCCCCGTAGATTTCGACCAGGTGAACGTCTTC
>CAYLRE010000202.1:0-8968 GCA_964385715.1 uncultured Planctomycetaceae bacterium
TTGCCTTTGCCGCAACAGATGGCGGCCAAAGATAAGGCCGAGGCAGGACCGAGTCGCATCAGCGAGTCGGCCACACCTCGGCCTGCGTTTTCCATCAGTACGACACCTGCGATGCCATACTTGTCCTGGGCGAGTTGGTCGAGCCGACGCGACTGCTCCCGATTAAGGATCGGTTCTGTCATCGGCGGCCTCCGAACAACGCGTGATCAACTCCCGCTAAGGGATAATCGCTGCGGTACCAACGACGGCACCGGCCTGGAATAGAGCGGCTCGTGGCGTGAACGGAATTCCGCCCACGATGTATGGAGCACAACTACCCGGGCGATAGTGTCCGAGGGCGTAAACACATTCGTTCGGCGTCTTCAGGCCCATGCTGTAAGGCAGTACGGCGACCGAACCGAAGAAGTGTGCCATCGACACGAACGGCTGCGTATAGGGGCCCGTCGAGTGGCCGTAACGTTCGAGGTGACGTTCCTCGAAGTAGAGCGGCTTGTGACAGACACCCGATGCAGTCCAGGCGATGTACATCTCGTCCCAGTTGCGCGGTTCAAACTCTGAGTTGTCGACCGGGCAGGAGACAGGGTAGTCGAATTGGACTGTTCCCTTTTCCGAAATGTCCAAGCGTCCCTGCAGGTCGGTCGAAAGAAGCGTTTTGATCCGCAGCTCTTCGAGACCTTCGGCACACTCCTTGGCTAGGTCTTCACGATATTCCTTATCCTTCAGCTCTTCGCGAGTCATTGGCCGACTCGGCGTTGGCAACTCACTCGGAGTGTCCAGTTCAACCGCTGGCGGTACGTCTTCCGTCACGTCGGTCGTCGAATCTCCTGGAGGTAGCGTGTCGGTTGCGTCGGGTTGAATGGGCTGTTCGACACGAGGCTCACCCGGGAAAGGATCGGTGCGATCTTCGGCCGGCGTTCGCGTCGCAGGAAGATCTTCCAATGTTGAGTCGGTGCGATCGTCGTCGAGCGGAGGCAATACGCGTCGCTCATTGTCGTCGTCAAACGACGGTTGAGCAGCCAAGCGATCGGCAAACGGATCATCCAACGGATTGAGGTTGGGCAGCGGTGCTGCGGCAGCGTTCTTTAGTACCGAACCGCTGCGGCGACCCTCGATGGGGCCATCTTCGTGGGCGGTAGGCTGAATCGTTTTGGGTTCGGCCTTACGAACGCTGCGCCACTGTAGCTTGGAGTTGCGTTTCGAACCGCGACTGGTAGCGACTCGAGGAGTACTTTCCAGCGAACGAGCATTGTTCGCGATGAATAGCCGCGGTGCCTTCTTGGCAGATGTTTCGCTTGAGCGGCTTCTGGGGAGCGGTCCGTCGCTCGCCCAGGTGTTGTGAGAAAAGAGCAGCACGGCCAATACCGCGATTGCCCCCGGCAGCCACCTGCGCTGGAGCAAGCGAGCTCCCTTGCCAGGGCTAACTTCCTTCGCCGCCTGAGTGCTCAGTAGTGTAATTCGACGCTTCCTGCGTGATCGCAATGTCATGAGGATGGCTCTCCCGAACAGTGGCGGCCGAGACCTGAATGAAACGTGCATTGGAGCGCAGATCGTTGATCGTGCCTGCTCCGCAGTATCCCATTCCAGCTCGGAGTCCCCCCACCAATTGGTAAACGAACGGGCCCAAAAATCCTTTGTAAGGGACGCGACCTTCGACGCCTTCGGGAACGAGTTTGTCCGATTCCTGACCGCCAGCCTGTCGGTAGCGTTCACTGGAACCTTTCACCATCGCTCCCAAGGAGCCCATGCCACGATAAACCTTAAACGTTCTCCCTTGATAAAGGATTTGCCGACCGGGACTCTCGTCGAGCCCGGCTAACAAACCTCCCATCATTACCACGTGGGCACCCGCTGCGAGTGCTTTTGTAACGTCACCTGAGTAACGAATCCCCCCGTCCGCAATGACCGGAATCGAAGCTCCTAATTGAGACACCGCACGAGCCGCTTCGTAAATCGCGGTTACCTGTGGCACGCCCACCCCGGAAATAATCCGCGTGGTACAAATCGAGCCCGGTCCGATGCCGACTTTCACTGCGTCGACACCCGCTTTGACCAAGTCGGTTGCACCGGCGGCCGTGGCGACGTTGCCAGCGATGACGTCGATGTCCCAACGTTGTTTCAGTTCCTTGACGGTCTCCAGCACATTGGACGAATGTCCGTGTGCGCTATCCACGATCAACACGTCGACATCTTTCTGAATCAGGCTCTCCGCCCGCTCGAAGTCACGAACTCCAATCGCGGCTCCGACTCGCAGTCTCCCTTGCCCATCTTTGCAGGCATCCGGAAACCGCTTCATCATGTCAATGTCTTTAATCGTAATCAGTCCCGTCAGAGTGTAATCTTCGTCAACCAGGAGAAGTTTCTCGACCTTTTTTGCCATCAAGATCTTCTCAGCTTCCTCAAGCGTTACAGTCCCCGTCGCTGTTACCAGGTTTTCACGGGTCATCACCTCCGAAACGCTAGTATCGCTAGCTTCTAAGAATCGCAAATCGCGACGGGTGATGATGCCCTGGAGCTTGCCGCTAGCATCGGTAATGGGCACACCGGAGACGCGGTGTTGGTCCATCACTTCGCGAGCCTGGGAGACGGTCGCATCGGGGGGCAGCGTGACAGGGTCGAAGATGATGCCGTTGGCGCTCCGCTTGACCTTGTCGACCTCTTCGGTCTGAGCCTCGATCGACAAGTTCTTGTGAATCACGCCGAGTCCGCCCTGCTGAGCCAAGGCGATTGCCATTCGGCTCTCCGTGACGGTATCCATCGGCGAGCTGAGAAACGGAATGTTGAGCTGAATGCGGGATGTCAGTTGAGTGCTGACATCGACCTCGGATGGCAGCACTTCGCTGAAGCTCGGTTCTAGGAGCACGTCGTCGAAAGTAATTCCGCGGCGAGTAATCTTGTCATCCATCGATAAGAAATCCCAGATTTGGAAGGGGACGCTGAATGCGCGTGTCCCGTGGTGAATTAGAAAATGCGGATCGCCTGTGGATCGCTGAGCGTTATGGGTAAACCCACATTATGCCGGTCAAGGCCTCGGCTGGCAATTGGCGCACTCGCCGCTTAGGTAACCGCGAACGGAAGAATATGTTCGCCTCGTCGATACAGAGAGGGAGGCGGCAAGGCGATTACTGGCCGCCATGGCGCGCCGGCAGAAGGCCGCCGTCTTTGTGAGAAAAAGACGCGGAACAGTCGCGGTCCTACTTGCCGCGGCGGCGGGCCCGACGTGCTCGCCGGCTCCGCTTTTCGTTCTTGGAAAGACCGTAGTCGACCAGTTCCAGTCGGCTTTGGCGAATCAGCTGACCATCTGCGTCGCGTTCTTCTGCACGATAAGCAATGATCTCGCCGGGAATGTTTCGCGAATGGACCGACTCTGTAATGGTCGTGCCCTTGTTATTTTGGCGAACCGTTTCCACAACCGAAGTGGGATGCTCCTCGTCGAGCACTTCCTGCTTGCTGCCAATCTGTACGACGTGCGTCGTCGTGCGATAGGTCGTCTTGCGACCTTCCAACTTCGTGGTCACCGTTTCACGCCGCAGGACATGAGGGGCAACGTCGGGCGAATGAAACAGCTTGACGACCCGTTTCTCTTGCGGATCGGTAATTTCGAATTGGTGGACCTGACAGAGGATCTTCTGGCCGTCGACCTCGGCAACCTCAGGGCCTAAGACCCTCGTGATCTGTGTCATGCCCTTCGGCTCGCCGTGGACGCCTTCCACGATCGACCGCTCGGGGGCTTCAAACTTCTTGCCACCCACATCGACCGTTACTTTAATGCGTAGCTTCACCGACTTGTCGTCGACGCGAACAAGCGTCGTCCGCCGAGTTGTCGTTGTGGTCGCGGTAACGTTCCCCTCGCCATCGAGCGTATCGGTCGTGACACGCACAACTTGCCACGCACCCTTTTCGAACCGTCCCCAGGCGTGGTGGTCGAGCGGAATGTCGGCTTCTTCTGCGTGCACACTCGGCGCCATGCCAAGCGGTAGCAGGATCAGCAGACAAATCAGAATAAATCGATAACTAAACGACATGAATCTCGGCCGTAGGATTTCTAACGAAAAGCTAGCAGCGTCATTCCGTTCTATTTGCCCACGAGAAGCGTGTTGCTGTTTCACGCTTTCTTCCAGGCGAACGACAGCGTCGCTGTCGGTTGTCATCGTGACATTCGTAGTAAAAAAACGCCTGCCGTATTTTCGTCGCGTCGATGCCTCAATCGAACGCGGTGAGTTCTCTCTGTTGTCAGCTCCTTTGACGGATCGCCCTGTTGTTGTCGGTCCATTTGTAAATGGGCCGATTTCAGGCCAAACGTCTGGTGCACCCCTATCTTAACGCATCTCAAGCGACTTTCCAGCCGGAAAAGTGGACAAAAGGGGTGAAACCAGAACGTTTTGCCCCTTTATGCGTCAAAAATCCCCGATATTAACACCGGACCTATCCGACTCTACCAATGGGTCCTGCTCGCTGAAGCTAGATTATGAAGATTCGCCACAGGCTGCGATGGCTTCAACCAGGGACTGATCGCTTTGCGGTGGCACCGAACGCAGATCCAGCAAGAGCTGATCCTGTTGGACGCGGCCGACGACCGCTGGCGTGCCGTTGCGAAGTGCGATGGCCAATCGCTCGGAGCTCGTTCCCTCTGGTTGTACGGCGACGCACCAGGTGCCGAGTTGCTGTGTCGGTACCGAGCCACCACCGAGATAGGCGACATCTTCGACTGGCTCTGCCGATTCAATGCCAGCACAGGCGGCCAACTGGGGCGCCAGTCGTTCGGCCCGATTCTTCAGGTTCTCGACAGGCGTGGTCAGTAGTTGCAACAGCGGAATTGATTGCTTTGCTTTGTGCGGATCCCGGTGCAGACGCAACGTTGCGGCGAGCGCGGCCAAGGTGATCTTGTCGACTCGCAACGCACGCATCATCGGGTGCTTGGCAATCTTGTCGATCAAGTCTCGGCGGCCAACGATGATGCCACATTGCGGTCCGCCGAGTAGTTTGTCGCCGCTGAACAGAACCAGGTCGGCACCAGCGGCGATGCTTTCACGTGCGACCGGTTCACCAACGGCCCCATAGTCGTCGAGCGGCAGCATGGCCCCCGATCCGATGTCGTCAATCACCGGTAGGTGATGACGGCGGCCGATCCGAACCATCTCTTCCAGACCGACCGCGGAGGAGAACCCGACAACGACAAAGTTGCTGGTGTGCACTCGCATCAGAGCAGCTGTCTCTTCGCCAATCGCACCCTCGTAATCACGAGCATGTGTCTTGTTCGTGGTGCCGACTTCGCGAAGCTTGGCACCACAGGCCGACATTACATCAGGCAGGCGGAAGCTGCCGCCGATTTCGACCAGCTGGCCACGAGACACGACCACTTCCTTGTCGGCTGCGATGGCAGCTAGTGTCAGCATTGTCGCCCCGGCGTTGTTGTTGCAGACGACGGCTGCTTCGGCTCCAGTGAGATGTTGCAGTAGGCTCTCCACCGCGACGACTCGTTGCGAACGCTTGCCGGATGCCAAGTCGAGTTCGACGCTGGCGTAACCTCGGGCGACGGCTGTCATTTCTTCGACCGCTTCTTCGGCCAGCGGAGAACGGCCAAGTCCCGTGTGCAAGAGAATTCCAGTTGCGTTGACGACTGGCCGCAAATGCGGTTCTTCCCCTTCTAGGATGCGGCGGGCGATGCGTTCCGCCAACTCGCCGACGTCGGGCAGACCGCCATTGCCAGTCGACTTGCTAACGTCTTCGCGCAGGTCGTCCAGGATGGCACGCACGCGATCGACCACCACGTTGTGACTGACTCGATCGACGAGCGGCTTGATCTTGGGGTTCTCGAGCAACTCACTGACCGAGGGAATGTTCCGCAGGACGTTGGTCGCCATGATTGCATCCTTATTGGTTCGTGGCACTGGGAATCCACGTTTGTTTCGCCGGGACGCTCCGTGTATGGCTCGCGAGAATGAGCTTTAGGGTGGAGCTAATTCCATTGTAGGTTCCGATCTCGCGGCACAGCCAGTATCCGAAGGGCGAAATGCGGAAGAAAAACCGAATCCGGCACCGGGCAAGATATGTGTGAGCAGGATCGGCGCAGTCGCAAGATGGTGTGTCGGGCGACCACGGGCCTACGACGGTGCCAGCGTGCGTAGATCGCCCTTGCGAACGGTAAACCCGCTGCGGTCAAAGTGCTCGCAGAGCGGGACCGCGTATTTGCGACTGGTATCGAGGATGTCGCGGATTTCGGCCATGGAGAGACCCTCACCGGCGGCCAGCGGACCGGACAATGTCTGCCGCATGTCGCGTTCTACATCGGCGTGCAGAAACAGATCGCTCGTGAGCCGGACCAGGTGCCCTTGGGCGGCGGCCAAATCGACAAGCTGCCCTACCGCGGCCTGGTTCTTCGTGATCCCCGCCTTGATCTCTTTCACAGTTGGCGGTTTCCGGCCTCCGGCTTTGAACTTTTCGATGATCTCGGCCAACAGCTTTTTCTCGTTCTTGGATAACTGCGGACCTTGTCCGGCAAGCGACACTCCAGCCGGCGAAAGTTCAATCGTGCCGGCCGCCGCCTGGCGTTTGAGAATCGCGCGATAGAGAGCATCGTCGCCGAAGTACTCAAACTTGGCCGCCAGTCGACTCGCCTCGAACACGAGCTGCCTCGGATTGTCTTCATGCAAACGCAACATGGCCGCCTCAATTCTGGCACCCAATTCATCCGCATAGCGGCGGTGCAATCGGATCGTTCGGGTCGGCGAGAGGGTCAGTTCCTCAAGCACATCGCTTTTTGCTGCAAGTGCCGCGACCGCCTCTTGCGGGTTGGAGACGCCAGCGGTTCGTGCCAAGTCGTTCGCTTGCCAAGGCGAGTGGTGATTGAAGTAGATAGCTGCAGCCGCGCGAGCTAGTTCGTCGTCCGAAGTTAGCTCCTCGACCATCGCCCATTGCTCGGCGACGCCGCGGGCAATCTTTTCCGGGTGTGGAGAAAGTACACGTCCGCCGCCCACAGTCACGACCGGAGATTCGCTACGAATTACGAACGCCTGGCCCCAGGTTGCGATGACCTCGTCGCTCAAGAACAGCTGAGCCAGAGACGATTCGCCCGGTTGTAGTTCGTCCTTTTCTGGAAAGACGACCGTGGCCATTCGTTCGTTGGTGCCGATGTGGATGCGAACCCGCTTACGGTTCTTCACCGTGCGGGGTGAGTCCTTGAGTAAATGCAGCTCAACCGTGAGCAGCTTGGTCGCTCGCAGGTAGCCAGGCGTTGCAAGTTCACAGCCGCGAAAGACCTGTTCGTGGTGCACGCCGGCGATGTTGATCGCCGCCCGTTGGCCCCGCTGAACCGAGTCGACCGATTCATCGTGGTTTTGCAGGCCGCGAACTCGGGCCTCGATTCCGGCCGGCTCCAGCGACAGCGTATCGCCGACATGCGTGGCACCCTGCAGGATGCTGCCGGTGACGACAGTACCATGCCCTTCGATCGTAAAGATGCGATCGATCGCCAGGCGAAACGGCGAATCCGCGGCATCGTCCTGCCGACGGGCGGCGGCCTTGGTGGCCGCTTCACTGAGGCAGGCCTTTAGCTCTTCCACACCTTCACCGGTGTGGGCGCTGGTCTTCACGATCGGAGCATCGGCCAGGAAACTGTCGGCCACCAGCTCGCGCACTTCACTTTCGACGAGTTCGATCCAGTCCGGTTCAGCGACATCGCACTTGGTTAGCGCAATCACCCCGATCTTCAGATCAAGCATCTTGAGGATGTCGAGGTGCTCGCGGGTCTGGGGTTTGACCGAATCATCGGCCGCCACGACGAGCAAGGCGACATCGATGGCCGTCGCCCCGGCAAGCATGTTGCGAACGAACTTCTCGTGTCCCGGCACGTCCACGATGCCGAGGTGGATATCGCCGAGCGTGAGCGACGCGAAGCCGAGATCGATGGTGATGCCCCGCTTTTTTTCCTCGGGAAGCCGGTCGGTGTCGACGCCGGTGAGCGCACGCACGATCGACGTCTTACCGTGATCGATGTGGCCCGCTGTTCCAAGAATAAGATCCGTCGCCATGACCGCATTCTACAGCGGAGGCCGCACGGAAGCGACGGAGGTCGCGGGGAAGAGAATCTCATCCCAAAAATGGACTTAAGCGGAGCGACGAATCGCTTGTCGAAGGTTACTTGTTGTGGTTCATCGGAATCCGCGGCCAGCCGTTGCTGCGTCCGTCGTTTTGCTTCGGCTGGGGATTTGCCTTGAACCAAGAACTCGGCCAGGGGGATGGATTGGGGTTCTTGCCATCAGGCGTCGCGTAGTTGATGAAAGGATCGGTCAGTTTTTCCGATAGGTACTGCACTCGCTGAATATTCTTCTTCGGCGAAAGGGCGCTGGCCGTGGCGTTGTAGGTGGCGGTCGTCACATTGCCGACCGACTTCGTCGTATTCTCGACCGCTTTCTCGGCACGAGCGGAGACGCTCTTGGGGCTGATCCAATTGGTGCGTACCTTGCGATCGAGCGACGCGGCACGGCTGCCTTGCTTGGAAGTTGAAGGCAATTGGAGCTTCGGTAGGCTCAGCTTAGGGAACGAGAGTCCTTTGTTCTTGGAACCAAATGCACTGCTCTTGCGTGTGGTCTTCGTCTTCTTACCGAAGAGATTGAACGGATCGAGCAGACCGTCGGCTTGTGCGACGTCGGCATGCGCGGCGAACAGGAAGACCAATCCCAAGACGGACGAGCTGAGGGCTTTCACGGCAACATCTCCTTCGAGAGGATCTCTGCAGATTTTGTGTGTCGAATGACGGAGTGATTCAAATGTCACTGCCGCGGCGCGGTGAAGGTCCGCTGAAGAAGGCGGCACCGTTCACCCGGCGGCGAAGATGGGAGGGGGAGTGTGGCAAAAATAGCTCGAATCGTCCAGCCGAATTCCATCTTTCGGCCCTCTCCGCCGAGGGGCAACCTGACGACAGTGCTGCTACCGCTACCACCGGTCGCCTTGGGAACCTAGAATGCGGCTT
>CAYLRE010000203.1:0-8921 GCA_964385715.1 uncultured Planctomycetaceae bacterium
CGAACGTTAGCGTAGGCGACGCGTCCCTCCTCGATTCCGGCTACGATGGTCGCGAAGTTGTCGTCGCTGAGGACGAGCTCCGCCGCCTCGCGAGCGACATCGGTTCCCGATTTGCCCATCGCCACGCCAATGTTGGCAGCACGTAGAGCCGGCGCGTCGTTCACACCGTCGCCGGTGACCGCTACAAAGTGCCCAACGCGGCGGGCGGCTTCGACCAATTCAAGTTTCTGCCGGGGAGCGACGCGGGCGAAGACACGAGCCTTCCGAACGGACTCGTCCATTTCCGCCGGCGACATCGACGCGAGCGCGTCGCCGGCAATCACCTGATCGGCTTCATCGGCCAGCCCAAGATCCCGGGCGATCGCCAGCGCCGTGACCGGGTGGTCGCCGGTGATCATGCAGGTGCCGACTCCCGCGGAATGACAGGCGGCCACCGCGTCGCGAGCACCTGGACGCAGGGGGTCGATCATACCGACGAATCCGAGAAATCTTAGGTTCGCCGGATCGGGCGGAGTTTGTGTTGGATCGAGCGACTCAGGATACGAACCAGCGGCCAGCGCCAACACGCGATAACCTTGCTTCCCCATCGCTTCGGCTACTTGGCCCATCGCCTCCGCTTTGTCGTTCATGTTATTGGTGCCACTCGCGTCGTCTGACGAATTCCAATCACACATGGCAAGGACACGCTCGGGGGCACCTTTGACGAACACGTCGGTCGCGACGTCACCTTGTTGATTAGAGGCGGCTTGTTGATTAGAAGCAGCCTGATGGAAGGTGGCGGCGAATTGTCGCTCCGGCTCGAAGGGAATCTCGTTGACCATTGGGTGCTCTGCCAGCAGCGCTGCACGCGAAGAGCCAAGTTTGTGGGCCATCACCAGCAGAGCCAGATCGACCGCGTCGCCGCGGCTCACCCAATCACCATTGCGGCGATGCAGGTCGGCCTCGTTGCACAACACGGCAGACGCGGCCAGGTGTTCGAGCGTCTTCCGCTCTTCCTCGTCAATCGCTCGCTTATTGCTCTCGCCAGCGTCATGCAGAACTTCGCCCTCAGGGACGAACCCTTCGCCGGTTACTTCAAAGCGGTCACCATGGGGAAGCCAAATTTCGCGCACCGTCAGCTCGTTGCAGGTCAGCGTGCCGGTCTTGTCGCTGGCGATCATCGTACAACTTCCCAGGCCTTCGACCGCGGCTAGCCGGCGCACGATTACACCGCGACGTGCCATGCGGGATGTGCCAATCGCCAAGGCTACAGTCAACGCGACTGGCAGACCTTCGGGAATGGCCGAAACCGCCAAGGCAACCGCGAACAGAAACATCTCGTGCAGACTGTGTTGATGCAGCAACACTCCGAGAGCGGCCACCACACAGGCGGCGACCAGCACCGAGATGGCAACCACGCGAGTGAACCGCTCGAGTCGTTCGATGAGCGGCGGTTTGGCGCCCGTCTCGCTCATCACATCGAGCGCCAACTGTCCGACATGCGTGGCGGCACCGGTCGACACCACCATTGCCTGCGCACGCCCTCGCACAACCACGGACCCGGCAAATGCCATGTTGAGGCGATCGCCGACGCTCGTGGCGACTTCCCCCGTCCAGGTTGGATCCTTGGAAACGGCGAACGATTCACCCGTCAATAGCGACTCGTCAATTTCCAGTCCGTGGGCGGAGATGAGTCGTGCATCGGCTGGAACTCGATTGCCTGACTCAAGCCAGAGGATGTCGCCCGGCACAACATTCTCGGCAACAATCTCCACAACTTCGCCATCGCGCAGGACCGCCGCGCGAATTTGCAACAACTTCTGCAGCGCCTGCGTGCTCTTCTCGGCTCGCCATTCCTGGTAGCCGCCGATCAGGGCATTGAGCACCAGCACCATGGCGATAAAGGCAGCATCGGTCGGCTCGCCAATCGCCACCGAAACGGCAGCCGCCACGCCCAGGATATAGATCAGTGGGCTGCAAAATTGCCGAAGCAAGATCTGCCACCAGGCAGGCGGCGGCGTATGCGGCAGATCGTTGGCGCCGTAGCGAGAAAGGCGCGATTCCGCTTCTCGCGAACTCAGTCCGGCCTCGGTGGCGCTAAGCTGCTGCTCCACTGACGCCAGTGGCAGGGAGTGCCAGGCATTGGGATGTTGCGAATCTTGCTTCATCCGATCCCCTCCGGGCCGGCGTGTCGCTCGACGAGGAGCAATTCGCGCCAGCGACCTAGGATTCAGCTACCTCAATTCCAGCTGCCTCAATTCCAGCTGCTACCTCCGCTCCAGCTTTCTAGGTTTACGGTACCATAATTGCCGAGCGTCCAGCAATCGCGTACGACGGCTTCGGTGTGCCTTTGCACGCCCGTCACAGCACGCGCAAAGCGATACAAACATCAGAGCGGGAACCCCGCCTCGAGAATCATTCATCAACAGCCGAACGCCCCGTAGAGTAGCTACGCGGACCGCTTCCGCCGCCGGGCGACGACGCCGAGGCCAACAAGCCCCAGTACCGCCAGGGCCCAGGTCGAAGGCTCCGGCACGGGGGCAGAAGTCGACACCATCTGGCGAACGGTGAACACGCCAATCCCGTCCGGTACGTCGATCGGAAACACGACCGAGGCCGAGGTGCCATCGAGGAAGCTGCCACCGAATGCCGTGAGCGAATCCTCGCCGATGGTCACCGAAGAGAAGGGCCCAAAGCTAAACAGCGAATTGTAGTCAGGTGCATCGAAGTCGAGACCGTCGCCCGCCGTTGAAGGAGTGAAGCCGGCACCGGTGCCAAAGCCCAGCTGCACGTTGTAGCTGGCCCAATCGGAGCCGCTGGAGTTGAATACCGTTTCTTGAAATTCAAACTCGCTTACCGCGGCGCCCGTCGCGTCATCGAGAATGAATTCAAAATCGATGTAGTTGACGGAACTGAACGTTTTTTTCAAGAACCTGAATCACATTGGCCGACGAACCGACCACATCATCGTTACCGGGTGCCGGTTGATTGCTAAGGTCGAGATTGAAACCGCCAAGCCCTGGCCCCGAAGCACTCCAGAACGAAAGACCAAAACTAGCCTGGCTCATCGTCGCTTGCCCCAAGACAACGAGAAATGCCAAGACGCCACCTAGAAACTGCCCCCGCGTTGTCGCTTGTCGAATGCAACGAATCATCGCAAACCTCCCCAGACAAATGCTGGCGACTCACGCCGCCTGTTTTGAAACCTCGCACCTATTGTATTCAGACGGTCCTGAATGCCCCGGCGACTGCGCTTAGTCTAGACAATGTCCGGCGCGAACTCAAGAAAAGCGTATTGAGGCATACGACAACACCAGCAGACCAGACGGTTCCTCTAGACCCACGTTCTCCTAGCGATCTCCGCAATCCGAGGCCGACGCGAGTATCTGCCCTAACGCTTCCGCCGCCGACGGGCGACGACGCCGAGGCCAACAAGCCCCAGCACCGCCATGGCGTAAGTCGAAGGCTCCGGCACCGTCGATCCAGAAAGGCGATTCGAGGCATGGTGTTCCAAGTAGAAATCGCCGCGGATACTGCGGCCGGAAATCATCGAGCCATAGAAACCTTGCGTGTCGACGACGATGTCGCCGAAGGGCGCAAAGACTGTGCCGAAGAAGGAACTGAGGAACCCGCTGTCGATGGTGAAATCACCATGCACTTCAAAAGTCACATCGCTGGCCAGGCTGGCATTCGACGGTGGCGGTGAAGAAGTCGACTGCAGCAGCTCTTCGCCGTTCACGAAAACCTTCAGTCCCGACTCCATGAAGATGTCATTCTCCACAAACACGTTGATGGGCCCGCCGGTCAGGTCGAGATGCAGCTCGGTTGAAATCCAGGTATCGAGCCGCCGCATGTAATAGTCGCCCGCGGAGAGATGCAGTTCGTCGGTCTGCGAAGTGAGTGAAACGTTGCGATAGGCCCCCGGCGCGAGCACGACGACATTCTCGCCTGGCTGCTCGACGTAGTTTTCCAGTCCCGAGCTAAACCCGGTCACCGCTGGCAGACCGATATTCGGGACGGAATCAGGCGATTGCGTAATCGCACCGTCGACCACGGAAGGAGCGTTGGCCGAAATCGTGCTGCCGTACGTGGCATCGCCAAAGACATCGATAACCGAGTCGAACGCGATCGCCCCGTTGGCGAACAGGCTACCGTTGATATCGCTCAACCCGTTGGTCGTGAGGATATCCCCCTGAGCGTAGAAGTCGCCCTGGTTGCGGTCAGGTCGCTGGATGCCAAAGGCGAACTCGATGTTCAGATTACTGGCAGTGTAGCTATCGCCGAGAATCGTGCTGTAGCTCTCGAGCGTGATATCTCGCTCCGCGAACAAGGCATAGTCGGTAGCCGAACTGGGCGGAGTCGCGGCGGCCTCTTTTGAAGCGCCACCTAAGGAAAACAATGTGGCAGCAAGAACGGTAGACAAAGCAAAAAAACAGCGAGAGGGCAAAACGTAGGTCATCGATACTCCTACAGGGCAGGGGAGCGAATCAGTTGGCATCTTCTCTGCAGGCCGCATGTCCGACGCGGCTGCCGGTTCGGCGGTCCGCGAGCGGTCCGTCGGGGGTGTCCGAAATCGGCGCATAACGCCGAACCCAAGCCCTAGATGCAATTCGCGTGCCCGGAGCGACTCACGACCAGAAAATCACGCACAAGTCGTTCCTGGGAAGGCAGATGAGCCGTTCGCCCCGGTGAAAGACACCTGTCCGGATCCGGACAACGTCGCTAAGCGAGTCGCCATGAACAAAAGAGCGTCCGAATTCGGACAGGGCAGGGGGCTACCTGAAATCGAGAGTCAGCGCAAGGCTCTGTTTCGCTGCAAGACACTGGCCCGGCGCAAGACAATGACACTGAAAGCCACCAGCCCCATCGCCCCCAGCACCCGCGTCGACGGCTCCGGCACGCTCGAAGTCGCCACCAGCGAGACCGAGTCGAGTCCGACATACGCATCAACCGTAGTGGCATAAGGCCGGAGTTCCAAGAACGGCAGCGACGCCGCATTCACAGGCGCCGTAAACGTCATCGAACGGAATTCCCAAACATTCGGTCCGGTGGTGGGTAGTACGGAACCCATTAGCTGGGTGCCGCCGCTGCTACTGGGACCCAGCCAGACTTCGTAATCACCATCGAAGAAGATAGTGCTGTCGGGCCCCATCAGCCAAGCAGAAAAAAGATAGTCCTGGCCAGGCGTAAGGGGCGAGGTCAACGTCTGCCCAAACGTCTCCGGGAAGCCATCGTAAGCGGCAACCCAACGCGTGCCGTCGTGAGCCGTAGCAGTGGTACCGAAGTAAGGAGGCCCTGGCAGCGTTGCCGAAGGACCAAACGTGTCGGGCGAGGGGTTGGTAATCACCCAATCGGTTGGCAATATCCCAAGGCCTCCTGGTCCAACCTCAAAGCTCGCGTTCTGAAGCAGATTGGCCTCTGCGGGAATTGTAGAAAACAGTGCCGCAGTTACGACACATAGCAGCAGGCCTATCAAACGACCGCACATCTGTATCCGCGTCATCGAAACATCCCTTCAGCTGAGGCACGCGATTAACGACACGAAGCGGTGGCAACCAACTCGCCTAGCGGAGACGCGCTCGTAGCGAGGTCATTATAACACCATGCAAGCAGCGAGTTTCAAGACATTTGTTGCCGCTTGAGAGAGTCTTTTTTGGTGCGAAGTTCGACTACCAGGTCGAGCGGATACGCAAACTGACGGCCGACCCAAAGTCGTTGGTCGTGTTCGCGCCGGGATTGAAAATGCCTTGGTAGGCGATCGTCATATCGGTCTCGGGAAATAGCGGAAATCGATAGAAGACTTCGACATCTGACTCGTCGCGGAGGGCGTTAAAGGCTCGGCCATAGTCGTAGCCGACGCCAACCACGTCCGATTCGAAACCCATTCTTTCGTACCTGCCTGAATGGAACGGATCGTAGTAGATCAAATGGGCTCCGGCCAATCGTTCGAACACGGCCGAGGCCTTATAACTTCTGGCCCAACGACCGACGCCAATTAGCCGTCCGTCGCAGGTCAGTTCCTGCTCGTATTTGAAATAGATACCCCAGCCTTGGTTTCCGGTGCTGCCGTTGAGTGGCTGCCCATCGGCGGTCCCGTCGGAGTGCCAGAGAGTTACCTTCGAGTAACCGGCATTCTTGGTGCGGGGCAGAAGCTTGACCTGTAGCTCCAGGGCGGTGAACAGGTCACCTTCACTGAGATGGCCCATGTCGAAGCGATTCGCATTGGCATCATGAACAACTGCCGCCAAGTTGACGCGATCGTTGATATATAATCCGCCGATCCAGCCCAGACCGGAGTCGGGCAGCCCAATCACAAAGGCACCAGTACCAATCGGAAGGAACGTGTCGAGCGGAGTCACGTGTCGTGAAGAGGCAAGAAACTGATCCGGCGTAACTCGACCGATTCGATAACGCCAACCCGCTTCACGACTTCCCTGTCGCCAGAACAAGTTTCTGACCAGGAAGGTCGGTGTGTAGGTCGTAAACGGATTGGCGGTGAACAAGGTGGTACCGAGCCCGGCGGCGCCGAGTGCGACCGGATCGGGCGGCCCGTAGTTCCAACGTCCCTCGACGCTACACGTTATCTCACCCTGATCGGGGCAACCCTTGCGCCAGCCGTCCCAGGTTCCGGTGAGGATCAGGAAAGACGACATCCCGAACTCATCTTGGCCAGGCAGCGCGTCACCGAGCCCCTGCAAGAGATGGTTGTCCGAGGCACCGAGGCGAATGTCGGTGCTTTCATAAAGACTCTGCTCCGCAGCGATGATTGCTTCACGCAGCGGCGTCAACGGCGATGTGTAGAAAAGCGAATCACCGCGATCGCTGATCATATCGCGTCTTTGTTGAACTCGCTGCAATTCCACGACCGGATCTTGGAGATTCGTCGTTAGGTCGGGGCGCTCGTCGGCGCTAGGTCCGGTCCCGCCAGTCGTTTCGCTCTGCGCGCGAATAGGCTTGGCCCAACTCAACAGGAGCAGCACGACGACGAGAGTTGACCGAACGCTCAACACGGATTCCCTTCCTGAAAGCCGAACACTCCCACCCGGCCCTACCAATCCCTGGGGGCTTCAATATTGCGACCGAATCGAGGCGGGCTCGATGGCACCATTCTCTCTTTCTATCGGCCCAACCGCTGAGGCCACGCGACACGAGTCTGGGACGCTAGCACACCAATTACCGCACGCGACATGCCGGCCGTGACAAACCTTGCCGATTGGGCAACAAAGAATTCCAATTTTTTACTGGCAATTCGCCGTAAGCACCTCTAGATTGAACGGAGGTTCGCTACTGCAAGCACCGCTTGGCGATCCTCCCTTTCTCCCGGAGTCTTCTCTCACGCACAACACGCGAAAAACGCCTCCCTGGCTAAACACATTCATAGTCATAACAGGAGTCGCGAAGATGAAGCGCAGAACGTTCGTCAAAGCGTTGCCCTTGACCGCGTTGCCCATCGTGGCTGGTTGTCAGGATTCCACTCAGCAAGGCGCGGCCGAGAACCGTCCGAGCGAAGGCGCAACGGTGACGCCGGTTGCCGCAAAGCCGACGGCGACCAGTTCCGACAAGAAAAGCGTGCCTGGTTTTGCAAAGGACATGCTCACGACCGACATGCAAGGTCTCGGCCCCGATGGTAAGCCGACAGGGCAAAAGGCAACCTTCACCGGCGCATCCAAGGCGAACGCCACGGCGGAAAAGGCTGCCAAGCATCGCATGAAACTGACTGCCGAAGAGCAAGCGATTCTCGACGGCAGAGAGGGACCAGAAATGGCCAAGCTGATGAAGATCCAAGTGATCTTCGGCAACACGTTCGGTGCCGACAAACTCGTCGATCTCGGCGGCGCACCTCACAGCAATCTCTATCCCGGTGCCCCCTATCTCGGTTCCTTGATCAAGATGCTGGATGAATGCGCCAGAGCAGGACTCAAGGCCTACGCTCCTTACACGGTCAACCCGCGGCCCTACGATTGTTTCAATGTCCAAAACAATCCGGCGGAACTTGAGATCGTCTACGAAGGATATCCGTTGCAGAAAGATCTCGACTGGGTCCACACTCGCCTGGGAGCACCGGAGCTCAACAAGCGATCGTGCGCTTGTTATCTCAAAGAAGTTGGCAACGCCCCCGACCCCGGCACCTACGTAGCATGGGCCGAATCCTCTGCCGTGAATTACGGTAACTCCGTTCTCGGCATCAAGACCAACCGTAACGGTGCCGGGATCGATCTTATCTGTGCCCTGACCGGCAAGGCGCCTCGCTTTGGACTGATGAGCGACGAAGGTCGCATGGCCCAGTGGCTCATCGACGTAAAGACTTCCAAGACGCCAGACTGGGGCACGCTCGGAACGGCGATTGGCCGCAAGGTCGTCGAAGACGTCCCCTATGTGGTCGGCATCGACAAGTATTTTGAGGGTGGCGAGGTGACCGAGGACAACCTACACCTTCTAAAAGCGATGGGAAGTGCTACGGCCGCCAGTGGTGCCGTCGGACTTTACCATGTTGATGGCCTCACGCCGGACGCCAAGGCGAAAGGACGCGATCTGTTGGTCGAAGGCTACCAGACTTACGTCTATGACGACGCCGAAGAGCAGAGGATTATTGGCACCTTTGACAACCTGTGGCCGGACAAGGACGGAGAACCCACCGCCGCCTTCATTGGTTGCCCGCACAATACCTTCCACGAACTCAAGAAGTGGGGGGAACTGGTAACCGAAGCGCTCGACAAGGCGGGCAAGGAGCAAACCGCCATCCCGGTTTACATGTTCTGCGCCAACGTCGTACGTAGCCGGTTTATTGCCGAAGAGGGTGAACTCGCTGGCAGAATGAGGAAGGCTGGCATGGTGCAAACGCCCATGTGCGGTGTTACCTGGGCCGGCACGAAGGGTTTCTCCGATCGTGTTCGCGGCGTGACCAACTCCGCCAAGACGCGCAATTACTCGACCATCCGCTA
>CAYLRE010000204.1:0-8775 GCA_964385715.1 uncultured Planctomycetaceae bacterium
AAGTCGTCAGCAAACGTAAGGATCGAGAGCTGGCTGTTTGCGCTTGCATGAATGGTGTCCGTCTGCTGCGTGAACGTAGTGGTGTTGCTGTTGGACTGGCCGTTGGTTCCCATCAGGAACACGCCTTCGTTGACCGTGATCGTCCGCTGCGGAAGGGATGGATCGGAGTAGATCACGAGCATCGCTGCACCTGCCATCTGGTTGGCGTTTCCACCGACGATCGAAGGTGTGATGCTGATGCCATAAGAGCCGTTGCCAGTCACGGAGAGTGGCGGGGCCCCCATTTTGTAGCCGAAGGTCTGTGCGGTTGGTACCGGATCACTGCTGAAGGGCGAGAGGTTGTTCGCAATATTGACAGGTGGTCCCACCGGCGGGGTTAGCGTGGCATCGATTTGACCGCCGCCGGAAAATCCCGACCAGAAGTCGTTGGTGTAAATGAAGACTTGTTGGATCTGAGCCCCGAGTGGAATATTGCTCAACGTGATGTTTCCGTGGACCGGTGGCCCTGGCGCGGCGATCCCGGCCAACTCGTAGCCAACGTTCCCGCTTACCTGAAAGCTCGGCATCAGAGCTGCTTGGCACGGGAAAGTGATGAGCATCGCTGCGATAACGCACAGGCGACAACTCAGGGGCCGCTGCAATTGCAAGAGATATCCGACCGTGCCCATGCGAAGTCTCCTTGTAAGGAAATCTTTCGAGGATCGCAGCGCGGGTCCACTCACAGTTTTTTCGCGGGAGACGTAACCGGCGGACCAAGCCGGGTTTGCAATTGTGAGCCTATCCTTCCGCCGAGGGGATGTCAACGAGTTTGGATACCTTCGTCGTCGAATTTATCATTCACGAAGAAGGTATCCAAAGGGCCATGTGCCAGGGGAGTCATGCCCAGCGAATGCGGCCGGGCGTCGATGTGAGACCAACGAGCCCATTTGCGGGGTGACAGGCTGGTCGGCAACCTTGAAAAGACGATCGCTGGCATATATATTCGTCGCATAACAGAGAGGGCAAATCTGGCCGCCAAACCGGGGTGAGTATCTGCGGCGGTCGTGGTGCAATAGCCGTCTCACGCCACACGAGAATCCCGCCAACAATAGTCCCGCCGTCTGCCAAGAGTTTCTAGCGTTCAGGCGACGGCATCCCGCCACGACCTAATTGGGTACCTGCCATGCCAAATGATGTTGCAGTATCGCGTCTGGCACGACGCAACAAGTTTAAGAAGCTCGGCGCGACCGCCGCCGCGGCAGCTACGGCTGCACTGGCGGGGACAACGCCCAGTCAGGCGGAGTTGATTGAGTACACCGCGGAGATTGAGTTGACCGATGTCGGTTGGGGAGTGAACAACACCACCGAAGACGACACGATGACGTTTCGGGCGACCGTCGAGACGGATAGCGTCGATGTTTGGACGACGAACGGAGTCAATTACACGCAGGTGCTAGTCGAAGATTTCGAGTACCTTGTTACCGGAAGCAGCACTGAGGTTTGGCGAGGTACGGGCGGGGCTTTGACGTACATTGACGATCCCACGGGTGACAACAGTCTGTATCTTGAGGTACACGCCATCGATCGCTTTGGCGGCCGCGCGGTCTACGAAGAATTCGGGGAGTTCGTTCCTAATCAGATCGGTTGGCTGCGAGCTGTCGGTGACGACAGTATCTTCACGAGTTTCCACCCAAGCGGCATTCCGTTAACGCTTGATCCCTTACTTTGGGGCAATACGGGACTGCAATTAGATTTGTCTTGGGAATCTTCAGTCGGCATTCGTGGTTTCGCTACGTCGCTCAACGGTACTCCGTTTTATGAATCGCCTCCCACCTGTGCTCTCGGGGACGCTGATTGTGATGGATACGTTTCGAATCTCGAAGATATCCAAGCGGCATTCACGAACTTTACCGGCCCTGGTACGACGAACTGGACCACGCCCAAGACGCGATTTCAGGGAGATGTTCACGATGAGGTTCTTGAGGGCACGACCGACCTGACGAACGACTTTGACGTTGATAACCTGGACATCCAAACGATGTTCACGAACTTTAATCCGGCACCAGATGAAGCTGGCGACGTAACGGGTGCCACTAGCGATCTCGATCCGGCGATTCCGGACCTGGTTTACGATCCGGTGACTGGCGAAGTGGTGATTGACTGGGATGGGAACACGCTGATTTCGTACGTCTTGAAGAACGCTACGAACAGCTTCATCCCAGTCGCTCACAGCAACATCTTGCTCGGTTCATTTCCGACCAAGACGAGCAATGAACTTTCGGAATCGACGTCGTTCGCCGAACCAGGCGTAACGACGAAGAGCATGGGCAACGTCTTTCCGACCGGCCTGGACCTGAGCGGCTTGCAGAGCATGCTGACGGTGAATTCGATCGTCCAGAATCTCGGCGGTCCGCAGGTGCCGTTCGACCTGGTCGTACTCGGCCCAGCCGTTCCAGAGCCCTCGACGGCAATTCTGGCCGCTACGGCCGGCTTGGCTGGCCTGAGTGCCTTGCGTAAGCGACGTCGGGGCGAGTTGGAACGACAGTCGGCATGACCAGTCCCGCTGTGCAACACGTCCTTGATCGGGCTGAATCGCTTGGCAAGGCTGCGCAGTGGGAAGAGGCGATCGCCGTACTCTCGTCCGGCCTCAATGAATTTGAAAGAGTGGACGACTCTGCTCGCGATCCTGACGGCGAAGATCGCATTGAACTGCTCTTCGCCCTGTCTCGCTGCTACTTCGCGCAAAATCGGCAGGACGATGCTCGGCAGTACGCCCAGCGAATACTGGAGTTGGACGAGGGGCATGTCCGTGCCACCTTGCAGCTCGGCTGGTGTGCGCTCGCCGAAGGCGACCTGGAGGAGAACGCCAGCTGGTTTCGTCGCGCACTCGAATTGGGCTTTGAGGATTGGAAGTTGCGGAGCCAGCTAGGGCTCTTCGATCTAGTTGCCAACCGCATCAGCGAGGCGGAAGAACACTTCACTCGGGCGATTGAGCTGGGCTGCCCCGATACTTCGGCGGTTTGCAACATGGCCTACCTGCTGTCTCGTGGAGGCCGTAATGATGAGGCGATGACGATTCTTGGCCCCATGCTTAAGGCACTTCCAGAGGATGTGCCGACGCTAGAAATCGCCGCGAATACGCTCAACTATGCCGAAGGGCCGTCGGCGGATGCGGTCTTCGAGATGCATCGCCGTTTCGGAGACGCCGTCGAGAAACTCCATCCGGTCGATCCAGCGCCGTTTGAGAATGATCGAACGCGAGATCGGCGATTGCGCATAGGTTATCTATCGGGTGACTTTCGCACCCACAGTGTGGCGTACTTCCTGTTACCGTTGGTGCAGCAGCACAATCGCGAATCGATCGAGGTGGTGCTCTATTCCCTTGCTAAGGGCGATCATGTTACCGAGCGATTTCGTGAGGAAGCCGATCTCTGGCGAGACTGTGCCGCGCTGAAGGATGATGCTCTGGCCGAACAAATTCGCGAGGACAAAATTGACGTGCTCGTTGAACTGAGCGGCCTGTTTCAAGGGCATCGAATGAGTATGCTGGCTCGTCGCGCGGCTCCGGTGCAAGTCACCTATTGCGGCTATGCGAACACGACAGGGCTGACGCAGGTCGACTACCGGATGGTCGATTCAGTGACCGACCCGCCGGGTGCGGAGAAGCTTGTACGTGAGCAGCTGGTTCGCCTCGATCCTTGCTTCCTGACGTTCTCGCTCTTGCCAACTCCTTCTGATGCAAGCGAGGCCGAAGAAAAGCCGCCTTGCAAGCGGAGGCGTGGTCCGGGCCGCCCGATCACCTTTGGTAGTTTCAATAACATCAGCAAGATTTCGCCCTCGGCGATCAACGCTTGGTGCGAAATTCTCCGACGCGTACCCCGAAGTGACCTATTGATTAAGGCCGGTGCACTAGCCGACGAAAAGGTTCGCAAGGAACTGGCCTACGAGTTCACCGGTCGTGGAATTGCTCAGCCACGCGTGCGCATGATGAGTGCCACGAAGACGATTACGGATCACTTGCGGCTGTACGAAGAAGTCGACATCGCACTCGACACGTTTCCCTACCACGGTACGACGACGACCTGCGAGGCGCTCAGCCAGGGCGTGCCCGTGATCACGCTGACAGGCGATCGCCATGCGGCTCGGGTTGGGACATCTCTGCTATCCGCGATCGGACGCGAGGAGTGGGTTGCCGATTCGTGGAGCGAATATATCGACAAGGCCTGCGGTCTGGCGGAAGATCCGCTACGGTTAGATCGTATTCACGATACGCTTGCCGGGCATTTCTTTGAGTCGACGCTCAGTCAGCCGGCTCCACTCGCTCGTCGTATCGAAGCCGCTTATCGGCAAATGTGGTATCGTTGGTGTGACGAAGGCGGCAATACTTAGTAACGCCACTACAGCGAACTGCTGATCTAGGAGCGAATCTTTTGAGGAAAGTATTTGTTTCAGGTTGTTACGATCCGCTGCACGCTGGCCACATCACCTTCTTTCGTGCCGCTCGAGCTCTGGGCGATCACCTGACCGTTTGTTTCGCCAGCGACGCCGTCTTGTGGACGCACAAGAAAAGGCCTGCTTCTTTACCAGAAGAGCACAAGCGGGCGATTCTCGAAAGCTTGGAAACCGTCGATGAGGTGGTGATCGGACGAGATGAGAATCTGGGCCTCGACTTCGCCTCACATTTTGAGCGGCTAAGACCGGACGTTTTGGCGGTGACCGAGGACGATCGATACGAAGTGATCAAACAAAAACTGTGTGAGGAAGTCGGTGCGGAATATGTTGTGCTGCCGAAGTCGGATCCCAAGTTCGAGCCGATTTCGTCCACGGCGATTGTGAAGCAGATGGTCCGCCCGGCAGAGCTGCCGCTAAGAGTTGACTTGGCAGGAAGCTGGCTCGACGTACCAGAACTCGCTCGAGCGGACGGTTTCGTCGTGAATTGTGCGATCACGCCAGGCATTTCGTTGTGGGAGTGGCCGTACGAAAGCGAGGCGGGGCTTGGTGGGAGCGCCGCTTGGGTGATGCTTCAGGGCGAACAGCCACTGGAGACGGAGATGGCCCAGGGTGCGGGTTGGCAGGACCCTGCTGTAATCGCGGAAACAGGTCTCTGCGTGTGGCGATCTGGAAAGCGGCCGGTGCTCGATCTGAAGCGGTCCGGCGACCTGCTCAAGGGGCGGCTGGCACTCTACTGGACGGAAAAGCGTGAGGAAAGAACTTGGCTGCAGCGTCAATGGAATTCGCCGCGCGATCTGGCGGCGATCGCAGCGGCATCCCAGATCGCTCGTGAGGCAGTACTCAACGAAGACATTGAGAAATTGGCCGCAGCAATGCAGGCGACCTACAAGATGCAACTGGCCGAGGGAATGTCACCGCTTCCCGAAGGCGACGCCTTGGTCATGAAGTATTGTGGTCGAGGTTGGGGCGGGTACGCCGTGGCTCTGTTTGCTTGCCAAGCCGATCGCGATCAGCAGACTTCCGCCGAGGGAGAACGCTGGCGGTCTATCGAGCCATTCTGCCGCGAGCGAATCTAAATAAGGGGCAGCGTGCCGGACATCTCGATGTCCTCACAGAGCTTCCTCGCGGTGTCACGGCGTGCTAGCACCGCGGATTCGCTAGATTTCCTGTCCGGCAAAGTCCGTCGGCCAAGCGGTCCGTTTTCACAATTCCGCGTGAATTACCGGCGTAACCCGATCTCTTGGAAGAATTAATATCACCGACAACCTCGGGCGCATCCGAAATAACTAATAGGGAATCCATTCTAGCTCCGGTTCGGGGTAGCGGGGCAAAGCCTCCTTACAAGTGATGATCCAGCGAATTCAGATTGCACCGGAGACAGTGGCAGCCGAGGACCGGGATGCTGTTCGCCCGCGCCCACCGCTACTGCGTGCATTGGGCGCTGACGATCCGCCGATCCAAGTCGAAATTGGCGGGGCATCGTATCATCGCGTCGAGATTTTCAAGCACGACTCGTGGGCAGCAACTGCGCGGTATCGCGGCGCCAAAGGCGACGTGGTTTGCAAGTTTCATCGCCAGCAGCCGGTCTTCAAGTTGCCAATGCGTTGGTTTGGTCGCTTCGTTGCAAGGCACGAAATCGCCGTGTTTAGGCGGCTAAGCGATGTGCCCAGTGTTCCTCAGTGGTCGGGGGAGGTTCACGTGGATGGTCGTCGGTTGGCCAACGTAGTTGCCCATGAGTTCATTCCAGGGGAGCCGCTTCGCCACGACCGCAAGGTCGACGAACAGTTCCTTGTCAAATTCCAAAGACTGCTCAAGGATATCCACGAACGAGATGTGGCCTATTGCGACCTACACAAACGCGAAAACGTTCTCGTGGGCGACGACGGTGAGCCGTATCTGTTCGATTTTCAGATCAGCTTCGTGGGCCGCAGGTCGTGGGTTGCTCGGCTGTTCATGAATCGAGTCGTGCTGGGCATTTTGCAAGGCAGCGACGACTACCATCTGCAGAAGCACATTGTCCGTTGCCAGCCGCAACTATTGTCCGGCCCGGTGCAACTGCCTTGGTGGATCCGAGTCCATCGATTCGTAGCGGTCCCGTTTCGTACCTACCGTCGGCGACTATTGGTTACGCTGGGTGTTCGAGCCGAATCGGGGCGATGTGATACGGAGTATGCTCCGGAACTCGGACTGCGGTTGGCGCCCGAAACGGTCGCGGACCCTGACCGGCAACCAGTGGTCGAGTCGGACTCGATTCCCGACTGCCTGCCATTTCCCGCCCCCGTGGCAGAAGAGCCTAGTCATCGCGAATACCGGGCGGCTTCTTAGGGCTATTGCAGCGACAAAGCAGGCCACACGTTTTACTCAGCCGACGCGAGTAGGTCTCTACTGCTAGAAGTACTAGAATTGAGCATCCATCGATCTTAGTCCAAGCGGATCGCTTTCATGTATCTCGTAAAGTCTGCGCCCATCGTTTGGTGTTCGATATTGACCATCTGTACGGTCAATGTGCATGGCACCCCAACGGCAGTCCACGCCGAATCGGGGACGACGGCAAACGCTCGGGACGCCGATATCAGGTACGCAGGCACAAAGCAGAGCTACGCCCTTTCCCAGACCGAGAGAGGAGAGACAACGACCGCCACGGCCGAAGGAACGTCCGATTCCGTGGTGTTCGATGTTCGATCGAAATCCGGAATCGGCCGCATGACGATCACGCCTGATGGCGGTGAATGGTCGGACGATGTCACGTTGCGACTGTATCTACGTGGTCTGGAATTGTTTCAGGTCGACAACGGCAAGCACACGGTCGTCAGTGCTTCGAGTCGTGGACCGGAGAAGCGTTCAACGTATGTGACGCCTTCGTCAGAGGGACGAAAAGAGGATCTCAAAAACCTGGTAACGAAGAAGCACGAATTATTTGTTACGGTCTCCGAAGGAAAGGACGGCGGCGGCCGGAGCTTTTTTGAGGTGCGTCTGCCGGCTGCTCTCTTCAAGAATCAGCCTGAGGAGATCCGGATTCGCTGGATCGACTTCTATCGTGGCTAACAGACGTGAGGAACGCCTCCGCTCCTACTGGTACCGTCCGCTACCGCCAAGCAGTTGGCTTGGGACGCATGGCCATGACGCACCAACTGGCCACCATGAACATCGTCATGCCCAATGCGATTCCCGTCAGATTGGCGACGAGATCGTAGAAGTCAGGGGTGCGCCTGGGAACGAGGTATTGGGTGACTTCATCGAAATGGGCATAGGCTGCCAGGCCCGCCGCGATAGCCGCGTAATGTCGCCAGTTGAAAACTCGACGGCGAGCGCGGATCCAAAGCGTCACCAGAAGCGAGAGGATCGTGAAGGCAATGATATGTGCCATCTTGTCGGGCGCTATCGAAATGGCGTCCGGTACGACGAACCAATCGGGCCGCGCAGGCAGCCAAGGCCAGTGCGTGCCGAAGAAGAGCAGCGAAAAATAGCCTAGCAGCATGACGCTCGTAATGATCTGCATTGAACTTTGCCTGCCTCTCTTGCGTGTCACTTCGGGGTCATGCTGATGCCCGCCGCGAGCGTCGATTTCATGCACCACAATTGCCCTCTACTTGTTTATGCACGCTAGCTGCGCATGGTCAAGTTTTGTTGCCGAAAGATTATTCGCTAGCAGCGCAAGATTATTGGCTAGCGAAACTTTGCGGGGCAAAGAATCGTCGTGGGTCGATTAAACGACACAACGAGACAGGTCACACACGTAGAGGGAGATCTCAGTAGAGAGTTGGCCATAAACGGCCGGATTAATACCGCGGAGTCGGCGGTCGGTAGTGCGACAGGTCGATCGTGCGGAACCAATCAATTGTCCGCTGCAAACCATCACGCAGTTTGATCGTAGGTTGCCAATCGAGCTTTTCTTGTGCCAGCGTGATGTCCGGGCGTCGGCGGGTAGGGTCGTCTGGCGGTAGCGGCTTCTTGATCAGTTTTGCCGTTGTGCCAGTCAGTTCAATCACCAACTCGGCCAGCTGACGAATGGTGAACTCATCCGGGTTGCCAATGTTGACCGGACCGACGAAGCCTTCGTCGTTGTCCATCATGCGGACCATGCCCTCGACGAGGTCGTCTCGATAGCAGAACGAACGAGTTTGTTCACCGTCACCGAAGATGGTGATGTCTTCTCCGTTGAGCGCCTGGCGAATGAACGTTGAGACGACGCGGCCATCGTACGGATGCATCTTCGGGCCGTAGGTATTGAAGATGCGGATGATGCGCACGTCGACGTTGTTCATGCGATGGTATTCCATGAACAAGGTTTCCGCAGCTCGCTTTCCTTCGTCATAACAGGCACGAGGGCCACTTGGATTGACG
>CAYLRE010000205.1:0-8773 GCA_964385715.1 uncultured Planctomycetaceae bacterium
GCTCGTCGGGATCTAGACGCCACGCGACAAATGTACCAGGGAACCACGTACTGGATCGTCAAGGATCCCGTGGGCCTGAAGTACTTCCGTTTCCACGAGGAAGAGTACTTCATCCTTCAATCTCTCGACGGCGCCCAGAGTCTCGATGGGATCAAAAAGGCGTACGAGAGCCAATTCACGCCGAGCCACATCTCAACGGAAGAAATCGCCCGCTTCGTAGGAACGCTCTACCAATCGGGCCTCGTTAACGCCGACGTACTGGGGCAAGGGGACCAGCTTCGACAGCGGCATCAGGAGAAACGGCGCAAGGAGATGCTTAGCGCAGCGAGCAATATCCTGGCCATTCGGTTTAAGGGCATCGATCCCGATCGGCTGCTGGAGCGAATCTATCCTGCCACCCGCTGGTTCTTTCGGCCAGCAGGCGTAGCGATTTCGATTGCCGTTACCCTATCTGCCCTGCTTCTGATTCTGGTGCAATGGGAAGTGTTTATCTCGAAGCTACCAAGTTTCGAGCAGTTCTTTCAGGCGCAGAATTGGATCTGGCTGGCGATTGCACTGGCCGGGACAAAAGTCCTGCATGAATTTGGGCACGGTCTAACCTGCAAACACTTTGGGGGTGAGTGCCATGAAATGGGAGTCATGCTGCTCGTCCTGACGCCCTGCCTGTATTGCAATGTGTCGGATTCCTGGATGCTGCCGAGCAAATGGCGCCGCGCTGCGATCGGAGCCGCGGGTATGTACGTCGAAGTTGTTCTCGCCGGCGTTTGCACCTTCATATGGTGGTTTACGCATCCCGGTCTGATCAATCAGCTTTGCCTGAGCGTTGTGTTTGTTTCATCGGTCAGTACGATTCTATTTAATGCCAATCCGTTGCTTCGCTACGACGGCTACTACATTCTGTCGGATCTCGTTGAGATTCCGAACCTTCGGCAGAAGGCCAGCGCGATCCTGAATCGCAAGATGGGAGCCTGGTTTCTGGGGCTCCCGGTAGCGGACGATCCCTTTCTTCCACAGCGCAGGCAATGGTTTTTTGCACTCTATACGATAGCGGCGGCCGGCTATCGCTGGCTGATCGTCGGCTCGATTCTTTGGTTCCTCTACAAGGTTTTTGAACCTTACGGTCTACAGGTGCTTGGGCAGGCCATCGCCATGATGGCTCTGTATAGTTTGTTGTTGCACCCGCTGGTCCGTCTTGCCAAGTTCTTCTACGTACCCGGGAGGCTTCAGAAAGTGAAACGCCCTCGTCTTTACGCATCGCTGGCAGCAGTTGGCGTCCTGCTCTTAGCGGCGTTCTTTGTCCCATTGCCGCATCACGTCGTATGTAGCTTGGAGTTGCAGCCTTACAACGCCGCCCAGGTTTACGTGGACGTGCCGGGTTTTCTTGACGAAGTTCTCGTCAACGAAGGAGACTATGTGGAGGCTGGTCAAGAGTTGGCCCGACTGCGCAACATTGACGTTCATTTGGCCGTACGGCGTATTGAAGGGGATCAACGACGTCAGCAAGCGCGGCTGGAAATGTTGCGGCGAGATCGGCATCGGGATGACCAAACGGGCCAAGAAGCGGCCGAGGCGATTCCGGCGGCGGTGAAGACGCTCAGCAGCCTTAGTTCTCAGCTCGAACAGAAACGCCTGGAAACGGAACGCCTTCGATTGGTTGCCCCTCGAGCAGGATACGTGATGTTGCCGCCATTGAAGCGAACGCAGGGAGGACGGCCGGGTGAGCTGGCGAGCTGGAGTGGAACGCCGTTTGATGTACGCAATCGTGGAACGTATTTGCATGCCAGCGAGCGGCTTTGTCAAATCGGGGACCCGCAGCGGTTGGAAGCGATCCTAGTGATCGATCAAACCGACATCGAATTTATTGCCAAGGATCAGCCGGTGGAAGTTCAGCTCGATGCCCTCTCCGGGGAGTCGTTCGAGAGCAAGGTTGAGAACATTGCTCGGGTGGAATTGGAAGCCAGTCCGTCGCGTCTCTCCTCAAAGGCGGGTGGGGAACTGACGACCATGACCGACGAGTCGGGGCAAGAACGCCTGATGAGTACTTCGTATCAGGCACGCGTGCTACTAGAGAACTCCGAAGGTATCCTGCATATGGGATTACGAGGGCAGGCCAAGATTCGAACCGAACCTCGAACCTTGGCCGCGAGGCTCTACCGCTCGCTGCGACAAACGTTTAACTTCAGCCTCTAGCTAGATGAGATTCAACAACGATTTCTCAGCGGAATCTATGAATAAAGAAGTTGAGCATGGTCTCTGAAAACCGCACGATTGACAATTCTGGTCCCCACGAACAATACATGCGTCTGGCTTTGCAAGAAGCCCAGGCGGCCATGGACGAGGATGAGGTTCCTGTCGGCGCTATCGTGGTTCAGCATGGCCGCGTGATTGCTTCCGCCCATAACCAGCGGGAGCAACTACACGACCCGACGGCGCATGCGGAAATGATCGCCATCACCCAGGCGGCCGAATCGCTAGGCAGCTGGCGACTGACCGATTGCGTGCTGTACGTCACGCTTGAGCCCTGTCCGATGTGCGCCGGCGCGATTGTACAGGCTCGCGTTCCTCGCGTTGTCTACGGAGCCCAGGACCCCAAAGCGGGGGCGGCCACTTCGCTGTACAACATTCTGCAAGACGATCGCTTGAACCACTCGGCCGACGTGACCGGGGGAGTGCTGGGCACGGAATGTGGCGAAATTCTCACCCGGTTCTTTGCACAGCAGCGAGCCGCCGGCAAGAAGTAGCCGTTCTCTGGGAACCTGGCGCAGGCCTTTCGCGGCCGAAGTCATGCAAAAGGTCCACGCGTCCCGATGCGGCTCGTCAACGATAGCGGCACCGATTCGTCGGTCGCAGGGAGTCCGCTACCGGCAGTTCGTTGTAGTGTCCCAGTCGATGCCGTCGTCGTTACATCCCGGCGTCATTTGAGAGGCGTAAATGTAGTAGCTGTCGACGGCCGATTCCTCATCGATCACGAACGGGGCTACGTGTAGGTCGGCGTAGAGTACGTTGAAGCCGAATCCGTTCTGATGGTACGAACTGGGACGGGCGTTTCCAATCAGCAGGTTACTCGTCGGAGCGGCCGCTGGCTGAATCAGTGCACTCGTAACTCCCGAAAGGCCGTGGGTGGGATCGTCATCAAAGGCGATGCCCTGCATCAGCTCGCCAACGTTGGTGAAGTTGGCCAGATCCATGTTTTCACTGACTAGGATCGTATTGGCCTTCCCATCGGTGATGTCTGAAATTCTGGTGTTCTGGCGGTCAGCCTTGTCGATTGTGTGGTTGTGCGAAATGGCCGCACGGCGACTGTCGCGCGGAGGCGAGTTCGAGGAGACATCTTGCCGTCCAACATTAATCGCGTACGACATGGGGAAGAGGAGTTGTCCTCCACCATCGAGATCGGCACCAATATCTGGATTCTCACTCGGGCAAATGATGAAGGAGTATTCTTTTTGCCAGCGCGTTGTATTGCCAGCGATGATCTGAGCGTACTCGTCCTCTTTATCCAGGTAGGGGAACAAGGAGGGTATCCAACCAACGGTCGTTGTACCGGTGCCTGAGCGTAGCGCGATATTACGGGCGTAGGGCGGATAGTATTTCTTGTCGCTCTCGTACAGGAACAAGGCGTTGCCAAGTTCCTTGAGCTGAGAAACACATTGGGTGTTGCGAGCGTGTGCCAGTGCAGCTTGATAGGCAGGTAGAACGAGACCGGCCAGCGTGACAATGATGCCGATGACGACAAGCATCTCCACAAGCGTGAAACCGTGCCGTTGCTGTCGTTGTAATCTTCGCTTCATGATGAGCCTCTTCATTTCTTGCCTCCGCGAATCGGATCACTGGCAGATCCGAGGGGGGTGCCGATCCCGGACTGGGACCGCACGTATGTTCCAGGTGTAATTGTTACTGAATTGAGGATATTTTTCCAGAGTTTTCAATCGGACGCTAAACAGGACGAATTGCCCTTCTATCTAGTCGGATAACAGCTGGATCAGACGGCCGCTGTAGGTGGGCGAATTGTAACAGAAAAGGCCGATATGTTGACGATTTAGGCGATTATGCTTACAGTTAGTTTCGGATTTTGAACAGGGGATGAGCCAAGGCAATTTGACGGTGAATTCTTTTCTTCACTTCAGTTCTTCGAGGGGGAGTGACACGCCCCGTACGCTTACTCCGCCCCGGCGACGTGCTTGCGGATTTACGCTGGTCGAGCTCATGGCGGTGGCCGTGATCATTTCGATTCTTGCCAGCATGGTACTTTTCGCGGTTGCCGATGCGCGTTTGACCGGGGAGATTGCCGCGACAAAATCGACAATCGCAAAGCTGGACACCCTCCTCAGGCGGCAGTGGATGTCGTATCAGACGCGGCGCGTTCCACTCCCGCCGGGCTCCACTGCGGCAGATCGTCTTGCTGCCCTTAGGCAAGTGATGCGGATGGAACTGCCGGGGGTTTGGGAGGATGTTACCACAGATTCGGCGTTGTTTACTCAGTCGGGAGGAAATCTGCCGGCACTCAATCGAGCCTATCGACAGTATAAGTCGAGCACTTCGGCAGACAATCAATTCTCGAGTGCTGAGTGCCTCTACATGATTGTTACGGTTGCCTTTGCGGCTGAGAGCCGGGGCATGTTCGATGACTCGCAAATTGGTGACGTCGACGGCGACGGGGCGAAAGAGTTCATTGACGCCTGGGGCACCCCGATTCGGTTCATTCGTTGGCCGATCGGGTTCGTGAACGACGACTATCACGACGGCACGGCGACTTCTGCCGAGCGAATCGGATTTCTTAGCGACATCATGCCGCCCATGATGGAAGACCCCAGTGGAAACTGCTGGCCCGATGCAAATGCCAGGCACGATCCCTTTGACGTCATGGCTAAAGACGAGGTTGCCTTCTTTGTCTATCCGCTTATCTATTCAGCCGGGCCTGACAAGATTTTTGACATCTACGGTGGTGTGTTGGGCGCAAACGACAACCCCTATATCGAGGTTAGTTCCGGCACGGGCAGCGCACAGGACATCACGGCTCGTCCTACCTGTCAGGCGTACAAGATCCTGGAGAAGAAGGACGGCGACTCCTGGCCCTCCGGGGCTGCACCCCGGTATGCGGGTCGTCCGAAAGATCTCAACAGCTGGGAGGGTGGAGCGTCGGTGGGCGCCAACGGCGAGTTAAACCACTACGACAACATCCATAATCACAGCCTCAATGCAGGGCGGTAAGGCAATCTGAGCCTAGCGGCCGGATGTCGTCGGTCGGTTCGGCTCTTGGTTGCGAACGCCTAACCAGCACGCAGATGAAGTTCCGGATTCCCTTCCGTCTCGGCCGCCGGCAGGGGCACGACCGCTTGAACCGGGGCACTTCGTTCGGGTACGAATCCTCGCTCGCCCTTGGCAAAGAACTCGTAGAATTCCGTGGCAGGCCCTTCGGTGAACGCCCCGGGAAGTTGTTCGAGCACTTCCTTCCAGGTTAGCCCGCTACGATAGATCAGGCGGTAAGCGTCTTTGAGTTGGCGAATGTCGTGCCGATCGTAGCCCGCGCGACGTAGGCCGACGAGATTGAGCCCCACCACAGTACATGTGACGCCATCCATCGTGACAAAGGGTGGCAGGTCCTTGGTCAAACGAGCCTGGCCACCGACCGTCGCCAGCCGACCAACACGGCAGAATTGCTGAACGCCAGCGCCCCCGGCAACGTAGGCTTGGTCCTGGACGGTCACGTGCCCTGCCAACATGGTGTTGTTAACCATGATGACATTGCTACCGATGTGGCAGTCGTGGGCGACATGCGAGCCGACCATGAGGATGTTCCGGTCACCGACGGTTGTTGCCGTCGACGGATCGAGAGCCCGGTGAATGGTAACATTCTCGCGGATCCGATTTTCGGATCCGATTTCCAGGCGTCCCATTTTTTCCGCGGGAGGTAGAACCTGTGGCTCGCCCCCGAGCACGGCACCCTCGCTGACAACGTTGTGCGATCCCATCTTGGTGCCGCTCTTGACAACCGATCGAGCGGCGAGGTGACAGCCATCGCCTATGACGACGTCGGATTCGATAACGCAGAACGGGCCAACTGTTATGCCGCGACCGAGGACTGCTTGAGGAGAAACGATAGCCGTGGGGTGAATATTCAAAGCGGCAACCTCGTTCTGCGGGGAACGCGTCGTGGAAGGTTTCCAGATTTCGCTTTCACGTTTGGCGGGGAACGACGGTGAAAAGCGTAGATCTGGGCTGGGTCCGTCCAGGAGGGCGTGAAGGTGACTTGCGGGGTTCAGTGATCACTATCGGCCGACCGGATCGTATCAATTCAGCCGAAGGCTCCGATTCTGCCGATTCTTGCGATTCTAGGTCGCTTTACGTGGGCGGCCCTGTCCTAAAAGGGCGTTCTCGCGTTAAAGTATTCCGATCAGTCAAAATTCAAGGGTTCCGTACAAGGCTCGACCGCCAATGGTTTTCATTACCAGGCTCGGCGAGACAGGATACCAGCGGATTCCCTCGGGTATAGTGAATCAAGGTGTATTGAAGGGAGACCGAATCGATGGCCAACAGCCATGAACTGTATGACGAAGCCAGCCGGCTAAAAGATGAAGGAAAGCTCGATGAAGCTGCTGCGAAGCTGAACGAGCTGCTAGCGGCCGATGAAAACTTCACGCTCGCGTACGCGGCCCTGGCGGTTGTCAGCGGTCGTTTGGGTAAACACGAAGAAGCAGTGGCTCACGCCCGCAAGGTCTGTGAGCTAGAGCCAAACGACCCGTTCAGCCACACCCAGCTAAGCGTCATCTGCCAACGAGCTTACGCAGGCACGAACGATCACGGCTACATTCAGCAGGCAGAAGATGCCATGGCCCGATCGCGAATGATCCAAGAAGGTATGTAGTGTCCGCGGTTACTGCAGCGACTGCCAGGCTTCAATGAGCATCGATGCTGCACGCTGGACGTCGTCTTCGCTGGTACCGCGACCGACACTAAGCCGAACGGTCCCCTGCGCGGTCTGTTCGTCGAGTTGCATGGCGCGTAGCGTCGCTGAAAGACTCGAGATCCCGCTGTGACAGGCGGCCCCGGTCGATGCACACAGGTCTTCGCACTTGGCTAGAAGCTCGGCGCCGTTGACTCGCGGAAAGTTGATCGACAGTGTGTTGGGAAGCCGCTCCGCTTCGCCCGCGTTCACCGTCGGTGAAGGGTGGATTTCTCGCACAAGTCTTGTCTCAAGGAAATCACGGAGATTGCGCATGCGCTCCGCTGCCGTCTCCAGGTCTTCGGTGAGGAGTGTCGCTGCCTTGCCGAGTCCGACGATGTAAGGAACGTTCTCGGTGCCTGGTCGCCGACCTTGTTCGTGGCCCGCTCCGTGCAGCACCGGTTCTAGTTCTACCCCCTCGCGCACGTAGAGTGCTCCGATGCCTTTAGGGGCGTAGATTTTGTGGCCGGCTAGCGTAAGCAAATCGACGCCCAGTTCTTCAATATCGACGGGGACTTTGCCGATCGATTGGGCGGCGTCTGTGTGACAGAGAACGCCTCGCTCTCGACAGATCTTGGCGATTTCCGCGATCGGCTGCAACGCCCCGACTTCATTGTTCGCGTGCATGACGCTTACGAGCACGGTGTTCTCGCGAAGGGCCGCCTCGATGTCGGCGGGATCAATGACTCCCTGATTATTACATCCGACGCGGGTCACTTCGTTGCCGAGCGATTCGAGGAACGTTGCTACCTGGCTTGTAGCGGGGTGCTCGATCGCCGAAATCACAAGATGCCCCCCGCCAACGGCCATGTTGGGGAGCGGTGCATGTCGAAACATCGCCCCTTGGATTGCCATGTTGTTGCTCTCCGTACCGCCTCCGGTGAAGACGATTTCGTTTGCTTGACAGTTGAGTAGGCTGGCGAGCTCCGATCGCGCCGTCTCAATCGCTTGGGCCGTCAGGCGTCCCAGTGCATGACCGCTAGATGGATTGCCAAAATGGGTGTCCAGGAACGGCTGCATGGCATTCCGAACCGCTGTCGCGATGGGGGTCGTCGCGTTGTAGTCGAGGTAGATCATCGAATTCGCGTTGGTTGTTGTTTCTTCACGTTGGCGAGACAGTCAGAGTAAGTTGGCCGCCATATCATTCGGACTTCCGACGGATGGGTGCCGCAGGAAATTTCTGCTCCGTCAGCATATCGCCGAGATAACGCCATTGCCAACGGGCGCAAGAGTCGAGCGGGCGTAGGGGCTACGCGGAGATCGCGCGTGTCATATGCCCAGCCGAACAGCCTATAGAGTTGATAAACGTGCGAAAAATCGCGACAATGGCAGCGGGTCGGCGGATGTCTTCCTGCACTTAGGTCAGCGGAGTTTAATCTCTTCGGTGGGTGCAGTAGGGCTTGAATAGGGAAGGAGAGAACACATGTCACGAAGAATTCGAGAGGGTTTTACTCTCGTCGAGATCCTGGTTGTTGTATCGATCATCGCGGTCTTGGTCGGAATGCTGGCACCAGCTCTGATGAATGCATTTGGCACCAGTAAAGCGGCTCAATGTGCCTACAATCTTGGTCAGACCGGCAAGGCGCTGCAATCACTTGCGAACTCCAAGAAGGTTCCCCGAGCAGAACAGATTCAGACGTACTATTCCGATTCAGATCGATACGAAGTCGACGAAGTCTTCTTCGCCGCATTAGGGAAGACGACAGAATCGCTCGTCTGTCCGGAGAATCTGGAAGCGAATCCGAGCGTGACGAGTTTCGGGTTTAACGTGCGACTTCGCCAATGGGGGCCGCGTGATCCTGGTGTCGCGTTAGCGATCGATTTCGGTCA
>CAYLRE010000206.1:0-8770 GCA_964385715.1 uncultured Planctomycetaceae bacterium
CCTACACGATGAACCCGGCGCTGCTTACGGATGCTCTCACGGAGCGAACGAAAGCGATTGTGCCGGTGCACCTCTATGGTCAACCGGCCGATATGGTCCCGATTCTTGCCTTTGCCAAGGAAGCAGGATTACAGGTCGTGGAGGATTGTGCACAAGCGCATGGCGCCGCGTGGAACGGCAAACCGGTCGGCAGCCTGGGAGATGCGGCCAGTTTCAGCTTCTATCCCACGAAGAATTTGGGCGCCCTAGGCGACGGTGGCATGGTCGTCACTCGTGATGACTCGATTGCCGGTACGGTGCGTCAGCTGCGCGAGTATGGTTGGAATGCGGAGCGGGAGAGCGTCGTTGCGGGCGGCAATTCCCGCATGGACGAACTGCAGGCCGCCGTCTTGCGCGATAAGTTGACACGCCTCACGGCCGATATTGCGCGACGCGTGGCAATTGCAGGCGAATACAATGCGCAGTTGGCTGATACGCCGCTAATTCTTCCGCAAGTTCGAGAAGGGTGCGGGCACGCCTATCATCTGTACGTCGTACAGTGCGCGGAGCGGGACGCATTGCTCCGGCACCTTGTAGACGACGACATCGTCGCTGGCGTGCATTACAAGTCACCGGTCCATGCCCAGCCCGCGTTCTCTGGTCGCTTGCGGTTGTCGGCGTCGATGGCCGTGACCGAACGCCTCGCGGAGTGCGTGTTGTCGCTCCCCATCTATCCCGAAATAACAGAAGAGCAAGTTCAGCGCGTTGTTGAGGTGGTCAGCGCGTTTTAGAATAGTTCCTAGCGGCAAAATACCTCTTTTTACTGCCAGTTCGCTTCGAGGTTACCTGTGATGATCGACGGAGTCGAGTCAAAACCGCTTATTACGCACGACGACGACCGCGGTTTCTTTCGCGAAGTCATACGCTGCACGGACGAGTTCTTTGCGGACGGCTTTGGGCAAATGAGCCACTCGTTGGTTCACAAGGGCGTTGTTAAGGCGTGGCATCTGCATCGAATTCAGACCGATTGGTGGTACATCGCCGGTGGATTGCTGCGCGTCGGTCTCTACGATACCCGTGCCGACAGTCCAACGCATGGTGAAACGATGGACTTTCTGTTGGGCGACGGTCAGCCTGCCCAGGTGGTTAAGATTCCGCCGGGCGTGGCGCATGGCTACCGAATCGTGAGCGGACCAGCTCATGTCATCTACGTGATGTCGCATGTCTATAACGTCGATGATGAATTGCGGATCGATGAGGACGATCCGGAGATTGGATTCGATTGGACTAAGGACGAAGCGAGCGGATGAGTAGAGAGGCGGACACTCCGCGGACGGAAGCTAGGGACGGCGAAAACCCTGCGCTCGAATTGGACGTGGCACTCGAACGATATTCCGGCAAGACCATTCTCATTACTGGCGGTCGGGGCTATATCGGCGCCGCATTGACCCAGCGTCTTGCGGCCGTCGACTGCGAGTTGGTGTTGTGGGACCACGCAGAGCTGGACGTCTGGCAGCCGGCACAAGTAACGGGGCAGGTTCGCTACATTCAGGGCGACGTGATGAATACGGAGCTCTGGAGTCAGGCAGCCGCTGGAGTCGACTTCATTTTTCACCTCGCGTCCCTTGAGCATCGCCAGGGCTCGGAGCTGAACGCAGAGCGAGATCTGGCCGTCAACGCCACTGCAACGCTGCTCTTGTTGGAGGCGTGCCGGCAGAACGATGTGGAACCACGTATCGTGTTTGCCAGCAGTGCGAACTTGTATGGCGCGGCCAGTACGCTGCCTGTCAATGAGGAGACGCCCGACGACCCGCTAACGTTTTTTGCGACGCACAAGTTGGCGTCGGAAAACTATCTGCGGATGTACAAGGGGCGGGGCGGGGCGGTTTCGCTGCGTCTGGCGAACGTCTACGGGCCAACACCTCGGCAAGATCGCCGGCAGCAGGTGGTTGTCAATCTGATGGTTGCGCGTGCGATGGCCGGCTCTCCGCTTCAGCTATATGCGAATCAGAATTGCGTTCGAGACTACATTTTCTTGGATGATGTCGTGGCTGCGTTCCTGCTGGCAGGGCAGTTACCAAAAAGTTCCTCCGGCACGGAGTACGTGATCGGCAGTGAAGAAGCGACCGTGGTTGGTGATCTCGTTCGGCTTGTGGCGGAACGAGTTGAAGAAAAGACCGGCCGCGCGGTGGCGATCACAGACAATGAAGGCGTGCAACTGGAAACGGCCGCGATGCGGAACTTCGTCGCAGACTGTGGTCGTTATCGCTGCGTGAGTGGTTGGAAACCAAAGACCTCACTTCGCGAGGGCATCGACAAAACCGTGGAGGCCCTGGCATGAACGTCCTGGTCATCGGCGGTGCAGGGTTTGTCGGTTCGAATCTTGTTCGGCGACTGCTGGCAGAACCCGACACACACGTCACTGTGTTTGACTCGCTCGATCCGATCTATCGGAGTACTCGGGATTCCGTAGCGGGACTAGGTGACCGACTGACTTTTGTCGAGGGTGATCTGTTGGATGAAGATTCGCTCGATGCGGCGGTCAAGGACCAGCAGGTTGTCTTTCATTGCGCCGGCCAGACATCGCATCCTTACTCGATGGCGCATCCTCTCGTTGATGTTAAAGTCAATTGTCTCGGCAGCCTGCGCGTGTTGGAAGCGGCTCAGCGACTTGCTCCCGACAGCACGGTCGTCTTCACTTCGAGTAGCACCATCGTTGGTCGAGCGGAGTCGGAGACAATCGATGAAGACTGCGTCGACCGCCCTTGCGACATCTATTCTGCGAACAAGGGCGTGGCGGAGAAGTATTTTCAGCTCTATCACGACATGTATGGGCTCAAGACGGTAAGCCTACGGTTGCCAAACCTGTATGGTGCATTTGGCAAGGCAGATCCGCAGTTTGGGTTCATTAATTTCTTCATCAGCTTGGCCCAGGCTGGAAAGCCGATTACCGTGTTTGGTGACGGTGAGCAGCGTCGAAACGTGCTCTATGCTGAAGATGCGGCGGAGGTCTTGTTGCGGGCATCGCAAGACCAGGAGATGTTCGGACGGGCATTGTATGCTTCCGGGGACGAGCACTTGTCGATTTGCGAGATCGCCGAGGGGATCGATAAGTGCTTCGGGGGAGGGGGCGTTAAGCTGGTCCCGTGGCCAGAGGACCGAAAGCAGATTGATGTCGGCAGTGTGCGCCTCTCTTCCTCGCGGCTGCGTAAAATCACCGGTTGGGCGCCAAAATACGAATTCATGGCGGGGCTTGAGCGAGCGAAGCAGATCATTGATGAAATGGGTCAGGAGAATACGCAATGAGGATTGTCGTCACCGGTGCACTTGGCCATATCGGATCTGGACTGATTCGTCGTCTGCCTGAGTTTTTTTCCAGTGCCGAGATTGTGCTGCTTGATAACCTGCGGACGCAGCGATTCGCCTCGCTGTTCGCGCTTCCGGAACAAGGGCGATATCGGTTTGTCGAGGCCGACGTCGTAACGGACGATCTGGTTCCACACTTTGAAGGAGCAGATGCCGTTGTACATTTGGCCGCCATGACCGACGCCGAAGCGAGCGTTGCTATGCGGGAACAGGTTGAGCACGACAACTTCACCGGAACGGAACGGGTCGCCCGGGCGTGTGCCGAAACAGGACCGGCAATGCTGTTTCCTTCCTCGACAAGCGTCTATGGAACTCAGGAGTCGCGAGTCGATGAGGACTGCTCAGAGGAGGAGCTGCAGCCGCAGAGTCCGTACGCTGAGACCAAGCTTCGTGAAGAGGATGCTCTCCGCACGATGGGCGAATCAGGTGGATTGCGGTTCGTGACCTGTCGATTTGGTACGATTGTTGGAGCATCGCCCGGCATGCGGTTTCACACTGCGGTGAATAAGTTCTGCTGGCAGGCCGTGATGGGACAACCACTTTCCGTTTGGCGAACGGCCCTGCATCAGGTACGTCCCTATCTGGATTTGCAGGACGCGATCGGGGCCATCGCCTTTTTCCTGGAAAAACAGCTTTTCGACGGCCGCGTGTACAACGTCGTCACGGAGAACCTTACGATCGACGCGATTGCTAGTGGTATTCGCGAGCATGTGCCCGACTTGGCCGTAGAAATGGTCGATTCACCCATTATGAATCAGCTCTCGTACGAAGTGGCGTGCGACCGCTTGATCGCCGCGGGATTCGTGTGCCAGGGGGCGATCGACGATGGAATCGCCGAAACGATCGAACTGCTTAGAGGGGCCGCTAGCGGGCGTTAGTAGGCGATTCTGTGCGTCGGGCTACTCCAGCAACCTCGCCGCTTCACTGCCGCTGTGAAGTAGGATTGCGGCTTAGACCGATTCCATACCGGGTTGGGCGTTGGGCTCGATACCGAAGTCGCGGAGCAGCCGGTCGCCAAAGTCGAATGAACGTCGCATGCATTTGTCTGAGTCCATGTACATGAACTCGCCAGTGCGGCCTAGCGTTTCGATATTCTTTCGTCGCTCGACTTCGCCAAGCAGGCGTTCCAGGTGGCCAGCGTAGTCCTTGCGATAGATCGGGTAGGCGTAAGGAGCCTTCAGGATCAGCAATCGAGTCACGTCGCCAGCTGTGATGATGCGGTCCGACGTCAGGGACGCCGCACACATATCGAACAGCTCCTCCTTGGTAGCGTTCCAGCCTGCACTGCCACGCAGGCAGCAGACTTCGAGCAACAGTAAGTTCTCGCCCGGAGGACTGGTGTCCGGATGGAACTTGTTCATCTCGGTGATGCGATTGTAGGGCCGGTCGAGATAGTAAATGTAGCTACAGGGGAGCACGTCCTGTCGCTTGGTGACCAACCCCAGCGTCACCATGGCCCGGTAGTCGAGCTTGTCCGCAGAAGTGAGGACTTCGTCAGACACTACCGGATGAAGCATTTGAGTCAATCGGTCGAGCGGGATCGTCGAGACGAGATAGGAACCTTCCATTTCATGGGTCTGTTCACCACGTTCAAACGTGACGCGAACATTGCCCTCTTCCAGCTCCTCGATTTTCGTGGCGCGACTGCCCAAGTGAATCTTTCCGCCGGCGGCCGTTAATTCGCCGGCAATCTTCTCCATGAACTCGCCAAAGCCGGTCTTAGGATAATAGGTTGGCAGCTTCTCCCGTTCGATCAGTGACGGATCGACTTTGCTCAAGCGGCGACGCAACAATACTTTGAGCGTATTCAAAAAGCTCATTCGCGTATGGCTGGGAATCGATCGCGCGGAGAGTTCTCGGCAAGAGACCTTCCAGAACTGTTCGGTATACGGCTTAAAGAACGAGTTGTAGAGGTAGCGGCCGAAATTGTTGATCGCCCAATCCTCTACCGTCTCGTCCTCGCCGTCCTGCACGACTGATCGGGCAGGAACCATCTTGCTGTAGAGGAAGCTCATTGCCGCGCGGAAGCCAGCGACGATGCCCATCTGCATCAGGACATTGGTAGGAGCCAGCGGGTAATCGAGATAGTTGCCGCGGAAGCAAAACTTGACCGTCCGTGGTTTCGGAGCAATCGGCGGGTCAAACAGATTCAGCGCCGCGGACAGGATCTGATCGTCTTCGGTGAAGAAGGAATGCGGGCCAAAATCGAGGCAGTAGCCGTCCTGACGAACGGTACCAGCGAGTCCGCCGACTATGTCGCTCGATTCGAGGACGTCGACTTCGACTCCATTGGTTGCCAGTCGCCAGGCTAGGGAAAGGCCGGAGGCACCAGCCCCAAGGACGATTACGTGTGGCTTCTGTGGCATGGAGGGCTTCTTAGACAGGAATCGCAAGCTTCGAGTGGCGTGGGCAGAATCCGCGCGCCGATGCCGGAGGTAGACGACGCGTTTACGGCTGCCTTCCAGCTATGATACGTTGCCCTGTCGTAGGCCACAAACGCAGAGTATTGATGGATTTGCGTGTGTTTAAGATTCCCGCGTTGGACTATGCTGGTGGAATGGCCTGTGCGGGTCGTGGCGGCTAAGCTTGCCTCAATCGCAATCGCAGCCCATCGCTGCCGAGCGGAGAGGCAAGTAAATCTGAGCCGATAACGCTTCTTGGTGATTTTCTGAGGGATCCAGCGAATCGATGACATCCGGCTCGCCCGACAATCTGCAGACCCACGGGGCTGACAAGGCCTCCAGCGGACGGATGGCGGTTTTTGTCTGCATGGTGCTGGCGGGGCTCGTATGGGCCGTTTACGGCCAGGTCGCGACATTCGACTTCATCAATCTGGATGACGACGCCTACGTTGGCGATAACACGCCCGTGATGGATGGCTTGACGGTCCACGGATTCAAGTGGGCATTCTATGACTTCGGGAACAAGACACACGGCGGCAACTGGCACCCGGTCACCTGGCTGTCGATGATGCTGGACGTTGAAATCCACGGTGGTCATCCGGCTGGCTTCCACCTGATCAACGTGATCCTTCACACGATCAATGTGCTCTTGCTGTTTGAATTCTTGCGACGCACAACTCTTGCGATCTGGCCGAGCGCGTTCGTTGCTGCCCTGTTCGCAATTCACCCTCAGAACGTTGAGTCGGTTGCTTGGATTACTGAACGAAAAGGAATGCTAAGCACGGTATTCTTCATGCTCGCGTTGCTCGTGTACACGGGGTATGCACGGCGGGGTGGAGTGTGGCGTTACCTCGGTGTCGTGGTCTTGTTCGCGTTGGGGCTCATGACGAAGCCGGTGCTCGTGACGTTGCCGTTCGTTCTACTGCTTCTCGATTACTGGCCGCTGCGAAGATTCGCCGTAGCTGGTCGCGATACGATCGAGCCGGCGAACTTGGGCGACCTGACTCAGCGGTTCATGGTTTTGTTTGCAGAAAAGATCCCGCTCCTGTGCATGACCATTGCGTCTTGCATCACAACCTATCTCAGCGAAAAAGACGGCGGATCTGTTACCTCACTGAGTGTGTTGTCGATGTGGGAAAGCACTGCCAATTCGCTGACGACTTATCTCGTCTACCTCAAGAACATTTTCTGGCCATCGGGCCTCGCCATTCCGTATTTGCTCGACAAGGAAGCGATATCGTCCACGCTGGCGGTTGTTGCGATCGCGGTGCTTGTCGGGACGAGTGTGTTGGTTCTATGGCGGCGACGATCGAGCCCGTGGGCCTGCGTCGGTTGGTTTTGGTTTGCGGGAATGCTTGTTCCAGTCGTTAAGATTGTCCACGTCGGGCGGGAGTCGCATTCCGACAAGTTCACCTACTTGCCCTCAATCGGAATATTTATTGCGGTGGCATTTGGATTAGCGGCGTTGGTGCGCAGTTGGCCTAAGATGCGACCACTAGTAGGAACGATGTGCGCTGTGGTCGTCGCCGTCCTGGCGACGTATTGCTTCATTCAAACCAGCCACTGGAAGAACAGTATCACGCTATTCACGCACACGTTGACGCTAATGAGCGATAACGATATGGCCTACACGAATCGTGCGCGGGCGCACCAGATGAATGGCGATTCTCAGAGGGCCATAGCAGACTACACAAAGGCGCTGGCCATTCGTCCGAGGATGCTGGGTCGCGCGTATTACAATCGCGGACTGATCTATCGCAAGCTTGGCAGGCATGATCTCGCGATTCAGGACTTTTCTGCCGCAATAGGCTTCCATCGGACTGGGGAGTCGAAACTGGGCGACAAAATTGGCATGGTGTACTACCAGCGAGGTCGAACTTACCAGGATTCGGCTCAGCCTAAGAAAGCGCTTGCTGATTACTCCGCGGCGGTTCGCCTTATGCCCGCACACGCCAGTGTGTATTGGCGGCGAGGTGCTTTGCATTTGCAGCAGCACGACCATCGCTCAGCGCGAGATGACCTTCGGCGAGCTGCCGAGTTGGCACCGCAGGACGCCGAAATTCACAACGCGCTGGGTTGGCTACTGGCGACAAGTCCCACCGCGGATGTTCTCGATGGCGCTAACGCGCTGAAGCACGCTGGTTTGGCGTGCGAGTTCACGTCCTGGAAAGACGGCTCGATGCTCGACACACTGGCGGCCGCGTACGCCGCAGACGGTCAATTCGACAAGGCCGTACAAACGCAGCAGCAGGCTCTGAAAATGGTACCAGAAGCAGCTAGGGGGCCGCTTCAACGGCGGCTTGAACTCTACCGCTCTGGCAAACCTTATCGTGAAACGGTGACAAGCGACTAACCAACGCAGGGCCGGCAGGTCGATGTTAAGATGAGAGGTAGCACGAAGTTCCTTCATTTTGCTTGGATTTCACCAACTAGGTAGTGAACGTGAGCACGGTCTTGGTAACAGGCGGAGCCGGATTCATCGGTGGCAGTTTCGTGCGCCATTGGCTCACTACCGATGAAGGGGCACTGGTCAATCTCGACAAGTTGACCTATGCGGGCAATCTCGATTCTCTCGCGTCGGTGGCGGATCACGCGGAATACCGGTTTGTCGAAGGCGATATCTGCGATGCGGAACTCGTTGCTTGTCTCCTGAAGGAACATCGCCCGTCGGCGATCATCCATTTTGCGGCAGAGTCCCATGTCGATCGTTCGATTGACGGCGCGGCCGCATTTGTCGAGACCAACGTCGTTGGGACGTTTCGACTACTGGAGGCGGCACTGAAGCATTACCGCGATTTGAAGAGTGATGAGCAAGAGGCGTTTCGTTTTCTGCATGTCTCCACCGACGAAGTCTACGGCTCGCTCGGGCCAGAGGGGGCGTTCGTTGAAACGAGCCCCTATTCGCCAAATTCGCCTTACGCGGCATCCAAGGCGGCTTCCGATCACTTTGTACGGGCGTACCATCGAACGCATGGTCTGCCGGCGATTATCACGAACTGTTCCAACAACTACGGGCCGTTTCA
>CAYLRE010000207.1:0-8739 GCA_964385715.1 uncultured Planctomycetaceae bacterium
GCTTACGGTACTTGCGGCGGCGCAATTGTGTGGCCGCCTTAATGCGTTCGTTCTTGGCGCTTGTCAGATCGATAACGGACATGCGTGGGCAGTGCTTCTCAGAGGCGCACATTCTCGGCTGCCAAAGCTGCAACGAGCATGTGCGCAGGAACGAAACGGACGAAACGAAAACGCCGAGGCGAGCGTAGCGACGAGACGGCCCAGTGTAGCGTCTATACGATGGTCGACCAACGCGTGGCGATTCCGGCCGGCATCTGACGGCCATCGGTCGACTGGATGGCCAGACCGCCCGACTCCATCTTGCCGTGGCTCAGGTCTCCCATCGCGTCTTCAAGCATTCGCTCCAGGTCGCTCGGATCGACACCGGTGGTGTGGCAGGAGAGTAGCAAGAAGCGTCGATCGGCCGCCGTCAGGTCGGCACACATCTGCAAGAGTTCCGGCAGGTGATCCTGCAACTTCCAGACTTCGCCCTTGGGGCCATGTCCGTAGCTGGGCGGATCGAGCACGACGCCGTGGTACTTATTGCCGCGTTTGATTTCCCGCTGCACGAACTTGCGGACGTCTTCGGTGATCCAGCGAATCGCGGCGGCACCCATGTCGGACGCCTGCGTGTTGCGGCGTGCCCACAGGACCGCGTTCTGGGCGGCATCGACGTGCACGACTTCGGCACCGCCGGCCACTGCGGCAATGGTTGCTCCGCCGGTATAGGCGAAGAGATTCAGCACCTTGAGTGTTTCCCCGGAAGCACGCAGCTGATGCGTTATCCAGTCCCAGTTCACGGCGTGTTCGGGAAACACCCCAACGTGACCGAAGTCGGTCAGTTTCAGTTCGAGCGTCGAACCATTGTGGTTGATGGACCAAGCCAGCGGCATTCCAGCCCCTGCTCTCCAGTTGCCTTCTCCCGCTCCCGGACCGGAGTAAACGGCGTCTGCTTTCTCCCAGGCTTCCGGTTTCTTGCGAGGTAGTCCCGTGGCGACCTGGCATGGGCGGTCAAGCAGGTACTGGCCAAAGCGATCGAGTCGACGTCCCTCTCCGAAGTCGACTAGCTCGTACTGATCTTTTGAAAACATAGTGTTGATCTATCGAAACGCGTGAGCGTTCCCTCAAAATGGTTTCGCGCGGAGACGAATTCGTCTTGTGCCTTTTCTCGTTAATCCCAAGTCGTCGACCGCCTGGTCCGTGAGATCACCGGCATCGTGCTGACGCTGGTCTCCTGACACGTCCGTCCGCTTTGCGCCCAACACCACCGCGTCAGAAACGACGACGGCCGCCAGGAACGAAACGAGCGGTTGAAGTGCAGGTCCGCCGGCGTGGGCCGCGGCTCGGTGCACTTCGCGAAGGCGGGAGCCGGCGGTATCGACCGCCGGCGGCTAACAGAAAGCCTTGTATTATAGAGTACGGTGATTTTCGTTTTCAAGCTGTCCGCCGCCTGGGCTTCTGTCCGGTCCAGCCAGACTTCCACCTGGCCTGAATCAAGGCAAGCTGCCGCTTTCTGCTATCCCTGCGACCTCTGCTATCGTCGCCCGGCCGACCTACGTCATGTAATGTTCCGAAACTCCCGCCGTGAAACAGCGATCGAAGTGTCGTAAACACAAGTATTTCCCTGGATATCGACATGCTAATGGACTCTGTCGTCAAGCGAATCACCGGAGGCCGTGAGCGAGCAATGCCCGGCCCACGTTCAGTCTATTGGTTGCCTTTCGTGCTCGTTGCGGTGCTATTCACGTCGTGCCGTGGGCCCGATACAGCCCAGCTCGATACGGCGATTCCGGCGGCTGCTGGTTCTTCCTCAGCCGGAGCGGGGGTTTCCGCCCGGACGGGGGATTCGGGCGGGACGGCGGATTCAGCCGAGACGGGGGCCGCCGACGACGAGGGTGCTGACGTCGCGCCTGCCGCCTTCTTGAAGGCAGGTGATGGCGAAGGGGAGGCGAATCCAATCGACGCCGCGCGTGCCTATCGCTACTTGGAGCAGATCTGTGCGCTTGGTCCGCGGCAGACCGGTTCCAAGGCCATGGCGTCGCAGCAAGAACTGCTCAAGAAACATTTTGAGGAGCTGGGCGCGAAGGTCGAATTTCAGCGATTTCAAATGCGCCATCCGCGTACCGGTCAAGCGACGCCGGTTGCCAACACGATCGTTCGCTGGCACACCGATCGCAAGGAGCGTATTCTCCTTTGTGCCCACTACGACACCCGTCCGCAGGCAGACAACCAGAGAGTTCCACCGCGACAGCGTGGTACGGTCTTCATCGGTGCCAACGACGGCGGCAGCGGCACAGCCCTGCTAATGGAGTTGGGGCATCACATTCCCAACATAAAGAATACAGCGGTCGGCGTTGATTTCGTGTTCTTCGACGCCGAAGAGTTCGTCTTCAATCTTGGGCAGACGATCGATCGCTACTTTGTCGGTTCGGAGTACTTCGCCAGAACCTACCTGACGCAGCCCCGCGACTATCGTTATCGCTGGGGCGTGCTATTCGACATGGTGGGTGATCGCGATCTGCAGATCTACCAAGAAAAGAACAGCATGTGGTGGCGCGACACCCGACCGTTGGTCAAAGAAATTTGGGCGACGGCTAAGAAGCTCGGAGTTCGCGAGTTTATCCCAAGGCGCAAACACGAAATCCGAGATGACCACGTGCCGCTGCGGAATATCGCCAAGATTCCCACTTGCGACCTTATCGACTTCGACTATCCGAGATACCCCAAGAACGAGTACTGGCACACCGATAAGGATACGGTCGACAAGTGCTCCGGCGAATCGCTTGCCAAGGTCGGTTGGGTGGCGCTCACCTGGTTGGAATCGGTTCCGGCTGCGGATTCACAAGCCGCCAAGGAATAGGTTTTAGGAGAAACGTGGCGGCGAGGGCCTCTTTCGGAGACGTTTGCGGTCGACGTTTGCCGTCAAGAATGAATTCCATGGACCCGACCCTGATCTTCTCGCTGACGCTGTTGATCGTGGCTACGATCATGACCTATGTCCAGCGCCAAAGCTGGCTGGCGAAGCGAACCTCTTCCGACGAACGAAAGGTCGACTTTGCGGCCCGGCAGTACCGCCGCCGTAGTCAGGCCAGTGCCATGATCGGCATCGTCGCGCTTGCCATTTTCGCCGGTCGCTGGATCGATCCGATGAAGGCGACCATGCCGTGGGTGTTCATGACGTACTGGATGGCTATTGTGCTGGTTGTACTGTGGGTCGTGCTGTTGGCAATGGCCGACTACGTCGCTTCTCGGCAGTACTGGGCTACGGTTCGTCACGATCAAGCGGTCGAGGAAGCCCGGCTCCGGGCAGAGGTGTATCGAATGCGAGAAGCGGGCAGCGATCCCTCCAAGAAATCGCCAGGGCAGCCTGCCTCCGATGGCCCGAGCGATTCCGCGGATGAGGCGAGCGACTCGATTTAGCCCGATGAAATTGGCGAGGGTGCTGGTCGGGAGAGACATTGCGTTGTCAGCGTTTCACGCTCACCGTAAAATCACAAGCAGGCGACAGCATTAGGGGCCAAAGAAAAGAAGCATGAACGTCTTGCATTTAGTGATCGCGATGGGACCGCTCGCGCTGTACGGCATCGCCTTAGGTGTCATCCATAGTTCTCGGCGACCCCACCTAACCAACGGGACACGCGAAATCTATGCGATCGCCCTGGCGGTATCTGGAATGGTCCTCATTGGGCCGGCCACGATGTTCATGCCCGAGGCCGTCGCAGAACGACTGGGAGCAGGCAGTTGGAACATGGTGGCCGTTTGGTGTTTCCTGATGGTGGCCTATCTGATGTTGGTCACGCTCATCATCTTGTTGGTTCGTCCGCGATTGGTCGCCTACAATATCACACACGTCCGCCTGCGCGAGACGCTTGAACAGCTTCTCGTTCGTTACGATGTCGAGCACCAGTGGGCCGGCGATTGCTTGGCCATCCCGTCGCTGGGGGTGCAACTGCAAATTGAACCGTCGCGAGCCATGCGACCAATCTCGCTGATCGCGACGAGCGGACCGCAGAGCGATCAGGGATGGCGAAGGCTAGAACGGGCGTTGGCCGCGGAGTTGCAGCAGATCGACGTAACTCCGGCCACTGGGGGCGCGATCTTCCTGGGAGCTGGCCTGCTGATGCTCGCGGTATTAGTGGTCAGCCTAGCGATGGAAGAACCGGGCAAGATCATTGCCGCGCTTACCGACCTTCTGCGCCCCTAGCGATTGCGGTCCGCTGGATTTTGGGGACGCCGAATCTGGATCATCGAAACTTGGGGCCGGGCCGACGGGATGCCGCGCAGACAGATGCGGTTGTCTCGGTATGAAAGCGTTCCTCGCGTCAGCATGGTCGTGACCACATGCTTCTGTTCAAGAAGAAATTCCTCGATGCGATTCGTAGCGGCGAAAAGACGCAGACGATTCGTCTGTGGAAGCATCGCCGCATGCGCTCTGGGCAGCGAAGCTACATTCCCGGCATCGGTCCGATCCAGATCACGTCGGTCGAAACGATCGAGTTGGATGACCTGACGGAAGAGGATGCCCGTCGTGACGGATTCGACTCGGCGCAGGCGCTTCGTGAGGAGATTGACGCGATCTACGCCGCCGATTCTGAGCGGGCTGAGTATCAGCCATATCGCGTTCGATTCAAGCTGCTCGATGAAAAGCCACGGGAAGAATCGGACGCCAATCAAGCAGTCTGAGGTCTGATCGATCGATGTGGCTTACTCAAAATGCTTGAGGAAGTCGTCCAAATCTTCGTCTTCGTCAATGGAAGATGCCGATTTGGCTGCGTCCTTGTCGAGCTGAATCGTCGGCAACTCGGTATCGCTCGTGGTCGATTCCGAATCGTCGAGGCCGATGCCCTTGAGGAAGTCGGTCGCCTCGGAGTCCTCTTCCGTTTCGGCAGCCTCTGAATCCGCCTCGCTTGCTGAATCCCCGGCTCCTTCGGTTTCATCGTCGTCCGTTTCATCGTCGTCCAATGAATCTTTAAGATCACCGAGCGATTCGGTCTCTTCGTCATCCAGCGATTCAAAAGCAGACTCATCCAGCTCGGTTGCGTCTTCTTCGGGCGCCTTGGCACCGCCGGTACTCGCCGTGTCACCGTCCAGAACCACCTCAAAGACTGCTGCGCCGACCGTCAAGATATCGCCCGTCGAAAGGACGGTGTCCGACACTTGCTCTTCGCCTACGAAGGTTCCGTTAAGCGAATCGAGATCGCGGACGCAGATTTGGCCGTCGGCCTCGTACAGTTCGCAGTGCTGTCGGCTCACCAAAGGGCTGGCTAGCGTTAGACCAACCTCACGGCCGCGACCCATCGTGAGCGGCAGTTTATCCAGTGCCACGATCGTTTCATCGTGACCCTCGGTGCGCAGGACCAAATGGGCACCCATGCTTTACTTCTCCGGCTGTCCGCTAGAACGACCACGCGTGCGTTTTCGGCTTCATGTAGGAAGCGTTTCGCCGTCGCTGGCCAGGGGTGATTGGCGGGGACTTCCAAGTCGGTATGACCCGCGTGGATCACAGCCGACATAAGAAATCTCGGGGTCAGGGGGTCTATCGCCGGGCAGTGGCACCAAGGTTCGATCCCAAATCGGACCCAATTCCCGGCCGTAATTATGTACTCTGTGCGGCTTCCCTGCACCCTATTTCCATAGCCCCTTAATGATAACTGCCGCGAAGAGTCGAGACAATGGGCTCAGCAACCGGCTAAGGCACCAGCATGCCATCTGGCGACACCCTCCCGGCATCACTCGCCGCTCGAGAATTGTTCCCGTCGGTGGCCCAGGTAGAGTCCCCCGGCAAGATTTTCAGGGACGCAATCCGCGACGGCGAAAGCAGTGCTGCCGACGCCTGCGCCCCTTGACTTGGTCCCCCATAACACCGTAATCTGCCTGTTTGCAGTCGAGGTTGGCGCCCCTGGCTATATTGGCCTTGTGGCCGAGGTGGTATATTGGCCTTGTGGCCGAGACTGGCGATCCTATAATCCGTGGGCTCTGAAATCGGCTCCGTCTATCGGATTGGAATCGTTTTCGAGAGTCCCATCAAATTGCGGGTGTAGCTCAGCTGGCAGAGCACAACGTTGCCAACGTTGTTGTCGTGGGTTCGAATCCCATCACCCGCTCTTAGTTTTATTTGCTTGTAGAGCACGAGTATTGCGCGCCATGGCCCAAGATTTGGAAGAAAAAGCAGACGGCTCGGAGGCCGACGTCCCTGAGAAGATGGATCTGGACGTATCGATCGAGAGCCCCAGTGCGTGCCAACGCCGCATCAAGGTTGAGATTCCGCGCGATGTCGTGGATCGCTATCTCGACAACGCCTATACCGAGATGATGGACTCGGCCGCCGTGCCGGGTTTCCGTATCGGTCACGCTCCACGCAAGTTGGTTGAGAAGCGATTCCGTAAGGAAGTGGCGGATCAGATCAAGGGTACGCTCTTGATGGACGCGATGGCTCAGGTCAACGAAGACCACGAGCTGACCGCGATTAGCGAGCCAGATATCGATCTCGACGCCGTTGAGGTTCCTGCCGAAGGTTCGATGACCTTCCAGTTCGATTTGGAAGTTCGTCCTGAATTCGACATGCCGGAGTGGAAGGGCTTGAAGCTCGAACGCCCCACGGCCGAATTCTCGGATGAAGACATCGACAAGCAGCTGCAAGGTATGCTGTCGCGTCACGGACGTCTGGTTCCGAGCGACGGAGAGGCCGCCGCTGGAGACTTTGTGGTCGTGAATGTGACTTCGACGCACGACGGCGAAACGCTAGCAGAGGTGAAAGAACAACCGCTTTGCGTTCGTGAGACGCTCAGCTTTTTCGATGGCAACCTGGAAGGCTTCGACAAATTGATGGTTGGAGCGAAGGCCGGCGATAAGAAGTCGGGTAAGGTCGAACTGGGTGACGCCGCTGCGAAGGAAGAACTCAAAGGCAAGTCGGTCGACGTCGAATTTGAAGTGATCGAGGTCAAGAAGCTTGAACTCCCCGAAATCGACGAAGCGTTCTTGCAGCAGATGGGCGGCATGGAGAGCGAAGCCGATCTGCGAGACGCCGTTAAGGACAACCTTGAGCGGCAGTTGCAATATCGTCAGCAGCAAGGTGCTCGTCAGCAAATCAGCAGTCTGCTGACCGAAGCCGCCGAATGGGAGCTGCCCCCGGCAATGCTTCAGCGTCAGAGCGACCGCGAATTGCAGCGTAGCGTGTTGGAACTACAGCGTAGCGGTTTCAGCGACGCCGACATTCGCCAGTACGAGAACGAGCTGCGACAAAACTCGGCGGAAGCGACCGCTCGTTCTTTGCGAGAACACTTCATTCTCGAACGAATCGCTGAAGAAGAAAATATCGATGCCGATCCTGGCGACTACGAGGCCGAAATTCGCTTGATCGCCGCCCAAAGTGGCGAAAGTCCTCGTCGTGTACGTGCTCAACTTGAGAAACGCGGCATGATGGATAGCCTGCGAAACCAAATCGTCGAGCGCAAGGTGATCGAAGCGGTTCAAGCCCAAGCCAAATTTGAAGACGTGCCGTTCGAGCAAGACGGTGGAGACGTCGAAACGATCGGTGTCGCTGCCGGAGGCAACCAGACGCAGATCCCCGAGGCGACCAAGCCGGACGAACCCGAGGCACTCGCGGAACCGAAAGAACACAGCTAAAGCGCGAAGCTCCCCATAGGATTGCTTCGCTTGGCGAACGGCCACTTCCTGGCCCACTCGCCGACAACAAATCGACACTCGGCAAAAACAAACGGATTGTCTGCCACACGTAGAAGGACCTCGCATGGGCGATTTTCTAGAATCGGTCAACTCGAACCCGTTTCCTGTTGACCCTCAGGCCAATTACCGCGACTACCAGCGACAGCGCCAAATGACGCTTGGCGACCTGCTGCTGGAGAACCGCATCATTCTGCTTCAAGGCCCGATTCACGATGGCAACGCCAACGAAATCGTGATGAAGCTGCTCTACCTGCAGAGCGAAAATCGTCGCAAGGACGTCCACTTCTATATCAATTCGCCCGGTGGAAGCGTCAGCGCGACGCTGGCGATCTACGACACCATGCAGATTCTTAGCTGCCCGGTGGGAACCTACTGCGTTGGCCTGGCGGCCAGTGGCGGAGCGGTTCTGTTGGCCGGCGGTAAGAAGGGCAAGCGATTCATTCTGCCGCACGCCAAGGTCATGATTCACCAGCCCTACGGCCAAGTAGGCGGTCAGGTGAGCGACATCGAAATCCAAGCGGACGAGATCCTCAAGACTCGTGAAGTGCTCAACAACATCCTCTCGAATCACAGTGGACAATCGTTCGATCGCGTCGCTGCCGACACCGATCGCGATTTCTACATGAATGCCGGCGAAGCCAAAGAGTATGGCATCGTGGACGAAGTCCTCACGAAGCCGCCGGTCGCGGATGACGAAGATGAGGACGACGACTAGATCATCGCGGATGATTGTCTGTCGACTTAGCAATTAACAGATAACACGGACAGTTACTGACCACCATTCAAGGACGCGATCGATCGCATTGAGCGTCGCTCGCGTCAAAGAGCCCAGGAAGTAAACGCACGATGCCTCTGGTTCCGTACGTCATCGAAAAGAGCGGCCGCGAAGAGCGGGCGATGGATATCTATAGCCGGTTGCTTAAAGACCGGATCATCTTCCTTGGCAGCGGCGTCAATGACGAAGTCGCCAACGCTATTGTGGCCCAGCTGCTATTCTTGCAGTCGGACGACCCCAAGGCGGACGTGCACTTGTACATCAATTCGCCCGGCGGCAGCGTCAGTGCTGGCCTCGGG
>CAYLRE010000208.1:0-8648 GCA_964385715.1 uncultured Planctomycetaceae bacterium
GATGCCGGGGCGCCGGACGTCGCATTCGCGATCACCCGTGGAAGGTGAGTGCTGGCATTTCGCGCAAGAAGGGGGGCTACTTAGCCGACCAGGCGTTCGACGCTCTCAATCAGGCGATCGAGCGCGAACGGTTTGCGGATGTAGTCGTCCACGCCCAGCATCTCGGCATAAGCCTTGTGGCGACTTCCTTCGTTGGCCGTGATCATGATCACGCGTAGCGGCACCGGCCGCGAACGACGCAGTTTTTCGAGCACCAGGAAGCCACTTCGCTTCGGCATCATCATATCCAGAATCACCAAGTCGGGATCTTCTCGCTCGGCCATGGCCAGGCCCTGATTGCCATCGCGGGCGATGAGCACGGTATAGCCCTTCGCCTCGAGAGCGATATTGAGGGTCTCGATGATCTCCGGATCATCGTCGACCAGCAAAATCCGTTTTGTATCCGACTTCTTGGAGCTCTTGGCGTCTGGAGTTGCTTCTTGCTTGGCCATCAGTGGGGACTCTTCTCGTCTAAGGTTGCTAAACCAGCTGTGTCCGTGGACGCCAGCGGTGCCACGAAACGAAGATCACGCAGCGTTGATACCGTATCTTCATTGTCGGCATCTTCCACAACTATCGCCACATCGTCCCTAGTTTTCAAGCACCGAGAGGACCTCAGGCTCGGAACCAGTCGTCCCCTTTCCGGGGAAACCGGGGCTTCGTGCCCCTCGCTGCGGGAAAATGATGTCTCAGACGCGGTGCAAAGTAGTCGCACATCAGCGGACGTCGATGACGATTTTGCCAACATGCTGGCGTGATCCGAGGTAATCGTAGGCCTCTCGGGCTTGGTCGAAGGAGAACCGGCGGTCGATCCGGGGGTGCAGGTCACCCGCTTCAACGGCACGGGCGAAAGCCTGTAGCTCCTGCGTCGATTCCATGTAGATTCCGCGAATCGTGACCTGGCGCATCAGCGTTTTGAAGACGTCGATCAAGGCTTCGTTTCCAGAAAGAACCCCGATCAGGCCGATTCTGGCCCCAAACGCACAGGCGTCAATGCTGCGCTGCAGGGACTTGCCGCCAGCCACTTCGACCACCACGTCGACTCCATTACCACCGGTGAGCTTGCGTACCTGACGAGGCCAATCGTCATCGCGATAGTTGATCGTGCGGTCGACGCCAAAACGATCCCGTACCATGGCCGCCTTCTCTTCACTGGCAGTGCTGAGGATCACACGGGCCCCGAGCAGTTTGGCGATCTGAGCGGCAAAGATTGAAACGCCGCCAGTACCGTGCAGTAGCACCCAATCCCCGGCCGTCGCCTTGCCGTGCGTGACGATCGCGGCCCAAGCGGTCAGTCCGGCGACTGTTAAGGTTGAGGCTTCGCCAAAGTCGAGGTGTGCCGGAATTGGAACGAGGGCATCGGCCGGGTAGGCGACCTCTTCTGCTAGCACTCCGTCGATTCCTTGGCCGCCTACAAAGGTACGCGACCACTCACGACGCAACGTGCCGGCGGGCCAGTTGCGAAAGGGAGAATTGAAGACGCGATCGCCTGGTGCTAATGATGTAACTTCGCTGCCGACAGCCTGGACGACGCCCGCCATATCACTGGTGGCGATGATTGGTGGATCTTGAGGACCGCCATAGCGACCATCGGCCACGAGCAGGTCACGGTAGTTCAGCGAGACGGCATGAACATCGACGACAACGTCGCCGGGACCGACAGCCGGTGCCGGGCGTTCGGCAAGTTGCAAGCTGTCGAGCCCGGATCCGTCGACGGTATAGCACTTCATGGTGATGGTTCCCGGCATGCGAGGATCGTGTGTCTTTAGAGCGTGTGATCGCCTGTTGTCCATTTCTGGCGATGCCTATTTCCCAATTGCAAGTCTATCAAACCAGTACCTTGCTGCTAGCGTGTAGCAAACAAGGTACAAGAGGCCCAAGGTTGTCGCCACCGCTCGAGCTCGCATTGACGCTAGCGGGCTCTTTTTCTACGCTCCCACGGATTTTCCAGGGGAACTCGAATTTTCAGAGGAAGGGGGATGCCGCGTACCTAGCGGCATCGGAAAGTGTGTTGTGTCACTAGCGAATTCCAAATTGACCGATTGTCGAATGCCAGTTCTTCGTGGCGGCAGGTGGCTGGCTGCTGCAGCGCTGACGGTTGCTCTCGTAACCGGAATCGCCGTTGCGGTGGAGGGCGTCGAGCCCGACCACACATGGCATTTGTTGCTTCGTAACGGGCAGGTGCTTTCTGGGCAGGTTAGCTACGAGGGTGATTTTTATCGCGTCGCCCTGCCAACCGGAGAGATTCGCGTACGCCGAGGTGAAGTGCAGGATCTTTGCCGTTCCTTTCCGGAAGTCTATCAACGAAAACTTGCCACAGTCTCTGCCGACGATTTCCTCGGCCAGTTGCGTCTCGCCGATTGGTGTCTTCGGAACGAGCTACTTTCCGAGGCGGAAGGATTGATTGCCCAGGCGGCAAGGCTTGCACCGGATCATGCTCGGGTTCGAGTGGCGCAGCGAAGCTTGGAGTTGGCACGCAATCCTCAAGGGCAGGCACCGTCCGTTCCAAAAATTGGATCTCCACAAAGTGATGTGCGGTCTGTTGGTTCACCGGCACCCTACGATCAGAGCGAGCTTGACCGTCTCACACGCAACATGCCCGAAGGGACCATGGAGGCGTTTCGTAACACGATCCAGCCAATGTTGGTTTCGGGCTGTGCGGCAGCCAAGTGTCATGGTTCGGCGGCAACGAGCGAGTTTCGTTTGATTCGTCCGCTTCGAGGGCATCTATTAAGCCGGCGGGCAACGCAGCGAAATCTTCAGGCGGTACTGGGGTACCTTGGTCCTGCGGATGGCGAAGATTCCGAGAGTCAGATTCTAGCGGCGGCCACGCGAGCTCACGGTGGACGGGATGATCCCGCGTTTCGCAGTCCTGACGCGGTCCCGGTGAAGCAGCTTGTGGCTTGGATCGTCGCCGTGACCGAACCCGCAGCGAACCGGGCGCCCTCGCGTGTCTCAACGCCACGGGTCACGTTGTCGCAAGCGGTCGATCACGACGACCGAGAGAGATTTTATTCCCGCGAGAAAAACGGTTCCGACGGAACTGCAAACTCGGAAGGGCAGGGGCCTGGCGAAAGTGGGCAGCAGGTCCGCGATGCTTGGGATCCTGAAGAGTTTAATCGCCGGTATCACGGTGAGGATGATCGCCGCGAACATTAGATTGGTTGCCTGGCGAGTACGCAGGACATGCTAATCGGGCGATGGCATGATCCCCTCGATCTCAAACTCGCCTGCGGCCAGAGCAGCCAGAAAGTCGTGATTACTGGGCAACATTTCTGGTAGTTGGGCCATTTCTTCAACCGTCAACCAGCTGGCTGACTCCACCTCCTGAGGATTCGGGAAAAGTTCAGCAGTAGCTGGCAGATCGGCTAGCCACCAGACAAGATTCACATGCCAGGCTGTGACGCTTCGCCACAGCCGTCGTACGGGCCGAACGGGGACACCCAGTTCCTCATCCAATTCACGAATCAACGCCTCCGATTCGGTCTCTCCAGCCTCGATTCCGCCCCCAGGGAAGCAGTAAGCCCGCGGAGCGACAACATGGGCTGAGCGGCGGATAACCAAAAGGCGGTTATTGCGGGGTATGACGGCGATAGCACCCCGTCGTTGGGGCTGTAGCAGAGGCAGAGTCACGGTTCGATTCAGACAGGATTCAAGGTGGTATTCTGTTTTAGAGCGGGCATTCCAGCCGCCGATCAACGTGGACAGTATAATGGCAGATAACCGTACCGGCGGGGTCCCTCACGTCGAAGAGGGCGGGTCAAGCCGAAAGCCCAGGTATTTCCAGGCGGCCGATTGAACTGGTGTGGGGCTGGTCTGGGGCAGGATTGATGTGATCTGGTCGTCGATGGCAGGCCGATAGACCGTTTCTGGTTTATTTGAGATATTGGAATTCCGTTAAGCGATAACTGCCGCCGGTTAGGCGATCACAGGCGAATGCGATTAAGGAATTTGAGAGCGAACAATATGAAAGCTGCTATTCGTTCGGTTTTTGTGTGCGGGGCATTGGTAGCCTCTCCATTCTTAGGCGGTTGTGGAGGTGGCGATTCGGCCGTTGACTCGACTGAGGAGTCGGTTGACAAGTCCAGTGAAGGGGGTGCGAGCGAGATCACGGAAACGCCTGTGGAGAAGGTCGCGACGGCCCCTGGCGAGAACGAAGCCGCTCAGGATGCGAAGCCCGCTAACGACGATTTCAGCCCTCCCAAGGTATCCGAGCCGTCGTCCAACTCCCGGGATGTCGTTGCGGCAAGACCGCGACGAGATGCGCAAGAGAAACCGGGGCGGGATCGAGGCAAAGAAGCGGTGTTCGTTTCCGCCGATCAGATTCACGAACGATTTGGTGATCGCTCCTCCAAACGAAAGGTCGTCGTCCATACGTATTCGGATGGATCCAAACGCTACGACGGAAAGTTCCAGGAATGGCACGACAACGGCAAGCTTTGGAAAGAAGGGAAATACAAGGACAACAAACGTACTGGCGAGTGGAAGTGGTGGAACCGTAAGGGTGTCTTGATGAGGAAGAGCAACTTCGTCGACGACATTATTGACGGAGAGTCCGTGTTCTATTTTGACGATGGATCGATCAATCGCCGAGAAGAGTGGAAGATGGGCAAGCGTCACGGGGTTGTCGAGAGTTATTACAGCGAGGGCAACGCCATGAAGATGCAAGTAAGTTGGGACAATGGCGACCGCCATGGTATATCGCAGCAGTGGTACGGAGATGGCCAGCTGATGGCCAAGTATGAATTTCTCCGCAACGAGCGCCACGGGACCGTTGAAGAATGGCACGAAAACGGGCAGAAAAAGGTAAAGGCTAGTTACCGAAACGGCAAGCGCCACGGTACAACCGTCGAATGGGCAGACGATGGCGAACAGATTGTCAATCAGGAATACGAAGACGGCGAACGCGTTGACGAATAATTGGCTATGCCGGGTTCATTTGGCCGTGTTCACGTGATTTGCGCTCGATTGACGCACTCGTTAGGCAAATGGCTGCAACTCGTTTGCCGGCCAGTTATCCGCCGTGCCCGGCGATTTCACGCCTACCCACTCTGCTAGGGCCATTTGGGTTGGCTAACACTCTTTCTGTGACTTCCCTTTTGGCTGGGATTCCAGCGAGAATCTCAGACACGCCGGCGGGGGCACCATACGAATCTCCCTAGAACTCCCTACAATAGGGACGACGAGGCCTGTACGGCGTCGCTTCGCCTGCTGTGCCCAGTCAGGTCCGGGGCAGCCCCCGCGATCCTGTTGCCACGTTGGCGATCGACGATTCGTGGCAGACGATATGCCGCGACGGCTGGCCAGACTATGTTAAAGGAATCTTCGCATCCGAGGTTATTGATGGACGACAACGCTAGTAACAAGCAGTCCGGCGGCAATGGTACCGGCAGCAGTGGTCCGGGAAACGGTGGTTCCGCCAAAGGCGGGAGCCCGTCGGGCAAGACGCCGCCGCCCAAGCCGCGAATGGGAAACCTGGGAATGTTTCTCATGATCGGCGGCCTCGTTGCGTTTGTCGTCTTCATGACCGGAGGCTGGGGGGATCCGCAGTCGGAAATTACGATTGGTTTCTTCAAGGAGCAGCTCGCTGCCGACAACATCGAGACTGCGGTCGCCCAGGGGGATAAAATCTCGGGGACATTTCGAAAACCACCCTTCGATCCGCTGTGGGTCGAGAAGCAACGCAAGGCAAAAGAAGCGGCTAGCAAGCAGCAAGGTGAAGCCAGCGCCGCAAAGGATACCAAGGCGAAGGCCCGTGCCAGCGACGGAGATGCTGAGGAGAAGCGTCTGCATAAAGCGTTTGTGACCACCGTCTGGGTTTATGCCGACAATGCGGAGCTCGTGAAGCTATTGGACGAGAAGGTCGGCAACAAATACAGCGTCAAGGAAGCCACTGACGGCACCAGCATGCTGATGTTTGTCTACCTGTTCGTGACGATCCTGTTGTTCGTGGTCATTTGGACGATGTTTCGTCGGGCTCGCGAACAGTTTATGGGCGGTGGTTTGCTTTCTGGCTTTGCCAAGAGTCCGGCGCAGCGATACGAATCGGATCAGAAGAGGGTCACTTTCAAGGACGTCGCCGGCTTGGAGGGCGTCAAACGCGACTTGGAAGAGGTAATTGAGTTTCTGAAGGATCCCAAGAAATTTCAGCGTCTCGGTGGGCGAGTTCCCAAGGGAGTGCTGCTTATGGGGCCTCCTGGAACCGGCAAGACACTATTGGCTCGAGCGGTCGCTGGCGAGGCGGGCGTTCCGTTCTTTTCAATTAGTGGCAGCGAATTCATACAGATGTTTGTCGGCGTGGGAGCGGGGCGCGTGCGCGACCTGTTCAAGAATGCGAAGGAAGCGTCGCCGGCAATTTTGTTCATCGACGAGATCGATGCCGTGGGACGTCATCGCGGTGCGGGGCTTGGTGGTGGCAACGATGAACGCGAGCAGACACTGAATCAAATTCTTAGTGAGATGGATGGGTTCGAGCCGACGGAGTCAGTGATTGTCTTAGCCGCGACGAATCGCCCTGATGTGCTCGATCCGGCCTTGCTACGACCAGGACGATTTGATCGGCACATCACCGTCGATCGTCCGACCCTGAAGGGACGCATTGCGATTTTTGGGGTGCATGTGAGAAACGTTCCTCTGGCCGATGACGTCGATATTGAGCGACTTGCCGCCGGAAGTATCGGTCTAACGGGCGCGGACATTCAAAACCTTGTTAATGAGGCGGCCCTGTGGGCGACTCGTCACGGCAAGGACAAAGTTGAGATGGAGGACTTTGAGCACGCTAGGGACAAGGTGCTGATGGGAGCCAAGCGGGAGGAAGTGCTGACGGGCAAGGAAAAGGAAATGACTGCCTATCACGAAGCGGGGCACGCACTGCTGGCGTGGATTGTTCCCGGCGCCGATCGCGTGCACAAGGTCACCATCGTGCCGCGCGGACGAGCATTGGGTGTAACGCAGCTTGTCCCAGATGAAGATCGCCTCAACATTAGCGAGAATGATCTCAAGGCTCGACTGGTCTTTATTCTTGGAGGTCGAGCGGCCGAGAAGATGATCTACGATGAGTACAGCGCCGGGGCTGAAAACGATCTCTCGGAAGCGACCAAGCTGGCGCGACGGATGGTGTCGCACTGGGGAATGAGCGAACGACTCGGACCGGTTGCTTATCACACGTCGGAAGAGAATCCGTTCCTTGGTAAAGAATTTCACAGTGAACGGCAGTTCAGCGAGCATACGGCACAGGTGATCGACGAAGAGGTGGCCCGAATTCTGCACGGCGCGGCGGAGAGGGCGACTCAGCTCCTACAAGAAAATTCGGACAAGCTAGAAAAGGTGACCCGGGCGCTCATCGAAGAGGAAATCCTCGACCGCCAGCAGATCGAAGAATTGATCGGGCCCTCGGTCAATGCGGTGCATGAAGGCAACGGTCAGGCAGGGACAGGTGAGGGGGCATCAACCGAGGAATCGGTGTGATGTCGTCATCGGAGGTCAGCGCAGGCGAGCAATCGTTGTCGCAGGCAGGCAATTGTCGGGTTACGGTACGCCCTCCGACTTCCGGGTGGATTGCCAGTGTTGTCTTGTTGTTGCTCATCGAGCTTTGCCTGCTCACTGCGGTTGCCGAATTCTCCCGGGGGCGAATGAGCTATTTGGCGAGTCCGCGGGTTGCGACCTTCGTTCTCATGACGGCGGTTCTCACGCTCGTAATTTGTGGTGGTGAGCTACGTCAGGTCGGGCGGGCCGGCAATCGGGCTCGCTGGTTCTTCTTAACGACCAACGTAGTCATATTTGCGTTGTTCTTCTTATGGACGGACTGGCTTGCCGGCGCTGGTTTGCATATCGGCAATGCGCTCGCCTCGACGTGGGCCTGGCCTTTGGGCGGTTTGCTGGTGGGAGCGACGGCGCTGTTGATCTGTTTTTCTTTTCGCGGCCTCGTTGCCTGGTTGCGCGATCATTGGCATCACGTTGCCGCTGCGGCAATCATTTCGGTCACGTTCGTCATGTATATACACGGCATCCAACGACTCTGGGGCGTGACCAGCTCTTCGACCGCAGGTATCGCTCAAACGGTGCTGCAACCGTTCCAGCAGGGGGATGTTCGACGTTACCAAATCGACCCCTACAACGTCTTGTTAGGCAGGTTGCGGGTCACGCAATATTGCGCGGAGATGGAGTCGTTGGTCGCGTTCTGGGTGGTCGGTCTGACGATGTTGGCTGCCTATTGGCGCAGCAGTCGGTGGATCCGAATGCTGGCGGTGTTAATTGTTGGAACGGGGCTCATGTACCTGATTAACGGACTTCGGCTGGCCGCGATCGTGGGAGCTGCCGAGCTAACGACCGATGCACAACTAGCCGTGCATCTGGCGCATTCACGTATCAGTGGGGTTCTGTTTCTCGCACTTTCGGTGCTGCTGTTGCGAGTTACGCGGCGCTGGTGGCGACGATCGGAGGCTCCGACATCGACGGTCGCGGAGGCCTAATTGGATGTCGAGGTTGCATTTGTCGCCCTGAATGGGAGAATGGACGACAGAATAAGGCGAAAACGGGTCGATGAGAGATGCAGGGCGAGAGATTCTACTAAGTGAGTAGCTATGTCTTCGGGACAGGAGAAATACGAG
>CAYLRE010000209.1:0-8621 GCA_964385715.1 uncultured Planctomycetaceae bacterium
TCATTCGCCGCCGTGAATCGCTCAATCTGGCATCAATGTAGCTCTTTACCGTGAGCATGCGAGGATTGATATCCTTTACTCGACGGCGCCCAAGAACAACCTCACGAGGCAAACCGAGTTCGTCAACGAGGGCCAAGCGATCGTCGGCGAGATACGGAATCAGCCCCCAGGATCGCGCTTTGGCGGAAGGAATCCACCCAAACTCACCACGATCGATTATCACCTCCCGTCGGGAACCGGGAACTTCACTGGTCCGGGCTAGCAAGTCATCCAAATCTTGCCGAAAGACGATCTCGGGACCTCCTTCCGTTTTCACGAGCAACACCTCGTGCTGCTTATCGAGCATCCCCAGTGCCACCTCAAGCGGAAAGGTGCGCCGCCGTTGCGAAATCTCTCGATACGCCTCTTCAACGGCCCTGGCGATGGGCTTACTCGAATCCTCATCTCGCCCAGCCCGACCTATGTAAGCGTCGGCCGCCATTACGACTTGATCGCATGCCATAACGGGCAAGACAGCATGCCCACTGAGCGAGTGCGGAATAAAGGCAACCGTCTCGATCGCACCAAGTTCGTCAGCGATAAACCTTGCTAACTTATAAGACTTTCCAAAATCACTCCCAGCACCTGCTTCCGCTCCAGCGGCAAATTCAATAATCAGCGTCGGCCGTTCGTTGACGTCTGGCTCGGCGCCCTGAACAAGCTCCTCCAGAGCGAGCTGAATGGACTGTCGCGCGGCCCGTTCGCTACTGTCGGTAATAGGAACTTGCACCTGCACGAACAGGCCTTCCGCGGATGACGAACCGGCGGACACCTCCGGAGATTCGTCTTCGGCATACCCCGTCGTAGCGGCAAGAGCTACGAGAACGACAAACACCACCACCAGACAGCACAGCCCACCCTGAACACAACCATCACGGTAGGCATTACCGAGTCGATGAAAATTGGATATCGACGAATGAAACCGACGCACGCAACCACCCTCCACGGCTAGCAGAACGCTGGGAATTCTATCGCCGTGGGCGCACCAACGTCAACGAGAAAAGAAGCGATCCCGGACAACGATCGCAATCGAGAAATGGACACTGTCGCGACAAACGCCTGCTTAGCGTTGAGCCGGCTGCTGTCGGTCAGGCTGGGCTGCCGCCACCGGAGCCGGATTCTCGCGAACGAGCTTCCAGCCACGGGGAATTGCCGGACTGAAGAGCTCCTTCCAGTTCGGCAGTAACGGATTGACCGAAATGTTCTCGAACTTGTACGAATCGTATTCCCCGGTGGGCATGTACCTGCGTAATGCGACAGGATGAAAGTTCGTGCGGTCGAACCGGATGATCGATTTTGAGAAATTCGCCGCGTCGGCCTGATACCGTGGATACGCCTCTAGCCAGATCTCCGCCTGCGCGAATTGCTGTGGGGTCACGACACGCAGCCAGTAACGTTCCTGCAAGTCGGACGGCTTGGAACCAAAGAGAAACGGGATTGGGCTATTGCGGATCGACTGCCCGCGCAGCTGCGGCGGAATAACTTTCTCGCGAACCACAGGCGGGTTTTGCCAACCTTCGTAGAGCCGAACTACTTTTCCATCGGTCGTCCAATGATCGCGAATACTGTCCTTGATCTCGACGTACTCGCCTTGCTGGTTCTTCTGAAAGACCTTGTCGACTCGAAACGTTCCCTGGTCGGGAGCCTTGTAACTCAATTCACCTTGTGACTTATTGACCTCACGATCCTGCTGATCGTAACTCCAACGATGGAAGGTCGTCTTGAACGTCTTGATCGTCGTCGTATGTTGCTCCCAAGCGACGAGCACCTGATTGAGATAGTCACGCTGCTGCTGATTCAGATGAAATGGTGCATGCGGAGCAACCGTTGGCTGGCCAGGAAAAGGTTGCCGAGCATTCGGTTGCTGTGCAGCCACGCGTGGGGCACCGGGGGTAGGTGCCTGGGCGTACGTTGCGGTCTCGGCAAACAAGATGCTGCCAACGACGATTGCGGTAATCGACTGCCCCAATGCGCTAATCATATTGAATGATTTCACCGTTAGCGTTCTCCATGCATCCATTTGCCAGATATTGCCGACTAAATGGCGGGCCTCCTGCCTCGGCCTAGAAAATAGCGGCGGCGGATTCTAGCAGCACCCGAGCTAAGCCCCAAGGTCTGTTTGTGGTATTGTGTTACCGATGCCTTTACAGCTCATCTGACCACCGATCCGGGGACGTTTTTGCTCCAAACCATCACTGCTAGCACGCAAGCAATCTCCTCGACCGCTCCGCCTTCCTCGCCGCCCATGCCCTTAGAATCGCTCAGAATCGTCTACCTCACTCCTGGTGCCGCGGGAATGTACTGCGGAAGTTGCATGAACGACAACATGGTCGCTCGTGCGTTAATGGAGATGGGTCACGATGTGATGCTGCTGCCGCTCTACACCCCGCTCAAGACCGACGAGCAGGACGTCAGCGATAAACACATCTTCTTTGGCGGTATCAACGTCTATCTTCAAGAAAAGATTCCGCTCTTCCGCCACCTGCCAAGATTCATCGACCGAGTTCTCGACTCGCCATGGCTGCTTCGCTCGGTCGCTCGTGGGTCCGTCAAGACAGACCCAGCCGAGCTAGGGCCGCTCACGCTTTCGATCGTCCGTGGCGAACATGGACACCAAAAGAAGGAGGTCAACCGGCTCGTCGACTGGCTGGCTCGTCACGAACGACCTCACATCGTCAACCTGAGCAACCTGATGATTGCCGGTTCCGTTCCGGCGATTAAACGACGCCTGAGGGTTCCCGTGCTTCTCACACTTCAAGGCGACGACGTTTTTCTCGATGAGCTCTCTGAACCGTATCGATCAAAGGTAATGCAAGAGCTCCGCTCACTGGCGACACAGGTCGACGGCGTCATCGTGCACAGCAACTTCTATGCGGACGCCATGAGCGACTATTTCGAGATCCCGCGAGAGCGTTTTCACGTCGTGCCACTGGGCATTCGCGCCGACGACACTCAGGACACCAACGAGAACGCAACAACCGATCGCCCTCCGACAGTCGGCTATTTCGCAAGAATCTGTCACGCTAAGGGTCTGCACGTTCTTGTCGACGCCATGTTGGAACTTCGCATTATGCCGGGCACGGAAGACGCGAGACTTCGAGTCGCAGGTTGGCTCGGCGCTAGTGACCGTCCGTATTTCTCAGAATTGGAAACTCGCGTCGCCAATTCGAACGCCCCGGGGATGATGACCATTCAGGCCGGCGTCGATGTGGCGGGCAAACGTGACTTCTACCGATCGATTGACATTTTGAGCGTGCCCACGGTTTATCGCGAACCGAAGGGACGATACGTCCTCGAGGCGCTCGCCAACGGCGTTCCTGTCGTTCAGCCGGAGCACGGAGCCTTCCCAGAGCTACTGAGACACACTGGCGGCGGACTGCTGGTGCCTCCCACATCGCCTCGACATTTGGCCGAAGCACTTCACCAGCTGCTCACGAATCACGAGAGGCGACAACAACTGGGAGAAACCGGCCGGCAAGCTGTCCTAGAACGACACACGGCTCCGATCGCCGCCCAGGCCGTGCTGGACACCTTTGGACGCTACGTGTCGTAGCTTCCTCCCTCTATCGCGAGTCTGTCGCCGGAGCATGGCCCTCTACGCCGGGCAGATGTTGCAAGCCGCCTGTGTCTGATATAGTGCCGCACATGCCAACGGACCTGCAATGGATGGTTAGCTCTTCGACAAGTAGCTTGTACGCAGCGGCCGTGATGCTGCGCGGACAGGCAATTACCGACTTGGAGCTGGCGAGTGCGATCGAAGTCCCCACGCGGCTACTAGCTCAAGAGTCGACCTCAGCTGGATTTGACGCGGCCATGACATTGGCTCAGCTCGTGCCACTCTCGGCCACTGTCGATAACAATCGTCAACTGGCTGAAACTGCGATCAGAAAGCTTGCTGGCCTGGGCGCAATCGACAATGAATTCGTCGGGCGTCTTGCCGGCACGATCAGCGAGCTTGAAAACGCCTTCGTCCATTGCCGCCCCGATGCGATCGCTGACCTGGAAACGCGGGGCAAACTGCTCCGGCAACAATGGGAGTCGCGGGGACCGGGGCTCTTGGCGGCCATGGCCAGGCTCACGGAAACCGGCCTGCTGGCGGAGTGCGCCAGTGTTGTGCTGGTCCACCCTGTGTTAGGTGGCGGCGGCGTACCGTACATGCGTCACAATCTTGCCGTCATCGAGGCGATGCTAACCAACCCGCACGCGGAGCTGCCCGAGACGGTTCGCCTAGGCTGGCTGCTCTCCACGCTCAACCTGGACCTCCCCATCTACAGTGACGTGGTCCCAGGCGATCGGCTTCCCTTGGTCGGCATGCTGGCCATGTTGCCGGTCGTGTTGGCGGCAAGCGAACAGGTCGAGTGGTGCCGCTTAGATGTCGACACCATTGAGCTGGCTATAGGGCACTGGCACATCCCGATTCCCGAATCTGCCATCGTCGCTAGTTTGCTGATGAGATGGTGGGAGATGTACCAAACCGCCCAGCCGCGTTGGTCGGTCGCTCTCGCTGCCCTCGATCAAACTCTCTCAGAGAAACACGACTGGTCAGTCGAGCGCAGCTAATTGGGGCATTCCCAGCTGCGCGCTACCGGCGATTAGACTTTCGTTCGCTGCCAGCCGCCATGGCGAAATCGCCATACGATCAACCAGCAACGCACCGTCATATCGAGCAACATCGCCCACCAAGCCCCAACCACGCCCATGTCGTAATGCCTGGGGCTGCTGAGTACATACGCTAGCGGAAGCCGCAGCCCAAGCATGCTCACGATCGTAAAGACCATCGGCCAACGCGTATCGCCAGCACCGCGCAGGCCGCCGGAGAGAATCATCTGCAGAGCCAGCGGCAACATTCCATAGGCGGCAATCTTGAGTAGCTCTGCCGCCAACGTAACGACCTCACTATTCGTCGCGTCGACAAACACGATCGCCAGGTAGTATCCCGCGAACCAGAACACAACGCCGACCGCCATCAGGACCACCGAGCCGATCATACAAGCCACGACCAGGCAGCGAGCCGCTCGCTGGCGATCTCCGGCCCCCAAGAACTGACCGGTCAACGTCGTCGCCGCTACGGTGAGTCCCGCCGCCGGCAGGTAGGCCATCGACTCGAGTCGCAGCGCAACGTTGTGAGCCGCCGCCGCTAGGTCGCCCAAGTCATTGATGATCGCCAAGAAGGCCATATGACAGCCGATGACAGAAAGCACATCCGCGCCACCGGGAATTCCGATTCGCAAAATGCGTCGAATTCGCTCAGCGTCAGGACGAAGAAACTTCCATGACCAGCCCAACCCCGCATAACCGCGACTCATCAAGAGCAGCGTCAGCACGCCACCGGTCACGTGGGCGGCGGCCGTACCAATGGCCACGCCGTCCCATCCTAATTCTGGGAGCCCAAACCAGCCAACGACCAAAGCCGTGCTAAGCAGCACGTTCACCAGGTTCACGACCGCCATCACAAGAAATACGATGATCATGTTGCCCGAAGCTCGCAAACAAGCGATGCCAACCCGCTCAAGCATGATCAGCGGGATGACCGGCCAAATGTAGTCGAGATAGCTAATTGCCAATGCGGCTGCGTCTTCTCTCAGCCGCATAAGACCAACCAGAAACGGGGTCATCGTGAGGCCGATCACAACCACCACAGCAGCCAACACAACACCGGGAATCAGCGACTGATTCGCGATCCGGCGGGCCTCGGCACGATTCCCAGCTCCGATGCAGCGTGCCACCACGGCGGTCGTACCAGAGCAGACAAGTTCGAAGACATTCGAGAGCAGCCACAAGGTGTAGGCGATCAGTCCGACCGCGGCCAACTCTGCCTCGCCGACGATATATCGCCCCACCAGGTAAACGTCGACCATCATCACCATCATCACGAGCAGTTGCTCCATGACGACGGGAGTAGCAAGACGGACGAGCGGCCCCAGGGTTCCTTGCCCTGCGATCAGCGAGTTGTGTTCGGGAGTAGCTTGGTTGCTTGAATCAGACACAACGGCTCAGACGTCCTTGTCGGCGGGCACAACTGCGGGGCAAGTGACAGCAGAGGGCAGGGGAGGGAGCCGCAATACACCGTGACGGCGGCCACCTTAGAATCTAGCAGAGGAGCCGAACGGGCGATATCGCACCAAATGGGGACCACTTAGCCGAGCAAACCCTTGATCACCTTTCCACCGTTGGCAATCTTCATCGGCCGGCCGGTGCGGCTGGTAAATCGAGTGTCGAGCGATATCCCCAGGGAGGCAAGCGTGGTCGCCATCAGGTCTTCCGACGTATACGGCGCGGTCTCAACAGCCGTACCATCTTCGTTCGTTCGGCCAATAACCTTGCCCCCTTGGAACCCAGCTCCGCCAACGACAACGCTCCAACTGCGAGCCCAGTGGTCACGGCCGGTGTTGCCATTGATCGTGGGCGTACGCCCAAATTCGCCCATCCAAATGATGGCTGTGTTCTCCAGCATGCCGCGTTCGGCAAGATCAGCCACCAAGGCACTCATCCCTTGATCCAATTGCGGCAAGCGATTGTTCTGCAGCGTGTCGAAATTGTTGCTGTGGGTGTCCCAGCCACCAAAGTCGACTTCCACAAAAGGAACGCCTGTCTCGACAAGCCGACGAGCCATCAGGCAACCGCGACCAAAGTTGGAGTTGCCATATCGCTCTTGAACCTGAGTTGGCTCCTGCTGCACCTTAAAAGCATCCATCTGCTTGCTGGTCATGAGCGCCTGCGTCTTGGCCAACACCTTTGCATGCTCACTGGCCGCGATACCACGATCCTGTTTGATGAATCGATCCTCTAGCGATTTGAGCAATTCCATGCGATTCGCAGCACGTTCGCCGTCAATCCCCATATTCAGATCTTGGATCCGGCCATTCGCGTTAACCACAAAGGGGGCATAGCTCATCCCTAGAAACCCTGGACCGGCACTACTACCACCGACCGACACGAATGGCGGGATATCGAGCGTTGGTCGCTGCGGTGCCAACTGGCGAGCCACCACGGCACCGTAGCTGGGATGCTCGATCGTCGGATTTGGCACGTAGCCCGTGTGCATATAGTATCGACCGCGATTGTGGTCGGCCTCGCGTGTGCTCATCGACCGCACGATCGACAGGTGCTTCATCAGCTTGGCCGTTTCCGGCATGTGTTCGCAGATCTGCCCCTCGCCGGTCGTGTTGATCGGCTGAAACGGACCGCCGTTGACGCTTCCTGGCTTGAGATCCCAGATATCGATGGTAGACGGCCCGCCACTCATCCATAGCAAAATCGCCGATCGCTCATTCTTCTTGAGCGTGGCGGCATTGGCTCGCAGCGCATTGGTAAACGTGATCGCTGGAACCGCCATGGCGGCCGCCCCCAACAGGTGCTCCGCGAAGTGACGGCGGGTCATCCGCTGTTGGTGATTTCGCTTTCCCATGATCTCGCCCTCGCAACAGGCCAATCGAATTCCCTAATGATTCAAAATAAACTCGTTCGTATTCAGCAGCACCCACCAGATGTCTCGAATGGCATCGGTCTGCCCAGGTCGACTGCCGAGCACTTTGCCCATGAGCCTTCGTTCGGTCGAAGTCGGCAATCGTGACAAAGCTGCTTTGTAGAGGTAGTTGACCTTCTTATTCCCACGCATCCGGTCATCGGTCGCAACGCGGTAAAGAAAGCTCCCCTTTTCCGTACTCGTCGCTTTCTTGATTAGATCGCCATTGAACATCATCAACGTCTGGGGAATCGTTCCATCGAAAGTCGTCGTCTCGTCGTTCTCGTCAGTTCCAAAGGCAATCACGAACTGCCGCAACCAGCGTTGCTTCGCCGCCTCTTCCTTCTCCGGCGTCCCGCGAGTCTTATGAGCCTCGGTCGCTACGAGCAGCGACTCGTACAGCTCCTCGGCACGCATCTGCCGCAGATAAAACCGACTGAACATCGGACTCTCGCCCAGCGTCGGATCGTCACCTCGATTGCCTTCGGCGAACTTGCTCGACAGAGCATACGGCTCACTCAACACAATCCAACGTATGAGCTGCTTGATGTCATAGCCGGAGTCCTGAAAAGCCTTCGACAGCTCGTCGAGCAACTCGGGGTGGCTCGGCGGATTGTGGGGGCCCATGTCGTCGACCGGCTTGGTAAAGCCGTAGCCAAGAAAATGCGCCCAGGTTCGATTAACCATCGCACGCGGCAGGTAGCCGCTCTTCACGACGATCTTGGCAAGCTCTGTGCGGCGATCGACCTCGTCGATATACCCACTTCGATCGATCGAGTGAACGGTTCCGTCGAAATCCGTGAATTCAGGATAGGCGACCGTCAGGATGCGATCGCGCGGCTCAAAATAAATCTCGGCTTCCCCAGGCGTGTCTCCTTCGCCGCCAAAGTCTTGATTGTCTAGCTCCACGTTTTGCACGTTCCGAGTGCCACCGAAACGACGAAGCGCCACTGCCTGGCGGAAGAAGGCGTTCAGCTTCCAGAATTGGTCCTGCTTCCAGTTGTTGAATGGATGATCGTGACACTGCGTACACTGAACGCGAATACCAAGAAAAATCTCAGAAGTCCGCGAAGTCGCCAGCACTCCGTCCTCCGCCAACTTCATACTCAGAAAATTG
>CAYLRE010000210.1:0-8571 GCA_964385715.1 uncultured Planctomycetaceae bacterium
ACGATAACGTTCGCAAGGTAATCTACTTGCTCATCTCGACCGGGGCCGCAGAAGTGGTGATGGTCGGCCTCGCGCTCTTGGTCGGGCTGCCGCTTCCACTACTGGCGGTGCAACTTCTCTGGCTGAACCTCGTCACCAACGGCATCCAAGACGTGGCCCTCGCCTTCGAACCGAGCGAAGGGGATACGCTGGCCCGTTCTCCCCGTCGGCCGAGCGAGCCAGTCTTTAACCGCCTGATGATCGAACGCACGGTCATCGGCGGATTGGTGATGGGATGCGTCGCCTTTGGGTCGTTCTGGTGGATGCTCAAATCCGGCTGGAGCGAAGCGTCCGCCCGGAACGCAATTCTGCTGTTGATGGTCTTCTTCGAGAATATTCACATCGGCAACTGCCGCTCGGAGACAAAGTCCGCCTTCGCCATCTCGCCGCTACGAAGCCCGATCTTGCTGGGCGGGGCATCGATTGCCTTGCTTGTCCATTTCGGCATGATGCTGACGCCGCTCGGACAGGACGTGCTCTCGGTCGAGCCGATCGCCTGGCAGACGATGGCCGGTCTGTGGGGTCTGGCCCTGACGGTGCTAGTCGCTATGGAGCTGCACAAATGGACCTGGGCGGTCCGGTATGGCAAGAAGAACGGCTAGTCGGCCTCTTGCTCCAGAAATGCCGGCACCTGATCGGTCAAAAAAGTTTGCGTCTTTTTCGCACCGGCTCCGTCTATAGGGGTGAGAAGCGAATAAATCTCGTCCCCGAAACGAAGGAGGCCTAACTATGAACCGCCAATCCGCAGTCCAATTCCCCGGAAATCAACGTATTCACGTCGCCCTTGGCGTTAGCGACCTGGCGGCGTCGCGAAAGTTCTACCAGACGCTGCTCGGAGCCGATCCGACTAAGGAACGCCCCGGCTACGTCAAGTTTGAACCGCAAGATCCATCGGTTAACCTCACGCTTAACGAGCGGTCGAACGTTGCACCGGCTAATCCCGGTGCCGCCCATTTCGGCATCCAGGTGAAATCGACTGACGAAGTCGAACAGGCGATCGCCCGCTTCCACGCAGCCGGCCTCAAGACGCTTGTGGAAGAGAACACGGCATGCTGCTATGCCGTACAAGATAAGGTCTGGGCGACCGACCCTGACGGCAATCGCTGGGAAGTGTTTGTCGTACTGGAGGCGGACGTTGCCCAGGAATCGAACGAGGCGTTTGCCTGTTGTGAAACCGAGTCGGCTTCTGCCGAGCAGTGCTGCTAATTTGTAACCCGAAGCGTCAGCGAGGGACACGACCAAGCCTGTGTCATCAACAGTTGGCTGTTCTCGTTTGCGTCACAGAGTGCCGCACGACTTTCGACGATTATTTAGCGGCCAGATCCTACGTAGTATGAACGAGAAGTCGACAGCGACAGAGCGAATTTGGGAGGACCTCAGCAAGCAGTTGAGGTCCTTCCTTCGCCTGCGCGTGTCGGACGAACAGACGGCCGAGGATCTGCTGCAAGAAACGTTTGTTCGCATCCATCGCAAGATCGACGACGTCGAAGACGAACAGCGCATTCGGTCCTGGGTATTTCAGATCGCCCGCAACCTAATCATCGATCACTATCGCGGCAAGTTGCCCGACACGACTTCTGGTGTTGAAGAGATACCAGGCGAAGCGAGCGGCGACGAGAATCTCAACGAGCTAGTCGCCGGCTGGTTGCCCGCGATGATCTCGCAACTGCCCGAATCATATCGCGAGGCGGTGGAGCTGTACGAGCTGCAGGGTATCTCGCAACAAGAAATTGCCGATCGGCTTGATCTTTCTCTCTCGGGAGCCAAGTCACGGGTGCAGCGGGGCCGCGCGAAGCTCAAGACGCTGCTCGACGACTGCTGCTCCTTCGAACAAGATCGTCGCGGCAACGTGATCGACTACGCCCGCAACAACCCGAACGACAACGGCCGCTGTGGTTGTTGAGGAGTCCAGTCCGTAGTTGGGTCTAGCAAGCGTCGACGGGGTTGTTCTAAACGCGGTGGATACACGACGTGTGCGCTCGCGAGTACGACTTCGTGATTCGCCTTTTTGACAGGATGAACAGGATATGACAGGATCGGCCTGGGAGTGGATTCCGCCGCGTGTGCACCGACATACCTCCCCATTTTCCGGGAGGCGCCGGTGTTGCCCTACATGAAAACTCCAGTTGCTGTTGCGAGGCAAAAAATTCGTTGCTGCGTGAGTTGATTTCACCTAGAAATACGGCTGGAGTGGTTGAAGAGGAGTCTGGATTGCGAGTGAATGCTCGTCACGAGCATCGCGCCGGTCGTATACCCGATACTTCACGAGCTCCAAGGCCAGTGAGGGCAAGGTATTCGTTTGAAGAAGGTGGAATATGCGACTTCTAAATGGCGTAGCGTTTTTCTTGTGTCTGATAGTTCTGACAAGCCCGGCGGTTCACGCCCAGGGTTTTGAATTCGATTTCAATGCGGAAGAGATTGCGGAGGGTTGCAAGGCGAAGTCGACCGCCGCCGCGGACCATTGCGTTTCATCGCTAGAGTCGATGGCCGATGAATGCGCCGCTCGGATCGCAGCGATCGTTGAGAAAGGACAAGACCGTCGAGCCGCTCGAGTGGCAGAGAGATGCACTCGCGTGATCAATGGGAGTGCCGATGCGTGTGTCCGCGCGATTCAGGGGGGCTGTGACTTTTGCGTCGCGCTGTTGGAGTACCTGGAGGCGGATGCGGGTCTGATCACGGAGGTTCAGGATCATTGCAGTTTGGAGATCGCCCGCGTTGAAGACGCCCGTGATGCGGCTCTGGCAGTGGTCGACGCGGCCTTGAATTCGTAAGCTGCGACGTTCTGGTGATGACGCCGTGCTCCCTGTGGCCTGACGCCACGGCGGAAAGCAAAATGGATGTGTGTTTTTGCCCGCCGGTCGGTTCGCCGATCGGCGGGTTTTTTATTGATAGAGTTACAGGATGAGACGGGATGTCGTACGAGTAACCCACGGCTCGTTCTTCGGTTGTATACCAAGGGTGCCACTGGCTTTGCCAGTGCTCAATGCGATGTCCACTCGCGGGGCAAACACGGCTCGCACGCGACCTCGCCCTCCCGGACCTGTTTGGCCATGGCTCGCACGCGAACATCCTCTTCCGGACGCATGGGAACGTCCTTGATGTTCACCTCGGTTTGGTCGTTGTTTGTGGGTGTTGTGTTGTTTGTTCATGTCGGGTTCGACGGTGATGTCTGCGGTTGAGTGGGGTGGTCGCACGGGCCACTCCACAACGAGGACAGGCCAAGAAAATTTGCTTGATCTGAACACCGACCTATGCATAATCATTCCCGCTGCACGCGATTGTTGCAGTAGCAACTGAGCACGGCTGCTTGTTATGGCCGATGCCCTGTTGTGGCCGGTCTCCTGACCGAGCCACGATGAGGACCGAAGGTCTCCATAAAGCGCGGCCGAGCGCAGGGCGGTAGTCGAATCGCGAGCACTGGCAAAGCCAGTGGCACCCGTATCACGACCGCACGTTCGTTCTTTGACAATTTGAAAGGCTTGAGACCTGAGTCGTGAGGCTTGAAGGTTCTGCATGACACTCTCCATGCGCAAGCGAGCGCTGTGGGGTATGCTGTGCATGCGGGGACCAGGGTTGTCCAATTGGGTGCCATGCTCACCCTTGGTGAGCATGTTTTCGTCGCATGTTAAACCACATGCCCACGTAAACGTGGGCATGGCACCCTCGTGTTCCGTCAGGCACAGCCTGACCTACGTTTAGATGGTTCGTCCACTAGCGGCGCAACCACGGCTCAGCGGGAGCTTCGCCCTCCCGCACAGTCCACGGCTCGCACGCGAGCTTACCTCTCCCAGGCAGTCGAACATCACGTGAACGATTCCGAGATGGAACATCCGTTGAACATCCGTCGCACAACTGACGAACATCGGTCGAAAATCTGTGGGACAAACACCGGAAATCGGTGGAACAGGCGCCGTAATTGACCGTGTTAGGTACCCTCGACAGGCCGAGACTTGCAGGCGGTCGACCCTTCGGGGAAGATAGCTACGCAGCGGCGAAAGACGCTACGCAGCTTGGACTTGCAGCCTTGAAAGGGCGACTGGTAACCGGGATTCGGTGCGAGTCGCGACACCGATTCGGAGCGCCAGATGACGACGACCACCACTCGGGTGTGGAAAATTCTATACGCCTTGATCGCCATTGGCGGAATCTCAACGGCGGCATCCGTAGCTGCAGCGGCAGAGGCAGCCGATTCGCTCGGGCCGCTCGACTTCGGTAAGCTGACGTCACGGGCCAACTACCAGAAGACCCTGCCAAAAGCGATTGAGCCGCTGCGAGTGAATGTGGTCGAGCAGGAGAATCTCGGCAGTGGTCAGGACGCGCCCTACCGTGTCGGCTACTTGGGCAGCACGCTGGTGGAGCGGGCCAGTCAGCACGGATTCTTGGAAACGGAACTGACACGCCGCTGGCCCGATCGCGACATTATCTTCCGCAACTTGGCGTGGGCGGGTGACACGGTGATCGGCACGGGACGCGTCGGTTTCGGTCCTGGCGAAGAACGTCACTCGGGCTGGAACCCACCCAAGGGCGAGGTCACTGACTATGGCTTCCGCAAAATGCTCGGGCAGGTCAAGCAAGCACGGCCGGACTTGCTACTGGTCGGCTACGGCTCAAACGTCGCCTTTGAGAAGGCGGACGGGCTCGAGGAATTTCGCGGCGGCATGATTCGACTCTTGGACGCCTTGAAGCCGACGGGAGTTCACATCGTCTTGCTCACGCCCGCACCGCGGGAATCGCGACCGGCACCCTGGCCCGACATGGGAGAGCAGAACTCGCAGCTCGCTAAGGTGGCCGCGCTGATCGGAAAGCTCGGCCAGGAGCGGAACCTGCAGGTCATCGATCTCTTCGCGGCGATGAAGCCACGCATGGAAGAGTCGGCAAAGGCGGTCGAAACCCGACTCACCGATAACGGAATTCATCTCAACGAGCGCGGCTATCGGCTCTGGTCGGAATTGGTCGCGAGCGAGTTGGCCGCAGAGGTGCCCCAATGGCAGGTGCGACTCTCGGCCGTCAAAGAAGAGGAGCCGAAGGTCGTCACCGCGAATGAGGCCGAAGTGACTCGGCTGCACAGGAATCGCTACGGGCTGCGGATGCAGATTCGCGATGCGAGGCTGCCGAGTCAATTGATGGCAGCCGCAGACGGTTCGCGTGATAAGGAAGCAGAGGCCGCGTCACGGCGCGTGCTCCGCGTCGACGGTTTGCCAGCTGGTAGCTACGCCCTCGACATCGACGGGCAACGGGTCGCTCGCGGATCGGCCGCCGACTGGGCTGCGGGAGTGGCCATCGACAGAGGACCGCACCTGGCCCGAGCCGAGGAACTTCGGGCGGCGATCGTGGAGAAGAACCGACTCTTCGCCTACGGCTTCCGGCCACAGAACGAGACCTATATCTTCCTCTTCCGCCGGCATGAACGGGGGCATCATGAAGGCGAGATCAGTCAATTCGCTGCCTTAGCCGGAAGAGCCGAGGAAGAGATCGCCCGACTCCGACAGCCGCCCACGCGATTCTACGAGCTGGTTCGCGAGGCGAACTACAACGAGTACTCGGTCCCCAAGAAGGCACCCGAGCCGAGCATCGAGAAGGAGCTCGAACTCTTCACGGTGGCGGACGACCTGGAGGTCAGCCTCTTCGCCTCGGACCCGATGATCGCTAACCCGATCAACATCAACTGGGACGAACGCGGAAGGATGTGGGTCTCGACCAGCAGCATCTACCCGCACCTGGCGCCGGGACAGAAGCCGGACGATCGGATCGTGATCCTGGAAGACATCGACCAGGACGGCCGCGCCGACAAGTCAACGCTCTTCGCGGAGGACCTCTTAATCCCGCACTCGGCAATTATGTCGAAGGGCGGAGTCTACGTGACGCAATCGACCGACTTCCTCTACCTCAAGGACACCGACGGCGACGACCGCGCAGATACGAATCAGGTCATCTTCACGGGCTTCGGCAACGCGGACATGCACCACACGATTCACTCGCTACGGTGGGGCCCGGGCGGCGACCTCTACTTTCACCAAGCGATCTACATCCACAGCCACATCGAAACACCGTGGGGCGTACGCAACCTGCACGGCTCCGGGCTGTGGCGGCTTCGGCCCGACACGATGCGGCTGGAGGTGGTCTCTCGCGGATTGGTAAATCCCTGGGGCAATGCCTTCGATCGCTGGGGCCAGACCTTCGCCACGGATGGTGCCGGCGGCGGAGGGATCGCCTATAGCTTCCCGGGCAGTGCCTTCACTTCGGCCAAGGGAGTACCGCGGATTCTGCGGTCAATGAATCCCGGACGACCAAAGGAGTGCGGGTTGGAGATCGTCTCGGGGCGTCACCTGCCCGAGTCTTGGCAAGGGCAACTTGTCACGGCCGACTTCCGCGGCAACCAGGTGGTCCGCTACGAACTCTCCGAGAGCGGCAGCGGCTATCGCTCGCGGTTGGTCGGCAACGTGCTTTCCTCGAAGCATCGCTCCTTCCGCCCGGTCGACATTAAGATGGGCCCCGACGGCGCGATCTATGTGGTCGACTGGTACAGCCCCATCATTCAGCACGGCGAGGTCGACTTCCACCATCCGCAACGGGACCGTAAGCATGGTCGCATCTGGCGACTGACCGCGAAGAATCGAAAGACGCTGAAGCGGCCGGACCTTGTTAATGCTTCGGCAGACGAACTGCTGGAAATGCTGAGGCTGCCGGAAGACTGGACTCGCGATCAGGCTCGCCGGCTGCTGCGAGAAATGGGTCCCGAGGTGGTGCTGCCGCGGCTGCGGGCGTGGCTGGCGGATCTTGACCCGCAGGCGGAAGACTACCTGCGCTGGCGACTTGAAGGCCTGTGGCTCTATCAAGGGCTGCGGCATGTTGAGCCGGAGCTGCTGCGGGCGAATCTGACGGCGGAGAATCATCGCGTAAGGGCGGCCTCGGTGCGGGTGCTACTCGATTGGTACAACAAGATGCCGGCGGCGGACGAACTGTTGGCCCTCGCCGCGCGGGACGAACACCCGCAGGTGCGACTGGAGGCAGTCAACGCACTGCGCGAGGTGCCGTCGCTCGCTTCGGCTACCGCGGCGATGACCGTGCTGGAGCAGCCCATTGACGAGTCGCTCGAATTTGCCACTTGGCTGACGGCCCGCGAGTTGGCCCCGTACTGGCTCACCGAATTGGAAGCCGGGAAGCCGGTCTTCGGCAACGACGCACGGCAGCTCGCCTTCGCACTCACGGCGGTCGGCGGGCAGCGAACCCTCAAGCACATCCGCGATCTGATTGGTCAGGAGCGAATCACCGATCGTCAGCGTGGTGAGATGCTTGCGGTACTGGCCAGCGAAGGTGGTGCCACGGTGCGGGCGATGGTGGTCGACGAACTGATGCGACTGGCCGCGGCCGGCTCCAAGGAAACCGAAGCGGTGCTGCACTCTTTGGTGCGAGCCTCGCGGTCTCGCGGTGCTCGGCCGAAGAATGCCGAAAAAATCGCGGCACTTCTGGCCAGCGGTAGCAGCCCACGAATCACGCGTCTGGCGGCCGAACTTTCCGGCAACTGGCAGATCGCGAAGGCCCTGCCGCGACTGATTCAAATGGCTGGCGACGTGAACGCTCGACGTGAACTTCGTGACGTGGCTGCCTTGGCCTTGGCGCGAATTGAAGGAACCGGTTCCGACTCGAACGTCCGCAAACTGGCCGCGGTGGAGCAACCTTTGCCGGTGCGAGTTTCCGCCTATGCCGCTTGGTCGTTGGTCGACCCAGTGGCGGCGGCCACTCCGGCGGCGGAATTGCTCGGCTCGCTCGAAGCCGATACGAGCGTCGCTTATGTCACCATTATCGAAGCCTTCTTGGCTCGCGAACGGGCCGACCGTAAGTTGGCCGAGGCACTCGCCGGCAAGAAACTGCCTGCGGCAATCGCGGCCGCTGGCGTTCGCGCGGCAAGCGAAGCGGGCCGTGATGTTACTGGCCTTATCGATGCTTTCACCACCGCGGGTGGGCTGACGCCGATCACGGAGCTGCCCAGCGGCGACGAAATGAAGGCTCTGCTGGCCGCCGTGGAAAAGGCCGATCCGCATCGCGGCGAGGCGATCTTCCGCCGCACGGCGTTGACTTGTCTGCAGTGCCATGCGATTGGCGGTGCCGGAGGGCACGTTGGACCGGACCTCAGTAGTCTTGGTGGAAGTGCTCAGCCGGGACAGATCCTGGAGTCGATCCTTTCGCCGAGTGCGACGATCAAGGAGGGCTATCAAACGGTCAGCCTGTTCGGCAACGACGGCCGTGTGACTAGCGGGATTGTGGCCCACGAAACACCCGACTCGGTGACCCTTCGAGACAGTAAGGGGCAAATGATTCAATTCGCTCGCTCGGAGATCGATGAGATTGAACCGAGTCGGCAATCGCTTCGGAGCTGAGATACTCCGCCGCCCGCGTTGCCACAGAACGAGGGTCGTCACAACAACGCGCGTTTGTCTGCGGCAAGTGGATGTTGCAGATCACGGTCAGGATCTGCTCTCCGGCGTGGGAGACGACCGCTGCCGTGTCCACGTCGGGACGAAGAACCATGTC
>CAYLRE010000211.1:0-8450 GCA_964385715.1 uncultured Planctomycetaceae bacterium
GAGGGGCGCAACAGACCGTGTTGGCACACGTATCGATTCTCTAATAGCGCGATCTAGTCGCGACTCGATCATGGACCCCGACTACGTCCTCTTGTACGAGTGCTACGATAGCGAGGAAGCGTTGGCGCTTCGGGCTCGGCTGATAAAGGCTGGGATGAGCGTGCAGTTGCAGAACGACCCTGTCTCTCGGCGTTTTCCGAAATGCGCGACGCAGATATGGGCCGCCCGCGAGCAAGCCGAAGAGGCGGGCAGCATTTTGAATTCAAAGCACGCAGCGACCGAGGATCGTGAATCGCCCCGTTGGCGCTGCCCTGGCTGTGACGAGATCATTTCCGGAAAATTCCTCGTCTGCTGGAATTGCTCATTCGAGAGGTAGCCGCCGGCGGATGCCAGGCTTCCGCCAGTCTACGATCTCTTTTCACCAAAAACTTGGTGCGATTCTCACGTGCGGCCGTTACAATGTGGCTCGCGGGCCCGAGGCCCGCAGGTCGTGGCTGCTTCGTGGGATTAGATAGGGTGCCGAGGTTTCAAGTGTTCTTGAGAAATATTTCAGGCCAGAGCTTGTCGCGGGGATTTTGCTGTGCTTCGCTGACGATGGTAGCCCTAATGGTGTTTGTCTCATTGTCGCAGCCCTGTCACGGCGTGACGCTAGTGAGCGTTAACGGCGCTGGGTCGCAGCAGTTTGAACTGCGCACCGTCGACACCACGACCGGAGTGTCGACTGTCCAGGGCGGTTTTACCACCGACACCGGATTCTGGTTTCCAAACACTTTGAACGTCGACAACTCCAGCGGTCAGGTGACGCTTGTCTCTTCGTCCCGCACCCTGCACGAGATGGATGTCTCGAACGCCAATGTCCTTAATCAACATCCGCTGGCAGTGAACAACTTGCAGTCGATTCGACCTCGCGGCGACGGGATGCTGGTCGGGCTAAATAGCCCCGCCGGAAGTCAGCACACGGTTCACACCTTTGATCCGTCCGACGGGAGTACGGTCGCGCTAAACTCATTCACATTCGATTCTCCCAACGTGTGGTACAACAGCACCTATGCGGTCGACGAGGCCAACAGCCGTTTGTATGGTTTGTCAGCGGCCGAGACGCTCTACGAGTGGGATGCGACGACAGGGGCGGTTCTCAACACGACGACGCTTGACGTCGCGTCCAATTCGCTCACCTTTGCCCGTACTGCCGTTCGCACGGACGGAAAGTTGGTTGGTGTTACGACCGGCGGTGGATCGAACCAGATACGTTTGATCGACCCGGCCGATCCAACCGGAACGACGACGCAGCTTTTGAATTTCACCTTCGATTCAGGCGGCTTCTTCTCGGACACGTTCGTGGCCGATCCCGCCAACGATCGTTTTTATGTGGCGTCCTCCGCTCCCACGCTATATGAGTTTTCGATGTCCTCCGGACAGATCCTCTCGACCAAGCCGCTCGATTTTTCACCGCAGGCGTTCGCGCTCTATGCCCCGGCCGGGCCGAGCTGTGCCATTGGTGATGCCGATTGCGATGGCTATGTCTCGAATCTGGAGGACATTCAGGCGGCGTTCACGAACTTTACCGGACCTGGTACGACGAACTGGACGACCCCGAAGACGCGTGCCCAAGGTGATGTTCATGACGAGGTGCTTGGCGCGACCACGAATCCGGCCGGACACGATCAGGACGTTGACAACCAGGATATCCAGGCGATGTTCACCAACTTCAATCCGGCACCGTCGGATGCCAGCGACGGGGATGGTGCTTCGGGCGATGGTGATCCGGCCATTCCGGATCTGATTTACGACCCCATCACCGGTGAAGTGGTGATCGACTGGGAGGGTAACACGCTGATCTCATACGTCCTGAAGAACGAGACGAGCAGTTTTATTCCCGGGAATTTTGGCACGATCCTGTTGGGTTCGTTTCCCACCTCAACGAGCAACGAGCTGTCGGAGTCGACCTCATTCGCGGAGCCGGGAGTAACGACAAGAAGCATGGGCAACGTGTTCCCAGCTGGTTTGGATCTGACCGGACTGCAAAGTATGTTGACGGTCAACTCGATCGTCCTGACACTTGGTGGTCCGCAGTTGCCATTTGACTTGGTCGTTCTTGGCGGGGCCGTTCCAGAACCGTCGGCGCTATGGTTAGCGTTGACGGGTTTGGTGGGATTGATTCTTAACGCGGTACACCGCGGACGAAGCGTTCGTTCGTAGCTTCGTAGATCATTTGTGTGCGGTCGTCGAATCGGCCAGAATGCTTGACGCAAGGTGGCATCGTTTGTGGTCTTGCAAGATGGGCACGTGTGGGCTTTTTTCAGCGATGCAGACGCCGCAATATGTGAAAGGGATTGCTATGCCGCGCGTGTTTCTATTGGCAGTTATTCTAGCCGTCGTCTGCTGCGGATGCGGTTCAGACTCAGACACCGATGCCCCCGTCGCGGAGAACTTGGTCGCGGAGAAGCCCGTCGCGGAGAAGCCCGTCGCGGAGAAGCCCGTCGCGGAGAACTCGGTTGAACAAAATGCTGTTGGACAAGATGCCGACAGCTCCGAGATATCTACGGTAGAAGCAGCCCTTGCGTCCGTTTCCGCGACTCCGGGAGAGTACGTCCGCTTTCCGGCCGTCGGTGTCAAGATTGCCCAGCCGGATGGGTTTCAGGTCGCCGAGGAGTTCCACGGTTTTGCCCACACGGATTCTGGCTGCTCGATCTTGACGTTGAAGATTCCGGGCCCTTTTTCCGAGGTCACTGGCGGCTTCACCAAAGAACGGCTGGGGGCTCGGGGAATGGTGCTGCATAGTAAGTCGGAGATTGAAATCGAAGGTTTCGACGGGTTTTTAATCAGCTTGAGCCAACAAGCTTACGGCATGAACTTTAAGAAATGGCTCGTTTGCTTCGGTGACGAAGAGAGCTCGACCATGGTCACGGCGACTTTCCCTGCGTCTGCAGAGAAAAGGATCGGCGCCCAACTGAAGAAGATCGTGCTAGCCGTTAAGCATGATGACGGACCGCCACCGCCACTTGGTTCCGATGTTGGTTTTACGATCGCCACGGCAAACAAGCTGAAGCTGACAAGCGATGTTGGGAAGACGTTGCTGTACACGAAGGACGGTGTCATTCCTGCCAAGTCGCCATCCGATCCATTCTTGGTCGTGGCACGCTCCATTGCTGATGTTGTTGCCGGAGACAGGCGACAATACGCTCTCAACAGGCTCCAGCAGACCGCGGACATTAAAGTCACTTCGATCGTTTCCACGGAAGAGGTTACCGTTGATTCTCTCGATGGTTTCGCGACGGTGGCCGAGGCCGTCGAAACCGACACCGATGCACCGATGATTGTCTACCAGGTGATGCTGTTTGACGGCCGTGCGTATTTTCTGATCCAGGGTCGCGCCGGTAAGGAGCTGAGCGACGAATTCCTTGGTGAATTCAAGGAAATGGCGCGCAGTTTCAAGCGGCGGGTCGAATAACTCGTTGTTGGGCTCCATGCGCGATGCGCCGGCGGTCAAGCATCACTCCAATCCCCCGAACTGTCGTACCGCTTCATAAACGATGGTGTTCGCGGTGCTCGCCAGGTTCAGGCTGCGCACTTCTTCGTGCATCGGAAGTTTCAGATTGCGATGTGGATCGACGTCGAGGATCTCATCGGGCAGCCCGCTGGTTTCGCTGCCGAACAGCAGGATGTCGCCACGCTCGAACGTGGCATCCCAGACTAGTCGTTCGGCTTTCTTGGTCAGGCACCAGACTTGCCGATCCGGCAACCGCTCTTGCACTTCCTCCCAGCTGTCGACCGCTTCCCAGTCTAAGAGCGGCCAGTAGTCCATGCCAGCGCGGCGGAGATTCTTCTCGTCGAGTGAAAACCCTAGCGGGCGGATCAGCCACAGCTTGGCTCCGACCGCCACGCAGGTACGACCGATGTTGCCGGTGTTGGGCGGGATGTCAGGTTGATGCAGGACGACGTGCAGCAGTGGTTCGTTGGGCGAAGATGATTCTTGAGAGGGCATGAAATCTGCGGCGGCGGTAGGACGCACGCGCCTGGTTCGGGGCGAGCGTTTGAAAACGAGGCTAGAAATGGGCGAGCGGCCATTGTAGCGAACGGGGTGCGTTACGAGCAGCTGTCCGGAATCGGACAGCCGTAGCGGGGTATTAATTGCGAACTGTCCGCATGCGGACAGGGTGACATAGGGCAGCGACGAAAGAACTGTTTGTCGTCTTGTCACTAACTCTGTATAGGACACACCTTGCGCGCCGACTTGGATTTCTTGCAGTTTTCCTGCGCTGCTGGGCGCGGGATTTGCGACTAACGGTCGCTTGCCGTTGTTTTTTACACAGACAGATGTAGCTGAAGGTGTCGCTATGCGATTACTCAAGATTGCGATCCGCCAGAGCGCCGTCGCCTGGATCGGCCCAAAAACTCTGGTTCAAGAGAGATTTCGAGCTGGCTGTCGTTGGCTGCTGACTCTCGGGATGCTGGTCTCAGTCGTAATGCCGGCCGGTGTCGGGTATGCGACTCCAACCTTCTTGGGGCCCAGTACGCCCTACTTGAGTTTTGCGGATAGTCCCTTCGCCGGTCAGAGTTTTTCATATTTCCATCTCGAAGATCTTGAGGATGGTTTGCTGAACACACCCGGTTTGAGCGCTAGTAATCATCTGGTTGTGAGTCGTACGCTGACAAATTCTCAGAATGTCGATTCTGTCGACGCGGATGACGGTTCGATTGACGGGTCTGGTTTGCACGGCCATTCGATGTGGGTACCTGCCCCCTCCGAGCCGAACATTACATTGACGTTCGACGACGGAGTCCTGGGGACATTGCCTACGCATGTGGGAGTCGTGTGGACCGATGGGCTCAATCAGGTCGAGTTCGAAGCATTTGATGAGTTGGGATTCTCGCTAGGAACACTCAACGCCTCGCCGGCCGATGGGAATTTTGTCGGTGGGACTTCCGAAGACACGTTCTTTGGAGTCATTCACAGCGGTGGAGTTTCCAGCATCAAAGTCACTTCGGGAATCGGTAACGTTGCCAGCGGTATCGAACTTGACCACGTGCAGTACGGCTACGCCTCGACCGTCCCCGAACCGGCGACCTACGCCATGGCGGCGCTTGCGCTGTTGGGGTTGGGGGGCGTTGGCCTACGGCGGCGGAGGCAAAGCCAAAGTGAAGTCCAACAAAAAAACCAGTTGATCGCTTAAGTAAAGAAAGAGGGCAATCATGTTGTATCGAATCACATCCTCGTTCCGTAGTCATTCCGCATTCATCGTCGCGCTCGCGATGGTCGTCGGTACTCCTGCCGTTGGGATTGCCAGCCTGATTGGCGATGAAGTCAATTTTCAATGTACGAATTGTGGACCTCGGACAAACGACGACTTTGTCGTTGTCGAAGGTGCTTCGGAACTCTCCCTGTTCAACCAATTGGAGATTGATGTCGAGGCCGAGACGCTGAGGGTCGATTGGATATTCACATCGTCAAGCATCATCAGCGATCTCAATCTCGTGTGGTCGGACCTCGATTGGGTTGGCTCCCCGGGAGAAATTGTCGGCGTGCACGTCGATCCCACGTCCACGTGGGGGCTCGGTGCGACGGTGTCGTTTACCGCCGACTCGGTAACTCTGACGAACAACAACGACCGCACCGTGATTCCCGGCGATTTCTGGATGGCCCGACTGGAAGTCAACCACTCCGTTCCCGAACCCTCAACCTACGCCATGGCGGCGGCTGCCCTCGCCGGCCTTGTTCTTATCAAGCTTCGTCGACGGGTTGGCTAGGTCGTCGCTGCTTGGAGGGCCGGCCGCACGCCGCTGCTGCCGGGCGATCTCCGCACCGGAATGCGACAATTCTTGGCGTTTCCGTCATTTTCTTTGCCACCGGCCGTGGCAATTACATAAAATCTCGGAATCGGGGTCTCGCAGGGAATAATCCGGGATACGGATTGCGAAGAATGTCAGCGAGAAGCTGACCAGAGAAAAAGACCAGGAAAACAATAGAGAAACTCAAGACTACCCGAAGACTCTCAAAACGAGATCGCTGTCGACAAACGACTCCGGCCTAGACGTCCCCGTTCTATAGTCGCCGTTAAAATACTTCCGTCTCATTCCATTCATCGGAGGGGTGGTGATGTTCTTGTCTCCAAAGCGGTTCTTGTTTCCAGAGCCAGGCCGAGCCGATTTACGGGTCGGCTGGATTCTTGTTGTCGCTCTCTTTTTTGGCGCCACACTAGCCGCCGAGCCAGCGGTGGCCAAACGCCCCAACCCGCGCACCCCCGACGATGCCGAGGCGGTCGAGCTATTGACCGAAATGGGTGCCAAGCTGACCAAGACGAAAGTCAAGCGAAGTACCAAGCGTGTTACGGTGGTCGACCTGTCGGAGTGTGACGATGCCAGTGGGGCGTTGGTCGCTCTGGCCGGTCTGCCTCACTTGCAGAAGCTCAATCTACGGGGCACCAATGTTACCGACGACGATATGGAGCAACTCGCGGAGTTTAAGACGCTCCGCTATCTCGATGTGGAGGAGACTGACGTAACACTCAAAGGCCTTCGTAAGCTTGAAAAGATCGATGGCCTCAATACGAGTCGCCACATCGGGACGACGATGCTCTGGGCACGTTCCGCTCCAGAAGCGGCCGAGCTAGCCAAGGAGCAGGAAAAGTTGGTGTTCCTGCTTCATGTCTCCGGCAATTTTGAAGTCTCCCGGTTTACGTGAAACAACGCCGAAAGATTGAGGGCAGTTGCTCTCTCCAATCGAAGTTTGACGCGATTCCTGGAAGCCAACTACGTACCTGCTTATCAACAGGTAGCCGAATTTCGACGCATCGTCAGCAAGGGATTGCCGGATACCAAAGTCGGCGGCAATGTGGTTAGTTATTTCTGCACGCCCGAGGGCCGGGTGATTCATGCGGCGGTCGGCCCGGTTGATCCACAGGTGCTGTACAAAGAAGGGAAGTGGGCCGCTTCTCGCTACGCCAAGATTCGCCACAAGGATTTTGAGACGCAGCGAAAATTGTTGGCGATTGCCCACCGCCGTTTGTATGGTCAGACGAAGATGCGCGACCAGAAGCTATCGGAGTCCGGCCGTAAGGTCAGTAAGTTCTCCCACCACGGCAATTCGCAGGTCATCGATGGTGATAGCCTCGACACGCACGTTCATCGCATCTTGGCCAAGAAACCGCTGCCGTTGGTGGGAGAAGTCTATCAAGAGATTTTCGAGTACTTGGGGCAGGAATCGGTCTCGGCGCGAGCGGTAGAGCGACTCACCGAGCGTGAGAAGAGGACACGCCGGCGCGAGGCTCGAGAAAAGAATCAGCCGCCGGAGATCGAGGTTGAAGAAAAGAGAGGCGAAGGCGAACAAGTGCTGCCACAGGATGACGATGCGGAGTCGCCTGAGCCGGAGAGCGACGAGTCCGACGCATCCGAGGCCGACGCTAAGTTTGCGAATGGAGACGATGCGGCAGAGGAATAGCTGCGGGGACGGGTACAGGAATCGGTTTTCCGCCTTGTCGAACGCCGCAGAGTAGGGCAGGGCGGGCCAGCCCGCTTTTGTCGAACAGCCCGCGAATATTTCCAGCCGGAATGGTTCGTCCACGTTCTCCGCAGAGAACCGGCGTCTCGGGTGCCCGTCGCCGCGCGTGGCGGCATTGCGCAAATCTTGACTGCTACATGGACCGATTGGCTTGCCCACACGTTCGTAGAAGAACTGCTTTGCCATCCGATACTTCCCGCTGACAGTTGCGCCAAGAAACAGTTGGACCGAGAAAAACCGAGACTGGCCCCAGGATAATGAGGGGGCAGGGGGGCAAACTCTATTCGCGCACCGACGGGCGTTGCCGGAAACGACAAAACACCCGAAATCAGGCGGAAAATCAACGAAACTTGTATTTTACTGACGGAGAATGGAATAATTGCGATCAAGGCAGGTGACCTTTTCGATTCTCGCGAAACAGTCAAGGCGCATGTCAAAGTATTTTGGGGCGGCGTTGACGAGGTGGGCCGTCTCTTTCAAACGTTGCGTTCGTAGTTTGGGAGGTGTTCGTCAATTGAAATTTCCTTTGTCTCATTTGCAGAAGGAGATTGCCCGCCATGCCTATTTCTGTCGATCAACCGACAACCGTTGATAGTTCGACTCCCCAGACGGTCAATGCGGATGACGCGTTGGCCACGCCGCCGCCACTGCAACCGCCTCGGCAGCCTACGCCGCCTCCGTTCGAGTCGCCAGGCAAGTTCGCAGCCAACGACGATGACGTCGAATACGTCACGGACTGGCGCGTGGTCACTGCCTTTGGAGCACTTGCGGTGACGATACTCACCGTCGCAATCGTGGCTTTCTTGTGGCAGTCGCCAGAGGATATGTCGGCATCGAACGACCGCTCCAAGGCAACGAACGCAACTGTACCGCAGAGAGAGACGTCTGCTGCCACCGCGCCCTCTGCTGCCGGGCATCCGTCCGTTGTTTAGATTGAGCCTGGGGTGCCGAC
>CAYLRE010000212.1:0-2044 GCA_964385715.1 uncultured Planctomycetaceae bacterium
CACTTCACCTAGTGCCGAAGGCCCGTGTTGATCTGAGTGGGGCCGTCTATCTGGACGACGTCTGGTTTGCCCGCCTGCCGCGATTGTTGATCAAAACCGACAGCCCTCACAACGTCTACACGGACTTTGATGCAGTCGAAGTTACCTGTGAGGTATCTGGCATTCTCGAACGCGATCCGATGCTCAAGTTCGAGGTAGTCGACGTGTTCAGCAAGGCCATCGCCCGCACGCAGCATCGGCTGGAAGGACAGGTTGTCGCGGAAAAGTCATCCCGTGCTTCCGACTCCTTCACGACCAAGGTCCAGAACCAAGCCGGTTTCGCAGGTACTGCCAAGTGGAAACCTGTGATCAAGGATTATGGCTACTACCAGGTTCGCGTTTCAATGTATGCGCGGGGTGAGAAGCCAGGCGAAGAAAAGCTGATCGACGAAGAGAAGATCTCATTCGCGGTCGTACGAGAAGATCACGTACCTGCGCACGGCGAGTTTGGTTGGACGTTGCCTAACGGCGATCATCCCGTGCCACTTGCTGCCCTTGAACAACTCGTCGGTCATGTTGGTATTAACTGGCTGAAATTCCCCGTTTGGTATGGTTCCAAGGATGTCGATCGGGCCGACAAGTTGATGCGGTTTGCGGAAAAGTTGAGCCTGTCCCAGATTGAAATGGTAGGGCTGCTGCACCATCCACCTCCGGAGTTAGAGAAGCATTTCGGTGCCGATCAGTTGACGGCCGCCGACATTTTCACGTCCGAGGCACATGGTTGGGCTCCGTCTTTGGAAGCCGTCATGACTCGGCTGTCGCTAAAAATTCGTTGGTGGCAGTTGGGACTCGACCAAGACCATAGCTTCGTCAACTACCCAAACCTTCCTCAGTTCATTGCCGGTGTTAAGAAGAATCTATTTCAGTTCGGACAGGAGGCCTACGTTGGCATCGGTTGGCGTTGGGTCAACGAAGTCGTTAAGGGGGAGGAAATTCCGTGGAGATTCTTGTCGCTTTCGGCGACCCCCGGTTTGACGCCCGCAAATATCGGCCACTATCTCGACCGAAACTACGAGCAGTCGATTGAAGATGACAACGAAGTGAAACAACACGCTTCAGCAAACGAGGCGAAAATTGAAACCGTTTCTGCGACCGCGAAAAGAAAGAATCGCAAAGACGCCAAAATTATCGTCAACGGCCACGACGAACCGCTGCGCTGGGTGGTTGTCGAACCGCTGGCCCGTGGGGAATATGACCAAGAAACGCGGGCGACAGATCTCATTCACCGCATGTTGGCCGCCAAGATGGGGGGAGCGGACGGGATCTTTGTTCCCAACCCGTTTAGCACCGAACGCGGATTAATGAACGATGACGGTACGCCGGGCGAATTATTGCTCCCCTGGCGAACCACGGCTCTGGCTCTTGCTGGAACCGAGTACCTAGGTAGCATCCGCATGCCAGGGGGAAGTCAGAATCACGTCTTCACGCGCGACGGTAAGGCGATCATGGTCGTCTGGAACGAGAAACCGACGGAGGAAGTTCTATACCTGGGCGATGAGGTGCAGATCACCGATATCTGGGGACGGATCACCGACCTTTCACGTAGCGAGGACAGCAGAGAATACAAGCAGACGATCTCGGCCGGCCCCTTGCCTGTATTCGTTACCGGGCTGAGCGAACCGGTGATGCGAATGCGAATGTCGTTCCGCTTTCAGCGTGACCGGCTTCCGAGTGTGTTCGGCAAACGTCACACGCAGGCACTCATGGTCAAGAACTACTTCCCGATCGGCGCCATCGGGGAAGCACGCATTAACACTCCGAAGGTTTGGCAGCTGTCGCAGAATCGGATCAACATCAAAATGGCGGGCAAGGAGGAGATCTCCGTTCCCTTTGATATCCAACTGAAGTTTGACGCCAACACCGGACGGCAGGATATTCGAGTCGACTTTGATATCAACGCGGACCGCCACTATCGCTTCAGCGTTTACCGGCATATCGACATTGGGCTGGGCGATGTCGACGTTGATGTGATTACGAATATGAACAAGCGGGGCGACCTGGAAGT
>CAYLRE010000212.1:2054-8431 GCA_964385715.1 uncultured Planctomycetaceae bacterium
AGCTTTACGTGTACGTTGTTCGCCCCCGGTCGAAGACGCATGCGTACGCAGGTGCTGCACCTGGAGCGTGGAACCGACAAGCGAACTTTCCGTCTCAGCAACGGCGAGGAGTTGGTCGGCCAAATGCTCTGGCTAAGCCTCGAAGAAGTCGATGGACAGCGCGTGCTGAACTATCGCGTGAAGGCAAAACGCTAGGTTAGAATGTCGCGCGTGCGAGAGCATCGCAAGATAGGGCCACGGCAAGGCACAGCAACGTAATTTTCTCGCTCCTGCTGGGTGAGGATGCGAACGAAACTGCGAGACCAAACAATGCAAGCGGTAAACGACGTCACTGGGTTCCTTGACCGCTTGGCTCCGCCCCAGTTGGCCGAGTCGTGGGACAACGTCGGCTTACTCGTGGGAGATGCGGCGGCCAATGTTGACCGCGTAATGACTTGCCTCACCATCACGCAGGCAACCGTCGCCGAGGCGATCGACCGCGGTGCTCAGCTTATCGTCACGCATCATCCATTGCCGTTTCGGCCGCTCAAGCAACTCACACGTGACACCCCTGAAGGGCGGTATTTGCTCGACTTGATCGCCGCTGGAGTTGCCATCTACAGCGCCCACACGGCCTTCGACTCCGCGGCAATGGGAATCAATCGCCGTCTGGCTGAAGGACTTGGGCTCGCGAACGTAACACCACTGGTTCCGTCGGAAGCGGGCGGTGATGGCGACGAGAGTTTGGGCAGCGGACGACTCGGAGAGCTGACTCCACCGGTCACGTTGGCCGAACTGCTTGCTCGTGCTAAGGCGTTCCTGGACATCGACAAGCTGCAGTATGTCGGTACGGATGCCAGAGAACTTTCACGCGTAGCGGTTGCCTGCGGTAGCGCTGGCGAATTTATCACTGCGGCGCGCGACGCCGGTTGTCAGTGCCTGGTCCTTGGGGAGACGCGTTTTCACACGTGCCTTGAGGCGGAGGCGACCGACATGTCCCTCGTTCTCTTGGGGCACTTTGCCAGCGAGCGGTTTGCAATGAACGCCTTGGCAGAAACGCTGGCGGCCGAGTTTAGCGATTTAACCGTTTGGGCCAGCGAAACGGAACGTGATCCGATCGAGTGGTCCTTGTAGCGATGTCGCTTTTTTCCCGAGTTTCGTGCGGAATTGTCACGCCGCTCGGCCAACCCCCTGTTCCTCCCACCTTTCCTCGCCCGGGCGGCTGTCTACAATAGATGGGCTAGGCACTCGCCAGAGATCGGCGACAGGGCTTTGCCCTTCGCAGGGAAGGATCTCGTCGCTCCGCTCTGCCAGATTTCACACCAGAATTGGCCGGCGTCCGCGGACTGAGTGCCTGCGACTACCCTCCCAAGAACGCAAACGAATTGCCTGCCCCGCCCTACCGTCGCCATGTCCCAAGAATCGTCACCGTCCGAGATGGCATCTGATTTCACTCCCGAGAGGTTTCTCGTGGCGCTGCCGGTCTACAACGAGCAGGCGCACGTGGCTCGCGTGCTCGACGAAGTGACCAAGTACGCGACCGATATCCTAGTGGTCGACGATGGTTCCAGCGACGGAACTGCCGAGGTATTGGCCGAACGTGACGACGTACATGTGATTCGCCACCCAGAAAACCGTGGCTACGGTGCGGCGTTGGTCACAGCGTTCGAGGCAGCCATCGAACTCGACTACGACGTACTGGTGACCATTGATTGCGATGGACAGCACGAACCGCAGCGAATTCCCGACTTTGTTAAAGCTTGTCGTGATGCCGACATGGTCTCCGGCAGTCGTTATCTGAAGATCTTCGAGGGCGATTCCGCGCCACCGGAAGAACGCCGTGGAATCAACATGCAAGTCACGGCCGAGATCGACCGTCGACTGGGGCTCGAATTGACCGACGCCTTTTGTGGTTTCAAGGCCTACCGCGTATCGGCACTTCGCGATCTGAAAATCGATGAGCCTGGCTACGCCATGCCCCTTCAAGTGTGGGTGGAAGTGGCACGTCTAGGGCTTCAGGTCATGGAGCTGGCCGTTCCGCTGATTTACCTGGAAGAGAAACGAAGCTTCGGCGGGGCGCTCGACGACGGCAATACACGGATGGAGTACTATCACATGGTGATGGATCGTTGCATCGCCGCGGCAGGGGCGGAGCTAGCCGATGATTGTGACGCTGATGGCGGGAACGGAGCGTTGTGCGGAGAAGCGACAGAATGAGCGTCCTAGAGCAACCGCTCGAATATCGCCGTTTGGCCGCTCCACGCGAAAACCGTGGGCTGCTGCTCGATCCGCCAGCGACGGATATTTCCGAACATATCCGCCGTAACATCTCGCTGCGTGAGCAGACGTCCGCCGATGTCGATCTACATGGGCGGACGCTGGAAGAGCTTTCCCGTACATTGCGGCGGCAGTTCATTTCGGCCGCCATTGAATACACACGTTCGTACCGAGATGTCGATGCTGTGACGCTTGAGACGGCCGCGAGTTCGTCGGCCGGAGATGCTCCGGTGCTGCTGGCAGGGCATCAGCCCGACTTGTTCCACCCCGGCGTGTGGTGCAAGAACTTCGCGCTCTCGCGGTTAGCTGAGAAAAATGGTGCGACGGCGATCAATTTGTTGATCGACTCCGACGCCGTCAAGAAAACTCGCGTTCGCACCCCTGGCGGAACCCTAGAGAGCCCGACGCTCACGCCGGTCGCCTTCGACGATTTGCCACCGGCCAATGTCGCTTACGAAGAGTACAGCATCGCCAATCGCGAGTTGTTCGATTCTTTTGCCCCGCGAGTTTGCGAAGCGATTTCTGCGCTCGTCCCGTCACCGCTGGTAGAAACGTTCTGGCCGCGAGCGATCGAACGCGCCAATGCCAATGGTCTGTTAGGCCTAAGTCTGGCGCAGTCGCGACATCAACTCGAAGGCGAATGGGGTGCGAAGACGCTCGAACTTCCGCAGAGCACCGTCTGTCAGCTTGAAGGCTTTCACTACTTCACGGCCCACCTGCTAGCCAACCTGCCAAGGTTCTTTGAAGTCTACAACGAGGCGGTCCATGAGTATCGCCGCGTGAACCACATTCGTAGTGCTGCCCACCCGGTTCCTGACTTGCATACCGAGGACTCGTATCTCGAAGCTCCATTCTGGATTTGGGATGCCGAGGACCGCGAGCGTCGCCGGCTGTTTGTACGGGATGAAGGCGAGGAGCTACGTCTGACGGATCGTCGTCACATCGACATCCGGATTGCCGCCAGTCCCGATGGCGAACTTGATTTGGCGACCGAACAGCTTGCTGCCTTGACGTGCCGCGGAATCAAGATCCGCACGCGTGCCCTGGCAACAACGATGTTTGCCCGGTTGCTGCTTGGCGACCTGTTCATTCATGGTATTGGTGGGGCAAAGTACGACACGCTGACCGATGCCCTGCTGCGTCGATTCTTTGGACTCGAGCCACCGGAATTTGTAGCCGCTTCGGCCACGCTTCACCTCCCGGTCGAGCATCCCCAACGGTCGAGTAACACGACCGCGCGTGTCCAACAACAGCTTCGAAATCTCGTTTATCACCCGGAAACTGCCCTTAAAGAGAGCGAAATCGCTGTAGACCCCCAGCTCCGAGAGCAGGCGGAACTCAAGCGGCGCTGGGTCGAAACCGTGCAAACGATCGAAAACGGCAAGACTCGCTGCCGGGCTATCCGGAGTGCCAACGAGGCCATGCAGCCGTATGTTGAAGGTCTGCGCCTTGAATTGCTGGCCGAAGGGGAGCAGATTCTTGCGGGCATTCGCAGCGAGCGGATCCTCAGCTCACGGGAATATGAGTTCTGCCTCTTCCCGGCCGAGCAGCTTCAAGCCTTTCTGCTTGACTATCTACCTGCCCGCTTATAATTCCAGGTGGCCAGATCCCGCTATCGGCTACCCCTTCTGCGTCCGGTTCGATCGTTCGATGAGAGGCTCGCGAACCGGAAACGAAGTCGATGCGGGCGAGAGGGAACAGAGCAGGGCAAGCGGCACCGGTCGACGATTCGACCGGAAGGGAATCGAGGCACATGCACGTCGAACTCAACGGCGAGCGGGCAGTCTATCGACGTATGATGTCGATAGGGGCACCGATCGTAGGCACCGTCGCGGATCACGTCCCAGTAGCAAGATTCTTGAGCGCGGTTTTTCAACAGCCGTCGCCTGAAGAGTTTGCTTCATCGGTCGACGATCCCTTCTACAATCCCGCGGATCGCATTCTGCTGAAGCATGGCGATACAATCCTCGCGCATGCTCATCTCACCTGGCGGACCATCAATTTCGGCAAGGCTCGCTGGCCGCTCTGTCGCCTGAACTGGCTGGGAGTTCTGCCAGAATACCGGGAGCAGGGTCTCGACGGTGTGTTGATGGACGAGGCCGAAACTCAATTGCGGCAACTTCGACCGGCTCTCGTGGAACTTGGTTGCCGGCAGTCGCCTGTTATCCAGCGCCCTGGTTGGGTTGCCGTCGGCCGTTATGTATTCTCACAGGCAAGCCCTCGCGCTCTGCTCGCACATCTTTCGGAAGAGAGAGCGTCTCACGCGTCCGCGGCGTATTCGTCGCTCGCGGCTCCGGCCAAGTCAGTCACCGCACGTGTTTGGCGACGGTTTGAATTGCCGTCGTTGCTGCAAATCTACCGCGAGAACGTAACCGGTACGCACGGTCCTTTGCAACGAACTGAGACCTATTGGCGCTGGTTGCTGGCACGCCGTGCTTATGACCAGATCTATGTCGCCGTGGAAACCGATTCGAAGCAGACGACCATTGGACTTGGTGACGGTCATCGTGATGCGAACCACGATTTTGGCGATCTTCAAGGTGACGTCAGCAGCGATCTTATTGGGGGCCATGGCCGAGAACGCATTGTTGGCTATGCCGTCACGCGTCATTCACAAATCGTAGAACTGATGACCGAACCAGACAACTGGAAAGCCGCTCGTTCGCTGCTCGAGGCCGCCTGCCGTGACGCAATCGATAGCGATCACCACGCGGTTCGGCTTCATGCCCCTGAGAGTTCCCCATTGCACGAGTTCTTCATTACCGCCGGTGGTTCATTTCACCCGCGAGAAGCACTGCCGGGCGAAACGATGTTGATCTGGTTGCCGGATATCGACCGCCACATGGCCCGCGTTGGGCCGGACTTGGCGGCGCGCGCTCGCAGTGCGGGGATGACGCTTCCGTGCGAGCTAGGGATCGAAACCGCCGGCGAACGCGAGAAACTCGTCATTCGCGGTCGCAAGGCGCGGATTGAATCGGACCATACTGGCCGCCATTTTCTACGTTGTGATCGTGGTAACTGGATTCGTTTGCTGGCTGGCTACGACGATGCGGTCACGGCGTTCCAGGAAGGACGGATCACACCGTCGACGGCGAAGGCCGAACAAATTGCGGCGGCGCTGTGGCCAAACCTCTCGGTCTGGCGACCCATTTGGGATGATCTGTCGGCCTAGAATTGTGGGAGATACCGTCATTTGGTGCCCATTTAGAGCTCGATTCTCCAAATCGGCTGCTGCCTAGGGCGAAGTCCACCTTAGCACAGTGGCCACAAACGCATAGAATGGGTCGCTTGATCGGACAGATTGACGCCAGGCCAAGATGGCACTGGCACGCGATGCCGGTCACGCCACGCTCGTTTTTTGAAAAAGGCAGATCTGTTGACCGACCCCGCCACGACCAACGAAGAGCCCGCCGACGCCAGCGAAGAGTTTGAGCAGGTTGATTTGAAGAACCCGCTTCTGGCCGCCGGGCTGGCGCTTTTGCTGCCCGGGCTGGGTCACCTATATCAGCAGCGGTACGCTAAGGCCGTTTTGTTCATGGTCTGCATTTTGCCGATGTACTTTTTCGGCTGGAGCATCGGCGGCGGCAAAGTTGTCTATGCTCAGTGGCGTCCCAATGCCCCAATCTTGGAACAGCGCTGGCATTACGTTTGCCAATTCTGGACGGGTGTGCCTGCGTGGCCAGCACTCGTGCAGACGATGTTCAATCAGCCATTCGGTGACGAGTTCATGGTTGCCCCGGAGCTGAGCGATCGATTTGGCGGCGGCAACGAAGAGTCGGATTGGCACGCCCAGTATCACGGTTACTACGAGCTTGGCACCGTCTACACGATGATCGCTGGAATTCTGAATCTCCTTGTCATCTTCGATGCGGTTGGGGGACCGATTGGGTCCGTCATTCGTAGCGATGAGGAAAAGAAAAAATTGGCCGCTAAGAACATCCCCGCCGCAACCGCAGAGGCTCGAGCGAAGTCATGATCGAATCCTTGCTCTTCTTTGCTCAGGCGGATACAAACCGTCTTTGGTACGCCTTGCCGCTCGTGGTTTCGGTTTCGCTGGTATACGCCGCGACCCGGCACGAACGGATGTCCGCGATCCTCCGTCATGCCACGAGCTGTGCCGT
>CAYLRE010000213.1:0-8420 GCA_964385715.1 uncultured Planctomycetaceae bacterium
ATCTCCGGTACTACTACGCATCCAAATTAACGTCGCGGATTGATGACCTCGACCTGGATCTTTCCGAGTTTGTCACCAAGGTGAACTCAGACCTGGTCGGCAAGGTGGTCAATCTCGCCAGTCGTACCGCGAAGTTTGTGAAGGACGTGGGGCTTTCGGACGTTTACCCGGACGATGGTGGCTTGTTCCAGGAGGCCGCCGCCGAAGGCGAGGCGATCGCCGCCGCCTACGAAGCCTGTGACTACAACCAGGCGATGCGAAGGATTATGGCTCTGGCGGATCGGGCGAATCCGTACGTCGAACACCACGAACCGTGGAAGCTGCGGAAGGATCCTGAGCAAGCGCAGAAGCTGCAGAATGTCTGCACGGTGGCGCTCAATCTATTCCGGCAATTGGCCATCTATTTGGCGCCGGTCCTGCCGAAGTTGGCGGAACAAACAGGCGAGCTTCTTGGGAAGCCGATTGAACATTGGGACGAGGTGAAGATGCCGCTTTGCGGAACGCCCGTCGCGAAATTTAAGCACATGCTAAATCGAGTTGAGGAGAAACAGGTACAGACCATGGTTGAAGAAAGTCGTGAAGAAGCCGAGGCGTCGACGGAAACAGTTCAGGTCACCGATAGCGGAGATGCCCTGGCGGCAGAGCCGTTGGCCGAGGAGTGCACGATCGATGATTTTATGAAAGTCGATCTTCGTGTCGCCCGCGTGGTGTCCGCCGAAGAAGTGCCCGAGGCCCGCAAGCTACTCAAGTTGCAGCTCAGTCTTGGTGGCGAAGAGCAGCGGACCGTGTTCGCCGGTATCAAGGCGGCTTACGATCCGGCGACCTTGGTTGGCCGGCTGGTGATCTGCGTGGCTAACTTGGCTCCCCGCAAAATGAAGTTCGGTGTGAGCGAAGGAATGGTGATCGCGTCCGGCGGGGGCGGGAAAGAAGTCTTCGTGCTTAGCCCGGATGAAGGTGCCGTGCCGGGGCAGCGGGTTCACTAAGCTGCCGCTGCCTGTCTGGGTTGGCAATTGCTGCCGACGAGACGGTCATCGCAGTAGAAAAGCAAACCCCTGGGGCGAGCGGACGTGGTTTCACTCATCCCAGGGGTGTTTTATTGTCAGCGTATAGAGACGTGACCTTTGCTGCAGCGGTTAGCTGCCTTGCACTTCGATCTTATGCTGACGCACTGCTTCCGCCTTGGGAAGTTCTAGTGTCAGGACTCCATCACGCAATAACGCCGCGGTCTTCGCCGGGTCGACGTGAACCGGCAGCGTCACGGTGCGGTTGAACGAACCATCTCGTCGTTCGCGGACGTGATAGGTCGGCTCAGTCGTTTCTTTGTCGGCTTCCGGCTGCTCGTCACTCGCCGAGGTGGTTAGCGACTTCTTGCCGGAGACGGTGACCTTGCGGCCTTCTACCGTGACGTCGATATCTTCAAGGCTGAAACCCGGGAGCTCTGCTTCGATACGATAAACGTCATCCTGTTCCGATACGTCCATCGCAGGAAGCCATGCGGCCCGTCCGTCGCCGACCTCGTGGAGGCCGAAGTCCCGGTCGAAGATGCCGGAGAAAACGCGATCAAAGTCGCGGCTGACGCCACCCAGCGGGGAGAGCAGGTTGTGTGCGATTCGTGTCATGGTCTTACCTCCTTTGAGTTCTCAGAGCCGGTGTCCTGTCCGAGTCTTCTGCGATTGCACCAATTAATGACGCGGTGGCCGAGCGGCTCATTTTCCGCACAGGGTATATGCACGAGGCGTGCCAAATGGGTTGTAGTCGATGTAAGATGTTGTACAGTAAATGGTTACATGTATTCTGGGTGTTGTGGTCACGTTCGGGATTTTATTCTGGCTATGTCATAATGGCAGTCGCCTGCGTCTTCATGCCGCGTGTGCCAAAATGGCAGTTTTATGATCGAGGCCGAAAGCGTCGATGTAACAGGCTATTGCCGTCCAGAAGACTGCATACATCCTTTCCCGTCTTGATTGCGCGTTCGTGTTCCCCCCGTCCCCCAAGTTGACGCCCGGCAAGTTCCTTGAGAGAGTCGATTTGCGCTCGGGTTGCGGCATTCTTGGAGGCATCGTCCCAGGTGTCGTGCTCCGTTGAGGTTTTGCCCCCAGCGGGCTAAACTGAGGGGCTTAAATTGCCTCAAATCGGCCGCCACTGTGCTGTTGATAGATCACGAGCCTTCCTACCTCCCACCGCACAGCTGTAGTTAGCCCATGCGATTTCTGCTGATCGACCAAATTCACGAACTTGTACGCGGTGAAAAGATTGTCGCGTCGAAGAGTCTTTCGCTGGCCGAAGAATACTTGGCGGACCATTTTCCCAAGTTTCCTGTTCTGCCTGGCGTGTTCATGGTCGAGGCAATGAGTCAGTCGGCGACTTGGCTAATGCGTGAGGAAGAAGATTTTGCTCACTCTGCGGTGATGCTGAAGTCGGCACGGAACATCAAGTACTCTGGCTTCGTGTCTCCTGGAGACACCCTGCGATTACAGGCGACCGTCGTTAAGTCGGAAGGCAACGAAACAACGTTCAAGGTTTCCGGGCATGTTGGCGAGAAGCAATGTGTAAGTGGCCGGATTGTCCTTGAGAAATTCAATCTGGCGGATACGGATCCAATCCAGAAACCTCGTGACGACTATGCTCGCGACGAGGCACGAGATCAATTCATTCTGCTTCGCGGGCCGGAAGCCGTGGCGAAGTCGAAAGCGGAGGCCGTGGCCGCATCGTAAGTGCGTACGGCGACTAAAAGATTCAATATCGATTAATTTGGAGGACTACCGAAGATGGCGACGAGCGATGAAATTTTTTCGAAGGTACAAGAAGCGTTGGTCGAGGCCCTAGCGGTGGACGACGACGAAGTAACCCCAGAGGCCACCTTGGTTGGTGATCTTGGTGCCGAGTCGATCGACTTCCTGGACATCGTATTCCGTCTGGAGAAGGGTTTTGACATCAGCATCCCCCGCGGTGAGCTGTTCCCCGAGGACATCCTCACGAGTGCCGACTATGTCGTCGACGGCAAGATCAATGCCGAAGGTTTGGCGCTCCTGAAGGAGCGTATGCCGTTCGCCGACCTGTCCGGCTTCGAGGAGAATCCTGAAGTTCAGGAATTCGCCACGCAGCTGAAGGTTCAGGATATGTGCAATTTCGTCGCCAGCAAGTTGGACGGTTAAGACTTGCGAATCGGCTAGAGGATTTTGGGTTGGCCGTGGTCGACCTGGAGCAGCTTTGAGAGTGGTTTAATGCGCTGGTTTTGGATCGATCGATTTACCGAATTTGAGAGCGGAAAGCGGGCGACTGCGGTAAAGACGGTCTCGTTGTCGGAAGATCATCTGCACGATTACCTGCCGCCGCTGGCAGCGATGCCTCATTCGCTGGTGATCGAAGGTATGGCGCAGACCGCTGGCCTGCTAGCTGGTGAACACTATGGTTTCAACGAGAGCGTGATTCTTGCAAAGGTCGCCAAGGTCGAGTTTCAGGGGTTCGCCGTCACTGGCGAGACGCTGACCTATCACGCGGAGTTGACGAGCATCGATGAAGGCGGTGCTCGTGCCGTGGTGACGAGCCACGTTGGCGAACGCCTCCACGCAGAGATGGAGGTCATCTTCGCCCATGCGGATATCGACCGCGAAGGCGCTGGCGGTGGGCTCTTCGATGAACGTGACTTTGCGATCACGCTGCGAACTCTAGGGATGTATGACGTCGGGGTGACGGAATCGGGAGAGCGAATTCAGATTCCTCGTCACCTCGCGGTGGCTGAAGGATCTGCCAACGCGTCGTAATCGGCTCCGTCTGTCAGGCGGTTTGGTTGGCATTTCGCAGTGCCAGAATTTAGATTTAGAGATAGGCTTGGCGAAGGCGAAAGGTTGCTTGCAATGAGACGTCGTGTTGTTGTAACGGGCGTGGGTTGCGTGACTCCACTGGGAACCAGTGTCGACGAACTCTGGAAGAATCTTCAGGAGGGAGCCTCGGGCGTGGCCATGACCACGGTCTTTGATGCCAGCGAGTTTCCCACGAAGTTCTCCGCAGAAGTTAAGAACTGGAATATCGCCGACGAAGGTGAAGATGCCGCCGTGTGGGAACATCGCGGTCGTCATACCCGATTCGCCGGCGGTGCTGCTAAACAGGCGGTTCGCGATGCCGGACTGCTCGACAACGGCGTTGATCCGACGCGATTCGGTGTCTATCTGGGAAGCGGCGAAGGTCAACAGGATTTTCAGACATTCTCGCAGATGATCCTGCGTTCGCTGGAAGCGGACCAAATCGACGTCGCCAAATTCATTCAGGCCGGTATCGAAATGCTCGATCCCGTTGGGGAGTTGGAGCAGGAGCCGAACATGCCGGCCGGTCATCTGGCGAGCATGTTCAACGCCCAGGGGCCGAATGCCAATTGCCTGACCGCCTGTGCTGCGAGTAGCCAAGCGTTAGGTGAAGCAACCGAGATCATTCGTCGTGGTGATGCCGATGTGATGCTATCCGGTGGCACACACAGCATGATCCACCCGTTCGGCGTGACTGGTTTCAATTTGCTGACCGCTCTCTCGACTCGCAACGACGAGCCGACGCGTGCCTCGCGTCCGTTTGACCGAGACCGCGATGGTTTCGTGCTTGGCGAAGGCTCCGCCATGCTGGTGCTTGAGGACTACGAACACGCGAAAGCCCGTGGCGCTCAAATCTATGGAGAAATTAAAGGCTACGGTTCGACCGCCGATGCCTTCCGGATCACCGACACGCATCCGGAAGGACGTGGTGCCATCGGCTGCATGAAGATGGCTATCGAGGATGCCGGAGTCGGTCTCGAGGATATCAACTACATCAACGCTCACGGCACCGCGACGACCGTAAACGATAAGGTTGAGTCATTGGCCGTGCGAGAAGTGTTCGGCGACTTGGCTAAGAAGGTGCCGGTCTCGAGCACGAAGAGCATGATGGGGCATCTAATTGCCGCCGCGGGCGCCACCGAAGCGATCATCTGCCTGAAGGCGATCGGTGACGGTGTTCTGCCGCCTACGATCAATTACGAGACGCCCGATCCGGTCTGTGACTTGGACTACATTCCCAATGAAGCACGTCAAGCAACGTGCGACTTGGCGTTGACCAATAGCTTTGGGTTTGGCGGACAGAACATTTCACTCGTCTTGGGGCGAGTGTAGCGAGTCGCGTAGACGAGAGCCGAAGGAGTCTCAGGTCACTGGCGACGGTGACCAATAAAAAATGCCGCGGCATGCGGGCCAATGATTGGCTTCGCAGTACCGCGGCAATTGGATTTCTTGAACGCAGGTCGTTCGGGGCTCGTTAAGAGTCGCTGTGGCCGTTAGGGCCCAATGCCTCGCGGATTCTTGGCCAGGAAATCGCGTGGTCCCCGGGTCGTATAATAGGGGTACGTGATTGCGGCGGATGCGGGGCCTGCGGCATAGGGGCCGCCGGCGCCTCGGTTGAAGTGGCCATTTCCGTTGCCTAGGCCAAGGTGACCTCCATCGCCTTCGCCATGGAATTTATCAGCCAGATGGCCCAGTAGCCCTTTGTCGCAGTCATAGCAACGGTCGCTACAGGAACCTCGGTTACAGTGGCAGCCGCTGACACCAACGAGTATCACGACCGCACAGACGCTCATCAAAATTCGATTCATTTTATCCCCCTCGCGGAGTTGATTCGCGGATCCCTCCGCGCGATGCCCGAATTGGGCAAGGCTATAGCTACGATCCTCCAACAAAGATATCGGCGTCACAAACCGCAGAATCCAGACAATCGTTAAAACCGACATCCTGGCGTGACTGCCGCTGCTAGCGGTGCTCGCGGCCGTGGTCCTAGAGTAGATCGTTTACCCCTGAAATGGTTGCCACAATCGAATATATCGAACGCGTGATCGATACCTTCGCCAAAGCGACTCGCGCCAATACCAATCACCCCGCGCGGATGGGGAACGTCATTGAGCTGACGAAGGATGTTGCGAATGAGATCATGGTCACGGCCGATCTGCACGGCCATCGTGCCAATTTCAACCGGATTCGACAGATCGCCGATCTGGGGGCACATCCAAGACGCCATCTCGTGCTTCAGGAAGTTTGCCACGGCGGACCGACCTATCCCATCTCTGGCGGATGCATGTCGCATCAGATGCTCGAGGACGTGGCGTCGTTGAAAGCGAAATTCCCGGAACAGGTTCACTTCTTGATCAGTAATCACGAACTTGCAGAGATGACCGATTATCCGATCGTCAAGCATGGCAAGATGCTGAACCTGATGTTCCGATTCGGCATGCAGGAAATGTACGGACCGGCGACCAACAAAGTCCGCGAGGCGTTCGTGCCATTCCTGAAGACGCTACCGCTAGCGATTCGGGTGCCAGAGGGAATCTGGATCAGTCACACGGTGCCGGACAAAGTCGATCAAGCGAAATTCGCGACGGAGATCTTTGATCGTCCGCTTCGAGACGACGATTTTGTGGAGGACAGCCCGCTGTTTTCCTTTGTCTGGGGGCGAGACTTCCGACAGCAGAATGCGGACGCCTTCGCGGAGCAAGTTAACGCGAAGATTCTGATCCATGGGCATGAGCCTAGCAGTGACGGCTATTCCGCCCCCAACTCGCGGCAAGTGATCCTTGACTGTTCGGCAGATCAGGCGAAGTACGTGATACTTCCGGTCGGGGAGTCGCTTACCCAAGAGGACGTGATCTCGCGGATTCGGCCGCTCGCCCCCTAACGACGATTTTCGGAGCAACCAACGCTGTGGACGACTCAGTCGAAGATCGAGAAATCGCCTCGGCTCAGCAGGCAAATCGGCATCAATTTCATCGTGCCACACAGATTCTAGTGGCTGTGATCGTGGCTGTACTTTTCATCTGTGCCGTGGGAGGGGTCGTTCAGGAGCGAGGTGAAGGTGTCCTCACCAAAGGCCAGTTCGTGTTGGCTACCTTGCTGGCTCCAATGGGCCTGGTACTGCTTCTCTCTGGCGTTCGTTCTGCCCAGTTGCTGTCGCGGCGAATCCGACGTAACAAACCGTAGTACGGTACAGCTGCTTCTATGGCGCCTTCCTTGAGCCGCCGACCTCCAATCAGCTTCTATTGATGACTTGGTGCCTCCCCGCGGTACCGGCCGAGTCCGGCACTCATTTGGCACGGGGTTTGCTTTTAGTCTGTTTCAGTCACGCGGGTTCGTTCTCTTTCGCGTGACGAAAGCAGTCGGGGTCGGAACAGACGAAGAGGCAAATCGTACTGGGGCCGGTCAAACGAAGAGGCTGGTTTGGGTCGATCACAACCCTAACAGACGTCGACACTTAGCGTCCTTTGGACGCGACAGAGAAGAGCACCAAAGAGAACGAGAAGAGGCGAGTTTGGAGCGATTGACCGGAACTCAATCCGCTCCTAAGCAGGCAAGCCGGGAACCCGAGCACCAAGGGATCCCGCTTGCCTGTTTCTTTTTGCGCGTATCGAAATTGAACACATGTATCAGAAATGAACATCGGGACGCCGGTGGACTCAGGGCCAAGTCGCGGGCGAAGTCCCAATTCTTAGATTTTTTCTACTGGTTTCAAAAGGCTTTCTTCTCTTGCCTTGTATCGTTCTTCCTTGCTGGCTCTGGTTTCCCGTTCAGTTGGGCCGTTCAGTCACCTGTAATGGGGATAAACACCGCTCGTAGGTGTTTTCGCGGTCTCTGTGTTAGGATCCAAGAGGGAGCGGCTATTTGGCAGCCGTTTATCCTCGGCAGGAAGATTGGTATTAGCCCGATGTCCTGCAATGTCCGGAGGTCGCGGAACGAATGTTCCACTCCGGGGTTCAAACTTCTATGCGAATCCATGTGCACCAAGGGATCCGGTCGATGCATGTCTTCAGCCGCTGGTTGCTAGCATGGAGGGTTGCGCCCGCCCGAACGACGGTCTGGTCGAGGGTTCAGCGATCGATCTTGGTGCCGACTCTTGCTTTGGTGGGTTTCTTGGCTGTGGCTCCCGCGCAGTCAGAGGAGTTGTCGGATGCTGCTCATGCACTTGAGCAGGTCGCGGCCATCAACAAGTACATTCGCCAAGGCTGGGAGGACGAGGGGATTCGTTCCTCCGAGCGAGCGACGGAGGGTGAGTGGTGCCGGAGGGTTTATCTCGATGTCGCGGGTCGAATTCCGTCGGTAAAAGAGCTTGACCGTTTTCTGAACGACCGGTCGACCGATAAGCGGCGTCGGCTGGTCGATGATCTGCTTGGCAGCATGTACCTCGATGACTACACGCGAAACGCCACGACCCTGTGGACGACGATGCTGATCGGGCGCAACGGGGGCAACGAACGGCAGAGTCTCACCAATCGCGCCGGCATGCAGCAGTACCTTCGCGAGGCGTTGCGATCGAATCGCCCTTACGACCAAATGGCGTACGAGCTATTGAGCGCGCGCGGCAATAACAAGCCGGGTGAATCTGATTTCAATGGAGCGGTCAATTTTCTGAGGATGGAG
>CAYLRE010000214.1:0-8372 GCA_964385715.1 uncultured Planctomycetaceae bacterium
GCCGGCCAAGCAGAATCGTTCACCACGTAAACGTACGTTGCATCTTTGTGAGTCGCCACGCGAAGCACTAGCGGCTGCACGCCGGTTGGTATTGTTTCGAAGGGAACCGCCGGCAATTGTCGATACACCCTGAAAACGTCTCGCAGGGAAGACTCCTGTCCAAGCGGCAGCGTCCTTCCCCCTTCGACAAAAAGATGCTCATCGCGCGCCGCTAGGGCGCGAACAAATCGCCTGCGATTGTCCGCGGACGAAGGCATCAATTGCGTCGCCAACGAAACGTATGTCTTGTCTGATCCAAAAGGACTTACTTGATCGAAGGATGCCAGACGCTTTCGAAGTGGCTTATGCAAGAATAAGCTGCCGAGGCTACCGGCGTTGGCAAAACTGGCCTCAAGATGCTCGGAATCGTTCAACTGTCGGCGAACCGCATCCTCCGAGGCCGTCGGTACCGGAGCAATACTTCTCGGTCGCAAAAGTACAATATGCGGATCGTTGTGATAGGACCCCGGATCGAGACCAATCGAGAGCGGCAACTGCTGCCCGGTCGCCTGCCCTGGAAGCGTCGGACGGACGGCCCTTTCTATCTCCGGGCTGTTGTACAGCCTCTCGGCGGACACAAAGAGCCTGGCATCTGGACCAATCTCCTGCACGTTGCGTCGCATATCGGTGAGCAGTGCCTGGACCTGCTTGGCACGCCACGTGAGCCATGACTCGCGATGTTGTCCTCGAACAAAGTTGGCCCGCTCCGTGAAGCGCGATTCGCCTTCGCCAGGAACTTGGATCCCCGTATCGCGACTGAAGCGACCAATTGTATGGTCATCGAGGCCCCATTCGTCGCCAGGAAGCAAAGCGTAACTGTTGTCCGACGATCCGATCATAAGCCCAGCAAACGACGGATGGTGGCGGTATCGCTGCACGATTTCCTGAACCACGCCGAGCATCGCCTCTTGAACCTGACGATTCATCGGGTTGTACTGCACGGCATCATGCCGTGTGGAGTTATCACCATTCGCACGGCTGGCACCGCCATGCTCAGCAGCCCAGGGTAGTCCCCTACTGCCAATCAGGCGGACGCCCTCTCCTTCACCACGACGCAGTGCCGCCTCTAACGCTGGCAACGGCGACGAAAAGTCAACCGCTGGAATGAGACGAACTCCGGCTCGGTCACACATCCGGAACAACATCTCCAGAACATCCTTACGAACTGGGTCTTGGCCAGTCGCAAAGAACGCTCCCGTGTCGTACTGGGGCGTCGGCTCCAACAAATCACTTGGATAGATCGTGCTTCCGTCCGCGAACGCCGAGACGACGAGCGTGTTGTAGCCGACGTGTTGCAAGTAACCAATCGCGCGCTGTCCACTTTGGTAAAAGGTCAGCCAATCGTCGAGACTTCGTCCACTCCAGGAATCGTATGCCTCGGACGCCGAAAAACTTTCCGGAAGAAACGGACGCTGGAGATAAGCCGCCAACATCCGGCCATTCGGCGCCGGTCGGGCCAGCTCGGCTTTCGGCAGGTAGCTACGGGCAGATCCACCGAGTCGCAGCCCACCAACTTCGATTTGCTTCGGCCCTAGCACCCGTATCCGACCGTGGGCCGCCTGTGTCTTCTGACTTTGATTGGTAAGCAGCACAACAGGAGAGTCGGTGCGTGGCCAGAAGATCAAGCGGTGCACACCGAGCCGGCTCCCCTCTTTGGCACCGTGCCTGGGAACGTGAACTCCTGAATCGAGACTAACGGGGCCAACGCTTCCTGCTCCGTTCGGTTCGATCACACTAACACCAAGTTGTTGAGGAACGTCCGCCGGATACTCAACCTCCAGAACATGAACCTGGCCTGGCTGCTTCACGTCGAGCGAGTAGGCGACCCAGTTAAGGTCGGCATCCGCCGGACTGGCATCGATCGCAGTTAGCTCGCCCAGCTGTGGATGCATCCAGGGTTGCACGTTCCCGTTTTTTAGTGGGTTGTCTTGAAGTCCGGGAAGCGGTCGATTCAGTCCCGGAATCTGTCCCAACTTAGGAACACGATTCCACCACTGTCGGCCAGCCTTGATCTCGTCGACGACGGTAACCGGCTCCGTCGCATCCTGGTGAATCTCAGGAGCCTGATCAGCCAACACGACAAACTGAATTCGCCTCTCGGCGATGATGTTCGTATTGCCGGCAAGAGGATTGACTTGTGCAAAGCCTCGCCGAGGCTTCGGCTGAGAAGCCGTCAGCACGATGTCATAGGCACCTTCTTGCTCCGGAGCGAGAGCCGTGATCGGTATCGCCTGCCCGGCACCATCGGCCGGCGGTGCGTCAATCGTTTGGGATGTCTTGGACCACACTCGGTCATCGCGGGCCGAGCGAACCTCGGTACGAAGATCGACTTGCCCTGTCACATTGGGACCGAAGAGCACCGGCGTTAGCTGGAACATGAGCTGCTCACCAGGACTCATCACGAGTGACGGATTTGCCAGCTCGACACGTAGCCGATCCCCCGGGGTTCGCCTCACGAATAGACGAGTGCCTGCTTCGTCCAGCGATCTTTCTTGGTGTTGTGAGATGAGTGACGACAGTTTGAGCTCGATCGTCTCTAGCGGAACAGCGTCGTTCGACTGGAGTGAGATTGTCAGACTCGCGTCGAGCGGAGCGGCAAGCGTTAGATCGAGACCGTCATAAGTCCGGGCGCTGCGCTGCTGAACATGAGCCTGCCCCGCCTCAAGCCACATTGAACCTGGCTCATCCGCCTCAACGCCGAGCGGAGTAATCTCAGTGATCGTGCCACGGTCGACGGCAATCGTGCCTCGCCAGGCGGCCGAAGGCCCATCTCCCCAAGCAACACGCAGTCGCATCGTCGGACTCTCGGCGCGCGCAAACGTGGCGCACATCGACAGCGCGAAGAAAACGACTGTGAACAGCTGCGTGGCGAGGCGAGACGTTCCATTCGTCGCGACTCGTTGCAACTGCGCGAAAGCGGGGCGCAAAATCTCGGACCTCCTTGTCCATTCGTGGCGCCGAACGTCGATGCTAACCGATGGTTACGCAACGAGTTCACGCACTTTTTGGGAGGCGGATTATAGGGCCGAGACGCGGCCCAACGCCAGAGACATTTGGCGATTTGTGAAGGTACCTGCTAGCGTTGAAATTGTCCCCTGCTAGCACCGCCAAGTGACCTCGCATCGTGCAGGTCCGCGCTACTGGAAATCTAGAGAAAAACCAATCGCTCTGGCAATCTTTCTCGACAGCTTCTCAGACGACGCGCTGGGTTAATCGCCAATCCAATTCACCGAGTGCTTCCGCGGGCTCGTCGCGCGGAGTGCTAGCAGCTTGTCGAATCTCGTCGAAGGCAACAGCCATCAGCTCGCAAATATCGCCGCACCGCGCCGTCACCTCGTTGACTTCGAAGCGATCATCCGGCTTGGCAAACAGCTCTTCGACCAACTCGCCGACACCAACGTTCTCGTCGACAACGCGGCGCCAAAACCAGACCGACGTCCAAAGCGATTGCTGTCCGCCTGGGCCAATTGAAGCAGCTCGATCTCGCAACCAGGCTTCCTTCGTATTCGACAGTTTCAACAAACTGTCGCTAAACGGCGGCCTCTCTGACGCGTGAACCGATTCATCAACAGCCCACCATTCGCAGAGCGTTGCGAACAGATCGGGTGGCTGAACGATTTTGTGACTACGAATCGAAGTGGCTTGTCCGCCCGGGCAGCGCATTACCCAAGGGACGTGGAGTAGCTCCCCATACAATGCGTCCGATTCGGCCCCCACGGTCAAATGTTCTCCCAAGGGGAATCCGCGTAGGCCCACCACGTTCAGCAACGTCCGCTCACCAACAGGCGATTCATCCAGGGCACCAACCAGCATTCCCAGACAGGCATCCCAAACCGCGACCTGCGCGGCATACGCCTGTGTAATCGGCAGCAATTCATCGGGGTCATAATCCGCCGCCAGCTGTATATGCGGAACATCTACCGACGTGCGGGGATTCGGATCCTCTTCGTCGGCAAATGCCTCTCGAAGTTCAAGCGGCGCGTCCCAAGGCCCGTTCATTCCCCGCGTGTGTAGCCATACGAGCGACGGTTCACTCAGTTGCTCAACGGCATAAATCGCCGCGGCGAAGAACTGCGCGAGTGCTGTCTCTTCAATGCTACTGGCCAGTTCGGCTACTTCAGGAACCTCAACGACGACCCGCTCTGAGAACAAATCGGCCATCGGCAAGGAAGCGATCGATGGATCATCCGTCAATAAGACACTTCGCACGCTCCGCGAAGCAAGCCGCCCAGGCAGACTTCCATCTGGAGAATCCCTGTTGCTGACCTGGGATTCCAAGGCATGTTGACCTTGCCAGTAACCTCGATAGAGCTCTTCTGAGCAGGGGCTGTCAATGATTGCCGTGTCGAATAGAAGCGACTCGCTGGCAAGCCGATCGAACGAGGGAGTGCGGACCCAACTATTGCCCATCGCACCCAAAAATCCGGCATGCAGCCGATCGGTGACCAGACAAATCGCATTCTTATTCGTCACGCTCTCGTCCCAGCAGTTCCATTTAGCGAGCACAAAGTGACCCTAACAGAGGGTCCATGCATGGCCCAGAGCACAACAGTATGCCGCACAGGGTACCTTGGCGACAATAGACGCAGGGCCGGGCTCGACGCGAATGCGTCAACTCCCGGTGCCCATCGTGGCGGAAACGGATGTGGCGGACCGCGAGTCTAGGCAGGGCTTCGCCATTCTCGCCAAACCAGCTGCGGAAAGACGATCGCATCTCGCACATAGCGGCGAACCAGACGTTTCGGTTCGCTCAGGCAGCGATGCAGCCATTCCAGTCCAGTGCGCCGCATCCAGACGGGAGCACGGGCTTTCTCGCCGGCCAAGAAGTCAATTGTCGCGCCGACGCAGAGGGCTACGGGAGCCTGAATTTCCTTGTGGAAGCGGTGCACCCACAGTTCCTGCTTGGGAGCTCCTAGACCAACCACAAGTACGTCGGGCTTGGCCTCAGCCACGATCTCCAAAATTCGGGCGTTCTCTTCGTCGTCTTTCTCGAAGCCAAGTGGCGGGCAATACGTTCCGACAATATTGACCGACGGCCATTTTTTGTGCACCTCGTCTCGGGCCCGATCCGCGACTCCAGGAGCGGCTCCCAACAGAAATGCTCGTAGCGGGCGATCTTCCGTGGTTGTCTCAAACAAGGCCGGGACAAGGTCCGACCCGCAGACTCGGCCTGGCAAGGGACGCCGCAAGAGTTTTGCCGCGGCGACAACGGGAAATCCGTCGGCCAGTACCAAACCTGCATCGGCATAAGCTTCACGGAGTCGCTCGTCATGCTGGTACATTACGGCATGATCGGTATTCGGCGTGACGACATAGCGGCATTTTCCGTCACCCTTGGCAATCCACTCGCGGAGAGTGGCGAGCGTTTCTGCCATTTGCACAGCGTGAATATCCATTCCGAACAGGCGGATTCGACGAGTCATGGTAAGAGTCTCTCGCTTCTTGGTATTTGTGTTCACTTTTTGATGGTCGCGGCTACTCCGCCAACACCTCGCGATAGATATCGGCCACACCGCGCGCCATCGCGGCCGAGGAATACTGCTCGGCATGCCGCGAGAGCGCATTCTCACGAAGGAACGACCAGTCAACTTCGTGATGGATCAGTCGAGACAGCTGTTCCGCCAGTGCGTCCGCGTTGTTCGGTTCCGCCAACAACCCATCGACGTCGTGCCGAATGACATCGGTGATCCCAGGCACGCGAGTACCAACCACCGGAACGCCGGCGGCCATGGATTCGATGATCACCATGGGGAGCCCTTCGGCCAATAAGCTGGGCAGTACCATGGCATCGAGCTGAGTCAGCTCTGCAGCAACGTCTTGTCGGAACCCGATGAACTCAACCGCATCGGCGATATTCAGACTCGCTACGTGGGCACGGACCGTCGCTTCGTACTCGGCAGTCTCGAATCCACCAATCGCCTTCAATCGCACTGGCAGTCCCTGCTGACGCAATGACGCAATCGCCTGGAGCAAGACTTCCGTTCCTTTTCGAGGGCGAAACAGCGCAATGGTTCCGATGGTCCAGCCCGTTCGCGGTGGCGAGCTTGTCCGCATCGTGAAAGGAGTGGGTACACCATTAGGAACGATCGCAATTCGGTCACGATCGAAACCTTGCTCACACAGATAGTTTGCAGAACTCGAGGAGACGGCAATGAGGCGAGATGCACGACGGAGGCTCATCCGTTCGACCTTGGCACTGATCCAGCTGATACCACGGCGACCGACTTCGACAAGCGTTTGTCCATGGACGTGATGAACCAGCGGCACCTTCGCCAGGCGAGCAGCCAACTGGCCCACCAACGCGGCACGAGGCGTGTGGGTGTGAACAAGTTCGTAGCCGCCTTCGCGGATTTCGCGAGCGAGCTGAAATGCTGGTCGCAAATCCAAGCGACTCCGCATCGTTGCCTCGAGCAACGTCGCCTCTTGCGACTGTCGCATAACGGGAAAGTTTTCTGGCTTTAAGCAGGCGAACGCGACCTCAAAACCGCAGGCACCCAAACCGAGCCCTAGCAGGTCTTGCACCTTTTCGGCCCCGGCATAGTGTTCGCCATTGATGACATGCAACACGCGGCGCAACGCGACCGAACTGCCATGATTAAGCGACGCCTGGCTATCTGACTCCTGCCCTGCGTGCAGCGATTCCGGCACGTCGTCTACCGGAATATCCGGCGAGAGTGCGGGCAGTTCTGTTGTGAGTTGTAGTTCCGTCATACCGCATTCGATCCAAGGCAATGTTCGTTGGTTCAAATCCCAGCGGCCACCTAGTAGGCACCGCGACCGCTCAGCACGCTCAGCGGCGTCTTTGCCAACAATTTGAGATCCGTCTTGAAGCTCTGATTTTTGACGTACCACAGGTCCATGCGGACCCAATCCTCAAATTCCACTTCGCAGCGTCCGCTCACTTGCCACAGGCAGGTGAGTCCGGGGCGAACCGAGAGTCGGCGGCGTTGCCAAACGTCGTATTTCACCACTTCCTTAGCGATCGGCGGGCGAGGTCCGACAAGTGACATATGCCCGGCCAGCACGTTGAACAGCTGCGGCAGCTCGTCGATGCTTGTCTTGCGCAGAATTCGACCGATGCGGGTGATGCGTGGATCGGCCTTGTTCTTGAAGATTGGTCCACCCTTCTCGTTCTTGACCAAGTGCTGCACCTTGTCGGCGTCGAGTCGCATGGTGCGAAATTTGAGCATCGGAAACAGACGGCCTTCAAGACCGACGCGCTGTTGCGAGAAAATCGGACGACCGCGGGTGGTGACCATCAGCACCAAGAAGGTTCCCAGGATGATCGGAGAGAACATGACCACCAGGATCATGGCGCCGATGAAGTCGAACGTACGTTTCGTATGCTGAAACTGCGAGCAGAGGTTACCCTGCGCGAACACCACGCGCCGCTCTCCTTGGCCGGCGCCTTTGGCGTTGGCCTCCGAGGGCATCGCGGCATACGTCGGAGTGACAGACTTCTGACGCGGTTGCGTTGCGCTAGCCGATGGCTTGCCGGTTGCTCGGATCGACTCTTGGTCCGTAGCGTCCCCAGGCATGTCGATTGTCGGCAGCGATGAATTGGAGGTGGTCATGGGTCGGTCTCCTTCAAAACCCGGCAATCGGGTTCTGATCATTCCAGTTGTCGTTCAAAGGCTTGTTAACTCGGCGCCGTGGCGTGCTGCCAGGGCGACATCGATTGATTAGTAAGGCTTGTTCGATTCGCTGTCCTCGGAATCGCCACGCGGGCCATGCCACTGGAAATTCCGACGAAGAAGAACAGGATCATGTGGACGATATTCATGTGGCCAACTGGCTGGAACAACGCGTTCGCGAAGTACGCGATCAACAGACCCAACATCAGCAGACCGTGCGCGCGCATCCAATCGGGGGCCGCGGCTGAATTCCATAACCGCCAGGCGTCGCGTGCCCAAGCAGCGAGCATGGCAAGAAACAATCCCAGGCCGATCACTCCCGTCTCGACAAGGATGCTCAACGGAGTAATGTGGTGAAGGTGATCGCGAATGTGCCCCAGGCTCAAGTTGGTGGAGCGATCTTCCAGGTACGGGCCTACCGCGCCTAGGTACTGACCGAAACCGCAACCAAAAACCGGATGGTCCATGGCCATCTGATACGAAACGTAAGCAAACGTAGTCCGCATGGACGTCGAATCGCGAGTCTCTCCAGCGGACCGCCCTCCGTCGAAACCGACCAGACTGTCCCATGAGACAATCGCTACGAGCAGGCCAACAGTCGCTGCCCCGCCGAGCGTGACCAGGCGAAGTCGCCACGGCAGTGTGAGTGCTGCAATCAATGCCAAGCCACCGGCGGCCCCCATCCAAACGCAGCGAGTA
>CAYLRE010000215.1:0-2589 GCA_964385715.1 uncultured Planctomycetaceae bacterium
TGAAGCTTCCCAAGGAGTCGGATTCGTATGAAGGTTCAACGCCCAATATCTTGCTCTCGACGCCGTCGCTGAAGCCGCTCGTGGTCGAGCAACGTGTCGGCCGCGGGCGAGTTGTCGTGACCGCATTCCGACTTCGCCAGCGCGAGCTGATGCAACGGTGGTCGGGATTCGACAATTTTCTCAATGCCTACTTGCTACGCCGCAAAGCGCGTGTGTTTCGGGATCGAAGCGAAGTCCCCACGCCAGAGAATCAGCGGGACGATCTGCTGTTGGACGACGCGATGGAATTAGTCGACTGGCAGGGCATGTACGACCGACGATACGATCCACAGCTGGTAACGAACTACCGTCTTTTTGGTCGGGACGCCGGCTACGTTTACGAAACGCAGCCCAAGCATGACTACGATGTGTCCTATCCGTTGACGCGGAGCGGCGATTACGCCGAGTTGCGACCGGAGCCAGGTATCGGCGGCTGGAGTGACGACAATGCGATCGCGGAGACGGTTCGGGAGTCGATGACGGTGGCCGCCGGAATCGAAATCCCGGCCGCGTCCTTCGTGCTGCAGGTTTTGTTTGGTTATCTGATCGTGTTGGTTCCGCTCAATTGGGGACTCTTTCGTCTGATTGGGCGAGTCGAGTGGGCCTGGTTTGCCGCCCCGATCATTTCGATCGGGGGAGCGCTGTTGGTGATTCATTTCGCACAGCTCGATATCGGTTTCGTTAGATCGCGAACAGAGCTGGCGGTTGTGGAGCTGCAGCCCGATTATCCTCGCGCTCACGTGACTCGATACACGGCCCTCTATACGTCTCTTTCGACAGGATACGACCTGGGGTACGACGATGCCGGGGCACTCGTGCAGCCGTTCTCGATGCAAGCGTCCAACTATTCTCCTCGGATCATAGATCCGGATGCCTACCGTTATACCGGTTCCGACACGGTTCATTACCGCAGTAATGAGAAAGTGGGAATGAGCGGTTTTCATGTCATCTCAAATAGCACCGGCGTGCTGCATAGCGAACAGATGGTCGACCTGGGTGGATCGATTGCACTTACACACGACGCCGGAGGACGGATCGAAGTCACGAACGGTACCAGCATGCCTTTGGCGGCCGCGTTCGTTGTGCGACGTCGCGTGGGCGAGACCGACGATTCAAAACGCTTTCAAATAGCATCGCTCGGGTCATTGGAGCCGGGGGCGAATGTGCCAGCGACACTCAAGTCGATTAAGGGCAAGTCTTGGCTTCCGGAGTGGACCGCGTCGGTTTCTCAAGAGGACCTTTCCAGTCGCGGTGGTGAGATCGCCTGGGAGTGGCTGTTCCGCAAGCAGGAACCCAGGGCGATGCCCAGTACCGATGAGGCCAGTCAGGTCAATCAGGATGAGTATCCGTTGACGAAGCTTGTGCATGGTCGCCAGCCGGCGTTTACAAACGACGGTCGTTCGGCCCGCCAGCGGATGTTGAGTTTCGATGATCTGAAGCCGGGGGACACCAGGCTCGTGGCGGTAGTTACGGACCAACAATTACCAGGCATGAGGATCGACCCTGTTGTCAATCAATCTCGCAATGTGACGCTTGTTGTAGCCAATTTGAAATTTGCCAGCGGCCAGAAGCCGCGGCACGATGAGTCGCTTCCGACGCCCCACCGCCGACCGGCATTGCCGTTTATGGACGATTGGGGCGAGTCGGCGGACGAAGAGGATTTCGATTCTACGTCGGTGGGCCCGTTTGGGATTGAATAGGAAGACAAGACGGTGACGAGGCGAGCGCGGCTTTGCTAGAACGATTATAAATAGCGTGATCGGACAGATCGCGAACCAACCATCCTGACACGAGTCCTATGATCGAGATTACGAACTTTCATAAGAAGTACGGCGACTTCACAGCGGTCGAGAATCTGGACCTATCAATTGGTGCCGGCGAGATGTTCGGTTTCATCGGGCCGAATGGTGCCGGGAAGAGCACGACCATTCGCTTTCTGGCTACACTTCTCAAGGCGACGCGTGGTGAGGCGACCGTGAATGGTCATAGCGTTTCCAAGGACCCGCTCGCTGTGCGACGAAGCGTCGGCTACATGCCCGATAACTTTGGTGTCTACGATGGCATGCGGGTGTGGGAATTCCTCGACTTCTTCGCAGTGGCTTACCAGATTGGAAAATCGAAGCGGCGAACGGTTATTGGTGACGTGTTGGAGTTGTTGGACCTGACTCACAAACGGGATGACTTTGTGAGTGGGCTCTCGCGCGGTATGAAGCAGCGGCTCTGCCTGGCGAAGACGCTCGTGCATGATCCGCCGGTGCTGATTCTGGACGAACCGGCCAGCGGTCTCGATCCTCGTGCACGACTTGAAGTAAAAGCCCTGCTCAAAGAGCTACGCCGCATGGGCAAGACGATTTTGATCTCCAGTCACATTCTTACCGAGCTGGCCGACTGCTGTACGTCGATCGGCATCATCGAGCGAGGCCACCTCTTGATGCACGGTCCGATCGACGAGGTCTACCGCAAGATTCGCGGCAACCGCATTATCGATGTGCGGTTCGTCGATGGTGAGGATATTGGCCTCCTCGAAAGGTGAGGAAAAGAAAGAGCTGG
>CAYLRE010000215.1:2599-8356 GCA_964385715.1 uncultured Planctomycetaceae bacterium
TGAGGATATTGGTCTGAGCGTGATTCGAAGTGCCCCGCAGACTCGAGACGTGCAGGTCGACAACGGCCATGTGACGGTTGAGTTTGAAGGAGAGGATGAGGAAGTGGCATCGCTCCTGGAGAAGTTGCTCGCGCAGGGCTGCCGGTTGCACTCCTTTGGCGAGAAGGATCCCACGCTCGAAGACGTCTTCATGATGGTCACCAAGGGTTTGGTGACGTAAGTAGAGCGGGAGGAGTTGTTCGCTAAGGGCCGCCGTGTTGGCGCGGTGAAGCGGATCGAGCACGCTTTCTAATTCAACAGCACTGGCAGGATGTCGCTCCCGCCATCTTCGTCGCGGCGTTCCCATTCGCGGCGAACTTCGCCAAGGCCGTAGACGCACATGTCGAACTCCTCGCTAAGGCGATGGAGCAGTTCGCTGCGGGCGGTCTGGTCGCCGGAGGGGATCGTGCTGGCGATGTAGTAGGCTCGCTTGCCTTGGGCCCGATAGTCAAGCAGTTGGTCGCGTTTGCCTTCCGCCTGAAGTTGCGAAAGTGCTTCCGGGTATAAGCCCGCCCAGAACAGGGCGAAGTCACCGACGTGGCGATGGACGTCTCGCTTTGCATCGCCAACACGCTCGCCCGCCTCGATCATCATGAGGGCGATTTCGTCGAGACGGCGTCCCGCCAGATCGCGAACGCGATAGACGGTGTCACTGCTGATGAAGCGGGTCAGTAGCTCCGCCACGTAGTCGACGAGTGGAGGGTCGGCGACACCAACGCGAGTGACGAAGGCGTACTCGGTGATTCCACAGAAGAATCGACGTATCGTTTCTGAGGAGTGTGATCGCATACTACAAGTCTATGCTCGGGGAAAATGTCAGGTCAAGAAAAACCCTCGTTTCGTGAGCAGCGCCGCGTGGCACGCAACCTCTCACATGACAAGAAGTTGCGCGTGTCTTGTGTTCATGGTTGGTCGATCTTGTTGCTGCTCCATCAGGAGGTAGGGTGACGGGAATCTCAATATACTTATCGTCCTGGCGATGGCTTTCGCTTTGCCTCAGCTGACGAAAAAAGGTTTCACGTTGCGAATGCATTGCATCCGACGGTTGCAGGGAAAGCGGTGAAGTCGCCCAGCCGGTCGCTTGTTTTGTTGAGTCGCTTGCTCGTGTTCTCTTGGGTAGCCAATATTTGCCAGCGATCACGGCGGTTGATGTCGCGTGCTGCCAGTTTCATAATGACTCGTTCGATACGGATGTAAGACTTTCATCGACTGCGAGTAAAACGGTGCGGCTAATTCAAGACCTCGACGACCTGAGCGAAGCGGAACGTGGTGGCGCGATTGCTATCGGCAACTTCGATGGAGTTCATCGAGGACATGCCAATATCATTGCCAGGCTGCTCGCCCGCGCCAAAGACGTTGGTGGTCCGTCGGTGGTGTTCACGTTCGATCCCCATCCAGTTCGGCTGTTGCGACCCGATGAGGTTCCGCCACCGTTGACCTGGACCGATCGCAAGGCAGAGCTGCTCTCCGATCTTGGCGTCGATGCGATGGTCGCCTACCCGACCGACACGGCGCTGTTGCAACTCTCGGCCGACGCATTCTTCGATCGCATTGTGGGTGAGATGCTCAGCGCCCGAGCCATCGTCGAAGGCCCCAACTTCTTCTTCGGACATGATCGCCAGGGGGATGTCAGCCGGCTCGCCCAGCTGGCGGAAGCAGCCAGTATTTCGCTCGACATTGTCGAGGCCGCTACTGTCGGTGAGACGCTCGCAGGTGAAAATTCTTCGCAGGCTGATTTGCTCCGTTCTGAACCGCTCGACGCGGCGGTTGCCGACCAGGTTGTGAGTAGCTCTCTGATTCGCCGCCTGATCGCCGATGGTGATGTTGGCACCGCCGGGCGATTGTTGACTCAGCCTTATCGGATCCGCGGCATGGTTACTCACGGCGCCGGTCGCGGTGCCGAGATAGGGTTTCCGACTGCCAATCTGGAGGCGATCGACACGTTGCTTCCGGGCGAAGGCGTTTATGCCGGACGCGGCAGGACCAACGGCGAGTCGTGGGTCGCGGCGATCAATATCGGAGCCAATCCGACTTTCGGTGAGGCCCATCTTAAGGTCGAGATTCACCTGGTCGGATGCCGAAAGCAGCTGTATGGTCAGCCCTTGGAGATTGACTTTCTGGCTCGATTGCGGGATGTTCAGCAGTTCGGCTCGGTCGACGAGCTGGTTGCCCAGCTCAACGAAGACGTTCAGGCGGCCTGTCGGATCGCCTCTGAGTAGTTGATTTCGCCGCCAGGTTCGCCGCCGCTGCCGCTGGCAGGGTCCGGCGGGGCTAACATTCGCGCGATGGGGCCAACTAAGATAGGTCTTCTTCGTCGCGTTCGGATTTGCCGTATTCGGTCGCAGTGCAGCGTTTGGCCACCGTGTGATACTCGCCCACCGTCTGGCGTGTTTGCACTTTTTCGGCCTCTGTAACTCATATAAGAAAATTTGCCAGGAGCACTTTAGAGCATGTCCGTCGATTGGCCACGTTTCGCAGAGATTATCTCCGCCCATCAGAAGTTCATCCTTACCAGCCACATTCGGCCCGACTGCGACGCGCTCGGAAGCATTCTCGGTCTGTCCGGCGTATTGAAGGCCTTGGGTAAGGAGACGGTGGTTGTGACTGGCGACCCGACTCCGCCGAACCTGGCCTTCATCGATCCCGAGCAAGAGATCAAGACGCTGGGTGAGGATATTACGGCGGCCGAGTTGGAAGATGCCGAGGTGCTCATTATTTGCGATACCAGCGCGTTCGCGCAGCTGGGACCGATGAGCGACGTCGTGCGAAATACCAAGGCGAAGAAGTTGCTCGTCGATCACCACATGGGGGAGGACGAGCTGGGGGCCGAGATCTTTAAGAACACTTCGGCGGCCGCGACCGGGCGTTTGATTGTCGAGATTGCCGAACAGCTGGGCGTTCCGTTGACGCCGGAAATTGCCACGCCACTTTACGCGGCCCTGGCGACCGACACTGGTTGGTTTCGTTTCAATTCGGTGTCGCCGACCACCATGCAGATAGGGGCCAAGTTGATCGAGGCGGGCGCCCGACCGCAGGACATTTACACCGAGCTGTACGAGCAGGATTCGCTTGCTCGGCTCAAGCTGCGAGGCACGATCATCGCGCGGACCGAAACGTTGCTCGACGGGCGTTTGGCTCACACGCACGTCTTCCGTGACGACCTTGAGAAGACTGGCGCGGAGCCAACCGATACCGAGGACGTCATTAATCTCACGCTCGGTGTTAAAGGTGTCGAAGCGGCGGTGATCTTCGTGGAGCTTCCGGATGGTCGCTTCAAATTGAGCTTCCGCAGTCGCTGTGACCTCGACTGTAGTCAGGTTGCGGGGAATTTCGCCGGTGGCGGGCATAAAGCGGCTGCCGGTGCTTCGATTGACGGACCGTTTGAAGTGGCTGAGAAAACGGTGCTTGACTTCGTATGTCAAGCAATGGGATAATTGTTTATGTCGTTTGCATGAATTGTCGTGTTTGCGACTCATAGCAATTGGCTTAAGAGCATTCGCGTCGGTTGATCTGGAGCCGATTGATCAACGGTTGCCTCGATCCGATTCCCACCATCCAACCTCGCCCGGCCTAGCGTCCCCCCCGGCCGTTTTTTGTTTCTCGATCGCGCGCCTCTTTCTACCGTCGCGATGGAGACGATCCGCATTGATCGCGGTAAGGAGCTGTCATGACTGAGCAAGACACGGCAACGACGTCGCCGGAGTCTGGCGATAGCGAACCCCGACGCGGCTTTCTGGTGAAATTTGCGACCATCGTTGTCGGCGGATTGGCCGGCCTGATTCCGCTGGCGGCCGGACTGCGCGTTTTCTTTTTTCCGATTACAAGCCCCAAGAAACGTGGCGAGTTCGTTCGCGTCACCTCTTTGGCGGCACTTCCGACAGACGGTTCTCCCCAGCGATTTCCGGTGATCAAGGATCAGACCGACGCCTTCAATCGCTTTCCAGAAGAACCGGTTGGCATGGTCTACCTGCGGCTTACTTCGCAGGAGCCGACAGAGGTCGTCGCGTTTCAGGCGGTTTGCCCGCATCTGGGGTGCATGGTCGACTTTGTCGCCAAGAAGAATCACTTTAGCTGTCCTTGTCACGAGAGCTTCTTTGAGGTCGATGGGGAGCGAATAAATCCCAAGACCTGTCCCGCTCCTCGGTCGCTTGACACACTCGACGTCGATGCAGATCGTCTTGCTCAAGGCGAAGTGTGGGTCGACTTCAAGAAATTCCGAACTGGTACTCCAGAGAAGATTGCCAAGTAGATGCATAACTTTCTGAATTGGCTCGACAACCGAACGGGTTGGCGCAAGATCGTCAATGAAGCGCTCTACGAACATATTCCAGGTGGCGCGCGCTGGCGTTACGTTTGGGGAAGTACCCTTGCGTTCACGTTTTTCGTGCAGCTGATCACCGGCTTGTTTCTCTGGTCCGCTTACAATCCCAGTACGTTGACCGCTTGGGAGAGCGTCTACAACATCCAGCACGTCATGACCGGCGGTTGGCTGCTGCGAGCCATCCATCACTTCACCGCGCAAGCGATGGTTCTGTTGATGGTGGTGCATGTCTTTCAGGTTGTCATCGATAGCGCCTACAAGGCGCCGCGTGAAATCAATTTCTGGCTTGGTCTCATTCTCATGAAGATCGTGCTGGCTTTGGCGCTGACCGGTTACTTGCTTCCCTGGGATCAGAAGGGCTATTACGGCACCAAGGTAGCGACGGAGATCGCCAACAACGTGCCGATTGTCGGGCCCTCGATTCAGACGCTGCTCGTCGGCGGGACCGAGTACGGCCATCAGACGTTGAGCCGCTTCTTTATGTTCCATGCCGGACTGCTGCCAGGCTTGTTGATCTTTTTCTTGATCCTCCATATCGCGATGTTCCGTCGCCATCGCCTGAAGGTGAAGGAGCCTTACAAGAAGAAGGATGCCTATTTCTGGCCGGATCAGATCCTTAAAGATGGTGTGGCCTGTTTCGCGGTCTTGGCCGTGATTCTGTTCTTTTCGGTGCGTGGTGCCTGGGATGAACCAGCCGCGGCCGGAGCGGTGACGCATCTCGGTGCGGAGCTCGGTTCGCCGGCGGATCCGGCGGTCGATTATTCCGCGGCTCGTCCGGAGTGGTATTTCCTGTTCCTGTTCCAGTTTCTGAAGTACTTCGGTGGCGACAACCAGATTTGGGGAACCCTGATCTTCCCTGGTCTCGTCATGTTGATGCTGTTCCTGATGCCGTTTGTCGGCCGCTGGAAGTTGGGCCACCGGTTCAATATCAGTCTGCTCGTCGCGCTCTCGCTTGGCGTCGCCTTTTTGACGACCAAGGCGATGATGGCCGACCATGTCAATCCGGTTGGCGAGGCCGGCCTGGCCGAGGATGCTTCGGACGCGGAGCGAAAGGCGTATGAGCACTACACCAAGTACCAAGAAGGGGTCGCCTACGAACACTGGAAGAGCGACCGCGTGGTTACCCTCGCCCAGCAAGGGATCCCCGCTCGTGGAGCTATTTCCTTGTTGCGGAACGATCCTAAGACGCAGGGCGCGCGCCTGTTTGAGACCCATTGTGCCAGTTGCCACACACACTCTGCCGAAGGCGTCGAGTTCGCGCCGGGCCATCGGTTCACCAGCGACGAGCCCAACGCCTCGAACCTTTATCGCTTCGGGAGCAAGGATTGGGTGCTTGGTTTGCTTGATCCGGAGAAGATCGCCTCGAGTGATTTCTTGGGGGCCACGACCGCCCATGC
>CAYLRE010000216.1:0-8270 GCA_964385715.1 uncultured Planctomycetaceae bacterium
CTTCTCGAACAGCTTGTGGATCACGTCCCACAGAGTCTCGTGAAGCAGCAACTCGCCATCCTCATTGAGCGGAATATCCTCCGGGTGAGGAACCTCAAGCGGTGGGTCGAACCACGCCGAGATGGGCAGCACCGGAGCACGCTCCCAGGCGAGCATCGCCTCTAGGAATTCGTTTTCCTTCGGCGTCGAGAAGACATGCACATTGACGCGGCCAATCGCCTCATCAAAGTACGGCTCCAGCTCGTCGCGTAGCTGGGCGTTGCGCAGGAGGTGGTCAACTTCGTCGGTCATCTGCGATTCGTATTCGGACATGCTCGGTAACTGATAATCGGGATGTCGGATCGATGGATGCTTGGCCAAACAAGAGCGGCCCGTTCGCCTCTCCCCGCGAGCTCCACAACGTTGTGAAAACATCACACCAGTGGCCCGCGCGAGCGGCTTAATATTGACTTTAACCGCGATCGATTCCCGTTCAATAGGCGCAGCGTGTTTCCGAAGCGAAGTTGTGAAAAGGGAGAAGACACGACCACTACAACGGACAAAAGTTGCCTGCCTAATCGGAATAACCGGAACGGTCTAACAACGACTGCTAGAGATGCTAGCGAAATGCCTCAAGAATCTTTGACCGGCGACCGCGGCGCAGGTAGCGGGCGGCACCATGCCGAGGCCCCTCTGGGTAGTGATTTCGCGTTCCAAAACCGCTGCCACGGAATCTGTTATCATGGTCGCCGTAGCGGCCTCCGGCCCTAGTATGGTGTCCGCCACTGGCCTGACGACGATTGGAAATCTAAAAACCCAATTCAGCGTGCGCACCGCGATTTTCTGTCAGCTACCATCAGGGAGAATGATCGAGCAGAAATAGACGTATCATTTCATTCTATGATCGTTGTAAGAAGTCGCTTTCGATGAGGGTAAACGAATGGCGATCGCGCTAACGTGTCCGGGATGCGGCGGCACTCATAACATCGAAGAAGCACATCTTGGACGCACGGCCAAGTGCGGATGTGGAACACGCTTCAAGTTGGCCAAACCTGCCCCTGCAGCGGAACAGGCTAAGGCAAGGCAAGAATTGGCGGACGAATCGCCTCGGTCTAACGAGACGAGAGAAAACCCGTACGCTGCTCCTCCGCCCATCCCATCCGAGGCGGCGATCTCTGCTGAAGACCTTCCCCAAGAACTTGAAGAAGGTGAGATTCCTCACCTAGATGCCGTTGATGTCGTTGCACGTAGTCACCGTACCTTCATGCGGAGACCTCTTGCGATCCTTGGCCTGACGGCCGGCCTATCACTCATCAGTGGAGCCATCGGAGCATTACACGGAATGACCCAAGGGGGCATGCATCTACATTACGGTTGGATCGGAGTCGTGGGGTTCCCAGTCGTGATAACGTTCTTCAACATCTGGATCTCCCTCGTTCAAGCATTCGGGGTATTGGACCTATGTCGAGGAAAACCGTTATCAGGATTGCGGGTCAGCTTGCGACCTCTACCGCACCTGCTCGTGCTGGCCGTGATTGTGGGAGCTGTGATCACAGTCATCGGCACACTCTTGTGTGGATCTGTCGGATTGCTTTTTGAATTCCTATTTCGCAATGGAGTGATCGGCATCGGGATAGGGGCGGTGCCAGCAATCGCGCTCACACTCTTCTTGGGACTGATTTTTTCCCAGAGTCCGCTCTTGATCATTGACCGACGCGTAGGAGCACTTCGAGCTCTTGCACAGTCGAAACAGATCACCTACGGAAATCGAGGTGCGTTGCTGCTCATCGCACTCACTCAACTGGGCCTAACAATCGTGACTTCGCTGTTAGGCGGCCTCTGCTTCCTCATCGGCGTGTGGCCAGCGGCAATTGTACCGGGGATCGCAATGCTGTTTTACCTGCTCCCACTTATGATGGTGATGCCAATTATCGCCTATCTTGATCTATCCAGTGTTCTGGGGCCTGTGGACGACCCTGTAGAGTAATACGCGAACGTAGCGGCGACCTGCTATCATATCCGTCGTCAATCTACGTCTATTCGTCCGCTATCAGTATTGTTCGCCCGCTCGAGGATTTGTCATGACCGCACGTCCCATTGCCACTCAACTGGTTAGTTTCTGGAATCCTATTCACCTCATCCTTGTACTCTTCGTCGTCGCGTGTCTTGGCATACTCCCGGCCAGCACTGCCACGGCCGATCATCACCTCTCATTCAAGGCAGGTGCGGCTGAGCGAGATATCACCGTGCCGGTCGGAATGCAGATCACGCACTACCCGCGAATCAGTAAAGGCGTTCACGATCCGCTGCACGCTCGCGTGTTGTACTTAGAGGACCACCAAGGCAATCACGTGGCGATCGTCGGATTCGACCTGATCGGTGGCGGCTTTGACACCTGCGATCAGCTGCGTGCCGAAATAAAAGAGAAGACTGGCGTGGAGAACACGCTGCTGGCCTTCAGTCACAACCACTCCTCGGTTGGCCTTGGTCCGCGACCTAAGGAAATCGTTGACACGGTGACCGGCTGGACCAACGAAACGCACAATGCGGTCGTCGAAATGATTGCCGAAGCCAAGGCCAAAGCGGAACCGGTCAAGCTGCGAATGGGCCGTGCCGATGCTCAGGTTGGATTCAATCGCCGGCTGGTCGACAAGCGCAACGGGCACACCTTCATGGGCGTGAACAAGAAGGGGCCGGTCGTGCCGTGGGTGAACGTCCTGGTGGCCGACAGCCAGAAGACCGGCAAGCCAATCGCAGTGTTGTTTCAGCACGCGGCCCATCCGGTGATCGTGCCTCACCTTAGCCGGCTGACGAGCGCCGACTACCCTGGCGCGGCTGCTCGGCGGATTCAGGAGGGACTTGGCGAAGGCGTGGTGGCCGTATTTGGCCAAGGTGGTGGTGGCAACATCAACGGCTATCCGCTCCGCTCTTCTCATGAGCTGGCCGACGCGGCGGGCAGAAAGCTAGGCGATGCGGCTCTCAAAGCAGTCGCCGAGGCCGAAGAGATCAACGGTGATACGCTGTCGGTCAAGTTTGCCCAATCGTGGCTCCCTTCGGCACGAGTGCCCACGGTCGAAGTCTGGCAGCAATGGGTCGACGCGGCCAAGGATCGAGAAGGGAATGTCGACCAAGGTAAGGTCGACCATCTCAACAAGCTCAAGGCCCTGATCGATGCCGGCGAAAATCCGCCACCCCGCCGCTTCGACGCCTACGCGGTGATGATCGGTAGCGACTGGTGCCTGGTCACGATGCCGCACGAGATGTTCTGCCAGTACGAGCTGTGGATCGACGAAAAGGCTCCCTTCAAGCGGACGATGACCTTCGCCTACACCAATGGCGGCCAAGGTTATGTGGCCGTCGACGAAGCCTGGAAGCTGAAAGAGAAGGGCGGCTACGAAGCGGGCTCACTGCCCAACTGGGGCGGCTCCGGCTCCCGCAGCGAATTCTTCGGTCCGCCGGAAGTTGGCAGCGAGAAGATCATCAAAGACACGATCGAGTCGCTCTGGCCTAAAGACAACTAGGCCCAAGGTGCGTCGCAGCCAGATTGCAACGTGCTTCGTGCGCGTCGCCATTTGCAGAGCGCCGGTTTGAAATTTCGGACAGCGTCGCTGTCTTGCGAGTGCGCTATTCATTCTCCCAGCGCAGCACAAACCCACGTCGTCGGCAGCGCCAGAAACACAACGTGGTGACGGTAACAAAGGTAAGAACAACAATGCTGTAGTAGCCGAAGGCCTCGGCCTTAGCCATTGACTGCGACGCCGCGACGCTGACGATCGCGAGAGCTCCTAGCACAACAACAAAGGGGATGCCCATCGCAATCGCGTAACGAGTAGCACGGGTCGGCAGTCGCAAGCCAGCCCAAAGACTCGGCAGTACGGCCGTGACTGAGAAAAACGCAACCGCGCAAGCGATCATCGCAAGGCCTGCCAGGAAACGTGACACCTCCATTAGGTAGAGCCTCGGGGCAACCCTCGCGACGGCCAATGCGGCCGCCGTTATTCCGATGACAAACATCGCGTCACGGATTTGAAGCGGACGTCGATCGGCCGGCGCGTCGATCGATTCCTTGTGCTCAATCCTCCAGCCGAACCAGACCCGCACAAGCCACAACGGCGCCTGGGCGATTATCACCATCAGTGGCAGCGAGAGTCGCCCAACGATCCAAAACTCGTAAAGCTGCCGCTGGTCCTGCGGGTCGTCCCTCGTTCCTAGATAGTGGCCGAGCAAGTAGGCCCCACCGGCAAGCAATACGGCGAAGATCGCCCAAGCGCACCGTATGACAGACGGTACCGGAGCGAACACCCACCAGGTGAAGATCAACGCCACTTGCGATACTGCAAGGCCAATCCATATCGCAATCAGTATGTCGTCCGCGTGGCCAGCTTTCGGGGTCACCAGTTCAAACACGGGGTAGGCGATCACGTTGATCACCGCGAACAAGATCACGACAACGAGGATCTCGAATCGGATTGCCATCGGTCGCTTGCGACGTCGCCTCTTTCGATAGAAAGGCCGCCGCACATGCTCAAACCCGGCAAGAATCTCCTGTGGCGGTAACTGCTGCTCCATAACGAGAGGATCTATTCCCCCTTCTTTCTCAACACGTAGCCCCGACGTCGGAAGGCGGTAAGAATCGACAGCAGGATCGCGCAGTGGATAATGGCCGTTAGCAAGAAAACGGCCCATGTTCCTCCGGACGGCCCGCCACGACCTTCGATCAGAGCGCCGATGAGCATCGTTATGACGATCACGGCAACGTGGATCGCAATGGCCGTGAACGCTTTGGACAGCGATGGTGGCGACCGCATGGCGGCCCAAACTGTGGGAATGAGCAGGGCCGCCGCATAGATCGCAGTGAAACCTGCCATGGCCAATACGAAGAGTACGTACAGCGGCTCCTGTCTACCACCGTCGAATTTCAGACCCTGCAGAAGGGCCAGGGCGACGGCTACGAATCCGGTGGCAATCATGACATCCAGAATCCGCAGCGGCTTATGTTTGGCCTCATCCGCCGCCGCGTCGACTCGAACGATACGCCAGTGCCTCCAGAATCGCATAATCCAGAGACCGAGCTGTGCGGCAAGCAAACATAGTGGATAGGGCCCGATCAAATACGTGATTCCAATAAAGAAGTATATCCCCGCGCCAGGGCCGAAATCGCCGGACGTTACCACGAGCACTCCCAGGAAGAATGCCGAGATCCCGAGAACCGCGGCGCCTAGAGCCCAGGCCACTCGAGCCACTAACTTTAGTGGAGCAAAAACCATCCAGATGGTTAACAGACTCACTTGCGCAATATAGGTGGCGAAATAGAACACCATCATCAAGAAGACAATGGCCTCGTCGGGCCTGGTGGAGATTACCGCCGTGAGAGGAACCGCGAGAAAGTCGAACAGCGCGAAAGCGCCCACGAAGACGGCCAACAATCCGCGACTATTCTTCGGCAGCACGTAGTTAGTTGACCGCGGGGGAGCAGGCGTGGCCAAGACATCCCTATCCGTCGCGAAGTCCATGATCGGCATGGTCGCAAACGGCGACGCGTCCATCGATTCAGGCGGCGATGAAAGGCGGTCCGTGGGCTGCTGTTGGGCCTGAGTCGGCTGCGGTTCGATCGTCGCTGAGCAAGAAGAACAAGGCGAATCGACCGTCTCCAGCTCTGCCCCACAAGTTAGACATGTCGCCATGATTTGGTCCCGGTAGTTTCTTAGAAACAGTCCGCTGGATCAGCCAGAGAATGCCGTCTGTATTGTAACGAGCGGAGATGTCGTCGAAACAAAAAACTCGGAACGCCTATCAGCACGGCGCTGCGTGATACGTTCTTGCCCTATTCGTCCTTCCAGCGCAACACGTAACCGCGGCGGCGAAAGGCAGTGAGCACCGTCAACAGATAGGCGTAGTGAAATCCCACAACTAGAAAGAGCATCAGGTAGAACTCTCCAGGAGGGCCCATCCTGCCGGTCAAAATACCAATGATCACGACCGTAACGACGGCCACACCAGCGTGAATGGAGCCGGCCACGACCTTTCGCTCCGGTTTGGCTGGATGTCGGAAAGCGGCCCACACGGCCGGAATCAGCAGTGCGGCGCCGTAGAGCATGACAACAAGGGAACCGATGATGACGGCCAGCAAGTAATCGGCATCGCTCCCGAATCGGTTTCCAGCCTTGGCAATTGCCAAGGCGACGGCAACGACAACCGTGGCGATCATCGCGTCCTGAATGCGCAGCGGTTGGTGCTCACTCTTCTCCGGCGGCGCATCGAGTGACACAATCCGCCAGCGTCCCCAAAAACGGAGGCACCACAGTCCCAACTGGCCAGCGATCAGAAGAAGCGGAATCGGAGCAAGGCTCTGAAACATGTCACCCCAAAACGAATGTAGGGTTCCGTAATAGGGACGACCTGTCGCGAACACACCTAGCACGACAGCGCCAAATCCAATGATCGCAACACCAATTCCAAAAGCCACACGTGATACCAGCGGCAAGGGGGCAAAAACAAACCAGATAGCCAACAGGCTAAATTGGAACATCCAAAATGCGACGAGAACGGACGCGAGGATATAGCCCAAGAACGAATCACCGGTCATCGCGCGGTCGAGACCATACACAATCGGCATGCTCAAGAAGTCGAGAATAGCGCAGCCTGCGACAACCCCCGTGATCAATGCCGTCGGACTGGACTTGGTCCCGACTCGAGACCAAACTGCCTTTGGCTCGGCTTTCACGGGCGGCAGCGTCTCCACTGTCGACGAGGCATCTTCCTCGCCTTCAGAGGTGACGGGGCTAACGGAAGCCACCGGACCGTCCGCAATCGCCTCGCTCGTAGCCCCTTCAGTCTGCACGCTCACACCGGACGAACGCCCGCGATTCCCACAAGCGGGACAGGCTTCCTGCATCAGATCCAATTCCGCACCACATGCCAGACAAGTCACGGTCATGAGTAAGCCCCGTTCACGATTCGCATTACACGCCCCTCGGGTGAAGTCTTCAATCATTCGCATTCTATTGTAACGACATTGGTCGCGAGCTTGACCCAAATTTTGTGAATGCTCGGATCACGATGTACTAGATGACAAACTTGTGACCCCGTAGAGCCTGACCTATACTCGTAACCCCACAGCCTGCTCACATACAACGTATTCGCCCCGGCGAGAGTATTCTTATGTCTGCCAAGCAACGAGTTAAACTGGCCGCTCTGTGGTCGATGCGTGCCATCGGCCTATTCGCGTTGGCCCGTTGGCTCACCCGCCGCCAGTTCGCGATTATTGGCTGGCATGGCGTAAGCATTCTCGACGAACATCGAGATCAGCCCAATTACTTCCTCGCACCGGAAACACTACGCCAGCGTCTTGTCTTCTTGAACAAGCATTTCAGGATTGTGTCGCTCGAGACTCTCGTCGAGCAACATGCCCAGGGAACAATTCAGCCGCGTCAGGTGGCGTTGACCTTCGACGACGCGATGTACGATTTTCGCGAATCGGCTATGCCGATATTGAAGGAATTCAGTGCCCCGGCAACCGTCTACGTGGTCTCATCCACACTCGATGCGCCGACGCGTGCCGACATGCTCATGCTGCGGCACACGATCTTGTCATCGCGGCTTTCGCATTCCCCCGAGGGCCTGCCAGAACTCCCAGTACCGATGCCGCTATCGACCGAGGACGAACGCTTTGATTGCCTACGTGAATTGCGGCAAGCAATCTTCAAACTGCCCCAAGAAGGCCCAGAGCGTCCGGAATATGTCGACCGCATGATGGCAGCCTTCGAAGTTGACTTAAGCGAGAAGGTTCGCCGACGCGTGTGGGACTACATGACGAATGACGAAGTGCAGGCCACCGCCGTCGATGGTTATTCGATGCAGCCCCATTCACACCTGCATCGATTCTGCCCAGAAATCCTCGATGAGTTGGCTGAGGATACGCGTATTTGCAAGGAGCGATTGGAAAAGACGACCGGGCAGCCGGCCGTGGATTACTGCTACCCGGCCGGTCGCTGGAATCGGGCGGCCGCGAAGATCATCGCGGAAGAGGGCATGCGAAGCGGCGTCACCTGCGGAGCGGGCCTCAACAGTCCAAGGACCCCAATCCACTCGCTCAAACGTTTCGTGACGGGTGACGATTTCTCGCAACTGGAGTTCGAGTTTGCGGTATCCGGCCTACAATCGCTGATTCATTATTTCACGAAGCCGGCGTTGCGCAACGAACCGCCCGAAGTCGGCGGGTCAAGCGCCGACGCCCCGCGCGACAGCTGACCGTCGTTTCAAGTCGGCTGGCAGTTAATCGACCTTTCGCC
>CAYLRE010000217.1:0-8233 GCA_964385715.1 uncultured Planctomycetaceae bacterium
GTCGAATCTGAACGCCGCGGGCTTCGGCCATCGATCGAGCGCCTTCGTCGGGGACGACGTTGAAGCCGCAGATGATCGCGTCGGAGGCGTCCGCCAGATGGACGTCCGCTTCGGTGATTCCGCCGACCGAGGCCTGCAGGATCTTGAATTTGACTTCCGGGTGAACGAGCTTCTCGAGTTCCTGTCGAATCGCTTCGATCGATCCTCGCACGTCCGCTCGCAAGATAAGGTTGAGCGTCTGAGTCTCGTCCTGACCGAGCCGATCGAACAAGCCTTCGAGGGTGACATGCACCGGGGTGGCCAATGTCGAAGATCGCGATTGTTGTTCACGCTGCTCGGCAATACGGCGGGCATCGGCGATGTCGTCGAGCACGTAGAACCGTTCGCCGGCACCAGGTGCGATGTCGAGGCCGGTGATATCGACCGCGGTCGAGGGACCCGCTTCTTGAAGCTGTTTTTTGGTGTGGAGCGTGTTGTACATCGTCTTAACGCGACCATAGGCGTTGCCGCAGACCAGGCAATCGCCCACTTTGAGCGTGCCGTTCTGAACGATGAACTTGGCGACCACACCACGACCTTCGTGAAGCTGAGCTTCCAGGCAGGTACCGATGGCAGCCCGCTTGGGATTGGCCTGATACTCTTTGTCTTCGGCGATGAACAGCAGCATTTCCAGAAGTTCATCGATACCTTCGCCGGTCATGGCACTGGTGCGAATGACTTCCACGTCACCACCCCAGCTGGTCGGCAAGAGTTCGTTTGCTGCCAGATCTTGCATCACGCGATTCTCATCGATGCCAGGAAGGTCGACCTTGTTCATGGCCACCACGATCGGCACTTCGGCCGCGCGGGCATGGCTGATGGCTTCTTCCGTTTGCGGCATGACGCCATCGTCGGCGGCAACAACCAATACGGCGATGTCCGTGACGTTGGCACCGCGAGCACGCATTTCCGTAAACGCGGCGTGACCTGGCGTATCGACGAAGGCGATCTTACGACCTTCCTTCTCGACGTCGTAGGCACGAATGTGTTGTGTGATTCCGCCGCTTTCGCCGCTGACAACATCGATGTCGATGATCTTATCGAGCAGCGACGTCTTCCCGTGATCGACGTGACCCAAGAAGGTGACAATGGGCGGACGCAATTCCAGCGATGCCGGATCGTCTTCTTGTTCGGCGACCTTGGTTAGCATCTCGTCTTCGAGCGTGACAGGTGCCTTGAACTCGACCTCGGCACCGAGTTCAAGGGCCAGCAGTTCGGCCAGTTCGGCGTCGAGTTCCGAGTTGATCGTGACCATCTGCTCCATCTGCAACAGCTGTCGCTGGATGTCGCGTGCGGGTACGCCGATCGCTTCGGAGAAGCTGCGAACGGTGCAGGGGAGTTCAACCGAGACCTTGCCTTTACGAGGTGCGGCGGTGTTGGTGCCGGTGCTGCGGATGCGACGCGGACCCATGCGACGTCGTCGACGCCCGTCGTCGTCGCCACGAGAGGGAGTGGTTCGCTTGCGCTGGATCTGACGGGCTTCGCGGCCGCCGAGCATCGCGCGGTCGTCGTCTTTGAGTGAGCCGCCACGGTCCTTCCCTTTACCACGGCCGCGATCCTTGCCGCTGCCAGCTGCTGGTACTTCGGAAGGATCCAGCATCTCGGGCGACTTACGTCCGCCCTTGCCGCGGCCACCTTCCTTGGAAGGCTTGGTTTCGGCATCGCGCTTTTGTTCGTGCTTCTTGAGGTGTTCCGAAAGCGGCGTGGTGCCACTGCGGCTGGCTCGAATGGCATCCGCCGGGAGCTTCAGGTCGGGCTTTTGGGCCGACGCCATCTCTTCGGCGGTCGGTTCCGGAGCGGCCGGAGCCTGGGGCATGGGGGCCAGTTTGATCGCCGGTGGAGCGGGCGTACGAGGCGTCGCCTTGGGACGCTTCGGAGGCTCGGGTGCATTGGGTGCCTCGGTTACCTCGGGAGCTTCCGGGGCTTCAGGAGCCTCGGGCGGTTCGTCGCTGATGTCTTCTTCTACCGGCGGTTCGGGAGCGGCCGGTGGTGGCGTTGCCGGCGTCTGGGGCGTCAGCACGCGGGGGCGACCTTGCGCGTCAGCTCCACCAGGAGCGACATAGTCTTCGCGACGCATGGCACCCGTAGAAGATCCTGCTTGAGCAGCGATTTTGTCGGCCAGCGAGGCGCCTCCGGCGGGTCGCCCTGCGGCCGGCTTCGACGACTTGGGCGCGTTCGAGGAGTCGGCTTTGGCGGCTGACTTGCCACCGCCACTCATGAACGCGCGGACCTTGTCGGCCTCTTCATCGGTCAGGCTGGCCAGCGCAGACCCTTTGCCCGTGACACCGGCTTTCGTACATAAGTCCGAGAGCTCACCGCTGTCAAGTTTCAGCTCTTTTGCGAGTTCGTAGATGCGAACGGGCAAGTTCTGCGTTCCTTTCGTCGATTCCAGCCGGCGGACCGAAGTACCCGCGAGGGGCAAGCCGATTGTGGCTGAAACCTAAATGACCGATTAAATCATGACGAGGGGCCTCCACACGTCTCGTGAAAACGGTCCGGACCTAAGTTGATTTACTTTCCTCCGAGGCGACAGACTCTTCCGAGGATTCATCAGCGGAATCGGTTTGGGCCGATTCTGCCGTATCACTCGAAGCGGCGTCCGCCTCAGGGCTTTCCGATTCTGTATTGTCTGCTTCGGACGACTCGCCACTGGCTTCTTCAGCGGCGGCGTTCTCAGCGGCCTCGGCCGCTTCGGCAGCCGCGGTAGCGGCGTCGATCCGCTCTTGTTCTTTCTGACGACGACGGGCTTCGGCAGCCAGTCGCTCCGCTTCCAGAGCTCGCTCTTCGGCCTGCTCAACGATCTTGTTGACGACCTCTTCCGAGAGGCCACCCATCTCCATCAGGGCATCCGGCTCGATGACCGAAAGATCGTCGTACGACATGAAGCCTTGTTCGACGAGCTTCACGGCGAGCTCCTCTTCCATGCCTTCGAGTTCGCTGAAACCAGCGACGGCCCGATCGATCTGCTCGCCGAGCTCGTCTGGCGTCATGATCTCGATGTCCCAACCGCTGAGCTTGCTCGCCAGGCGGACATTCTGGCCGCGGCGGCCGATCGCCAGCGACAGCTGATCTTCGCGGACCAGCACGATTGCGCGACCGAGCATCTGGCAGAGGATGACGTCGTCCACTTCCGAAGGTTGCAGGGCATTGGGGATCAAGACCTGCAGGTCTTCGTCCCAGCGAACGATGTCGATTCGTTCGCCAGCGAGTTCGTCGACAATGTTCTTGATGCGGTTTCCTCGCACGCCAACACAGGCACCAACGCAGTCGACCCGTTGGTCGAAACTGCTGACCGCAACCTTGCTGCGATAGCCCGGTTCGCGAGCCATAGCCTTGATGGCGATCACGCCCTCGGCGATTTCAGGAATTTCTTGCTCGAACAACCGCTGTACCAGTTGGGGGCGAATACGGCTGATGATGATTTTAACGCGGCTGCCTTGCTTGCGAACTTCAAACACGGTGGCCCGCACACGCTCGTTGGCGTGGTGGGTCTCGCCCGGGATTTGCTCACTGCGAGGCAAGATCGCTTCGTGACCGCTCGGCAATTGCACGGTCGCGGCGCCACGCTCGTAGCGTTGAACGACTCCGGTAATCATCTGGCCGGAGAGTTCGGTGTATTCGTCGTACAATGAATCGCGTTCGGCTTCGCGAATCTTTTGGATGATCACCTGCTTGGCGGTCTGCGCCCCGATGCGACCGATATGGTCCTCGTGCAAGGGCTCACCATTGTGAGTCCCGCCGAGTTCACCCGTCTCGCGATCGATTGTCACCACGACATCTTCGTCTTCGCCAAAGTGCTTCTTGGCACCCGTTATCAAGGCCTGCTCGATGGCCGTGAAGACGATCTCTTTATCGATGTTTTTGTCGCGGTGAATCGCATCGACGATTCGCAATATTTCAGTGGCGTTCATAGACGATCCCCGTGCCATCCGGGGCTTTTACAAAAAGCCACCGGCCTAGGCGCGTCGTGTGTCGTGGCGGAAATCGTTCTCCGACCAAGACTTAGTGCATCCGTAATCGGTTAAGAATAGCTGTCGCCCCGAAACCTGTCAACCGAGCGGGACATGCCCATGAGGGTTTGGCAAACCCTGGCGATTCGCCTGAATCTACCACCGCTGGGGTGATCGGCATTGCGAGCGTGAGAAATGGATCGGCCCAGCAGGAGCGTCCTTATTCTGCCCCACGCACGATCAGCACGCTCGCCTGCCCTTGGGGGGTGACGTTGATATTGGCGACCGTTTGCCCCGCATCGGTGTCCGCTGTTGCAATATTCAGCGGGCAATCGTCATCAGGCGTCTCGTAATTCAGCACCGGGAACAGCTTCCCAGAGCGAATCGCCATTAGCGAGCCGGCCAATTCGACCGCTCCACTACCACAACCGAGGTTGCCAAAGTGGCTTTTGGCAGCGACCACCGGTGGTTGCTCCTCTCGGCTACCGAACACCTCGACGATGGCGGCCGCTTCTTCCGCGTCGCAGGATCGGGTCGACAACCCATGGGCATGGATGTGTCCGATATCCGAAGGTGACAGGCCGGCGTCGGCCAGGGCTGCCCGCAGCGAGTTCACAATCGCCTGCCGACGGTCGGCGACACTGGGGGCCTTGGTCACAGCCGATGAGGCCGCTCCGATGATCTCACCCAGGATCGTGGCTTCGCGCGACTGGGCTGCGTCGAGATCTTCCAGCAGCATCACGCCCGCACCCTCGCCCAGGGCCATGCCAGAGCGATCGCGATCGAACGGCCGGGAGGCCTTCTCTGGAGCGACGCCGTTGCCGGCGATCTCTTCCTGCGCGATCGCGTGCATCATGTTCATGGGATGAAGCCGGGTGCCGGTCGCTCCGGCGACCATGACATCGGCGCTGCCGCGCTGAATGATCCGGCTCGCTTCGCCAATCGCCAGATTGGGGGCCGCCTCGCGTTGGGTCAGTGAATTGCTCGTGCCGCGGAGATCGTTGTAGATTGCCACGTGGCTGGCCGGCATGTTCGGCAAGTAGAGAAGCAACCACAGCGGGTTGACCATGCCGAGGCCTTCGCCTCCCCACTGGCTGTAGTCGAACTCGCCCTCATCATCAGCACACTTCTGGGCACCGGCTCGAAAGTCTTCCGGCATGGTGAGCATGTAGTCGGAGCCGAACACGCAGCCGGTCCGCTCGGGGTCGTAGGAGCCAACTTCCATGCCGGCATCTTGGAACGCCAGCTGTGCGGCCGCCACGCCCATCTTCGTTTCCCGGCACATCATCTTGAGGCCCTTGCGGATCATCTTCTTTTGATCCTTGGGCAGCGTGCCAAAGTTGTCGATGTGTTCGGTGAATTCCACGGCCTCGCCGCCGAAGCGAACGTCGCCTTCAAAGTTGGCCAGCGACTCAATGTCGCGGACTCCGTTCTTGCCCGAGGAGAGACCATCGAACAGAGCTTCCTTGGAGTTGCCCAGCGGGCTGATGACTCCGATTCCGGTGATGGCCACGCGACGTGATTCAGACGAACTCATCAGATCCAAACTCGATGGTTGAAGGCGGGAAGTCGGCAGCTAATTTTGCCGGGCGGGAAGGTCTCGCGATTGTCGCCGCAGCGGGGGCGAAAGTGGCCGGGCGACAGACGCTCAATTCTAATCTTGGCCGAATCGACCGTCGAGACGCCGCCTGGGCGGCCCTGCGCCCGTAGCCCACTACTGGTATCGGGAAAATTGCCACTCCCCCAGCACAAAAGTCCCGGCATGAAAAAATCCCCGGCGTGTAGCCGGGGATTCGGAGAGCGATGGGCGGGCGGTTAGGTCTTAGCCGTGGGCCCCAAAATAGGTCCCAGCGGTGGCCTTAGTAGCGGTCGTGGTACTTCTTGGCCGGGGCACTGGCGGTGCCGGCTGCCTGCACGTTTCGCACGACCTTGCCCTTGTTTTCGATGAAGATCAGCGTGTCGGCTCGCGGGGCCGTGTTGCCGGTCAGCGGCAAAGCGAGCGGGCTCTTCAGCTGGGGCGTCGGGCTGGCGACCATGCCCATCGAAACGAGCAGTACCTTGTCTGCCGGCCATCGGAATCGTTCCTGCAGGCGATTGCCACTCATCTGCGGCACTTCGGTGTTGACCCACTGCTGCACCGGGCCGGGGGCCTGCAGCTGCACGGGCAACATCTTCTCGACCTGATCGTTCTGGAATTTTAGCACCGCGTCGATTGTGGATCCGTCGAGTGCCACCAGCGGGCTTAGTTCGAGGGAGTAGCCTTCGGTCAGTTGCGCCACATCGGGAGCGAAGCCTGGCACGCCGGTCGGATTGGCCAACACGCCGCGAACGTACTGCCGGCTGCGGGTGCCGTTGATGATCGTGGTCTGTCCGTTATTGACCAGCAGGTGGGGCGAGCTGTGTTGGCGGAAGTCGCTACGGCGAGCCAGTTCGGCGACCAGCAGAGCCGCGTCTTCTTTGGCCAACAGCCAGGCTTGAATGCCCTGCGTCTGTGTCGGCACCGGGCGAAGCATGCGAGCGGCTCGGGCACGCCAGTTGGGATGTCCCACGGTGGCGACGCGAACGGTCATGGCTTGCGTTTCGGCTTCCGTGTTGACGAAGCGGTCGACGATCTCGCCGACGATCGCTTGTTTCTCAGGCGTGTGGTAAACGCGAAGCGTGCGACTCGAGGCGCTCAGCAGGGCAACCTCTTCGCCGTGCCAGGCTTCGTAACCAGTCTCGCGAAGAATCCAATCGACGATCGCCTGCTCGGGCTGATTCGTGGCGGTCACGCGAAGTGTGTAAGGAGAGATGTCGTACTCGCGCCAGACTTGCCCACGATCGTTGGGCAGGGTGCCGTTGCCTTTGGTGACGCGGGCGATCGGCGTGCGAGGCGTGGTACCGGGAATACTGGCGGTTCGCACCGACCGTTCACCGGCAGTGCGCGGAGCGATCGGATCTTCGGCCGAGGCGTGGCGGACGGCCGACTTCGGCTTGGCCGCATTGACCAGCACGCTGGAACGAGCGGCGGAGGAGCTAGTCGTGCCGGCGTTAGACGGGCCGGAGCTCTTGGCCGACTTCTTGGCTCCCGGGGGACGCCATTTGACGGAGTCGGAAGAACTGCCGTTCGATTGGGCCCAAGCCGTCGTGCTGCCGAGCAGCACCATCATCGTCAGTGAAACGAGCCGTACGCACATGGGTCAGCCTCCTTGCTGATCCGGGATCGCGGTTATTTACAACGGGGCGGGGAGTATAGGAACGCACGGTAACAGCCACAAGAGCGACATCCACTCCCGGTAGCGGTGCTAGCAGAACGTCGCGGGAAGCAGTCGTATTGATCGCCGCAGACGGGACTTTCACGTACCCGTCGAGAGACGTCTGGCTGCTGCCTCCGGCACATCTTGGGCGGCATAAACCCTTGGTTTCTTACCGGGTTGGGGATTTTCTCGATTTCTCGTGTCACAAATCTGAGGGGATATCGCTGTGGGAGTTAGCGAGAGTTGATTCACTTTTCCCCCTTACACAGGAGACCCAATTATGAGGACCTCGCTCAAAGCAACCGTGACCGTTTTGGCAGTTTTGGCACTAACCACCATGGTGGCCGGCGACGCCCTGGCCAAGAAAGGCCGCAGCAGCGGCGGCAATCGCAGTCGAAGTTCTAGCAGTTATCGTGGTGGCGGCTCCAAAGGCTACAAATCCTCCTCCAGGAATTCTTATCGCAGTAGCAGCAGGAATAAGAGCTCCGCCCGTAGCAGCGGAAAGACCCACAAGAACACCTCGAAACACTACAAGGCGAAGAAGCAGGCCTCGTCTGGCAACAGCGGTCGTCGCGTGCACAACGGCAGCAACAATCGTCATGTGATCAATAAGAGCTCGAATCGTCGCATTCCCACCAACAACAATCGCGGAATCAGCAAGGGAAAGCCGCCGAAGTGGCAAGCCCCTGAGAATCGCCTTCGCCCCGGTCGATCGAACGGCTCGATACGCGACAACGTCCGTTTCACGCCGCCGACCACGGGTCACCCTGTACGTGGTATCAAGCGTCCGGTGCGTCCGCGACCCGGTATCCTGAACCCCGGTGCCGGTCCGAAGCCCCCTACGCAAACGGGACCGCGTCCCTTGCCCGGTAACAATAACAACGTGCTTCCGCGACCCCGTCCGTTCCCACGACCGACGCCTCCGGTAGTTACGAATCCCCGTCCGTTCCCGCGTCCAACTCCCCCCCCTGTTATCAACCCCCCCCCCCCCCCCCCCCCCACCCCCCC
>CAYLRE010000218.1:0-8220 GCA_964385715.1 uncultured Planctomycetaceae bacterium
ACCTGCTCTCGCTGGCCGAGGCATTGGTGAGCGACGACGACTCCGTTCAACTCGTCGAGCGAACGGAAATCAACCGGGTGCTAGGTGAACACGAGCTGTCTCTCTCCGGCCTGGTCGACGCCAAGCAGGCAATTCAAGTTGGAAGCCTGGTGGGTGCCGATGTACTGGCGGTCGTGGAAACGGAACCGCAAAGTCGCGGCGCCCTCGGCATGCTGGCGTTTGAAACAACAACCGGTCTCCATCTCTGGAACGTTTCTCTTTCTGAGCAGGATTTAGAGAAGGCGGCCGAGCAGATTGCCGACGGTATTCGGCAGGCGGTTAGCAAGCGGCAACGAGACAAGAGCCAACTGCGATCGATTTGTCTCGTCTCAACCCGAAACGCCGACTTGCCTGCATCGGCGAACTCTTTTTGCGATGGCGTACGGCGACTCGTAGAGAGAATCTTGACCAACGCACCGCAGATGATGGTCTTGGAGCGGACTCGCTTCGGCCTCATTAAGAAGGAACTCGCTCTCGACATCCTGGGCGAGGACCAGCGCAAGCTTGATCTATTGGCAGCCCTGGTCACGATGGACTTACAATTCAGCCGAGGTGACGGTGACGAGGTCGTGGCGACGGCCACCTTGTACAACAGCGATGGCGAGTCGATCGGCAAGACCTCGGCCAAGTACGACTATATGGACGCCCTGGCGCTTTCCGACCGCATGGGAGAACGGATCGCGGAGCTACTCAAGACTGGCAAGTCGGAAGGAATCGTCAATCCGAAACAAGAGGCAAGCCGTTTTCGACGCGAGGCGGTGACCCTCTACCGGCACGATCAACTCGATCGCGCGACGACCAGCCTAGAAGCGGCGTTGGCACTCGACCGCCACGATGCCGAGCTACTCGACGTGGCGGCCAAGATCAGTTTCTATTCTGCCAGTGAGATCCTGGAGCCGTATCGATTTCATCTCACGCCCCGCATGATTCACGTCACCACCGACAAGGCCAACAAGGCGCTCGTCGTCGCAGAACGCGGTCTCGACTACCTCGAGGAACTCTACCGGCAGAAGGCGGAACGCGATCTGCCAGCTTTGACTGCCTATCAATCGACGGTGCGAAACCCCGATGGCAGCTATCGCGCCGAGGAATGTCACGACAGCCTGCACTTCCTCGAGCTATTCATGCAACGAGCCATGATGGTCGATTCACGGCAGCGCTCACTGCCGCGCGAGCGAATGCAAGAGCGGTTTCGCGATCTTCACTTGAAGTGGATCAACCCGCGCGCGTACAAGGCCGTTCGCGACCACGACTCGTTCGTCCAGTACACGAATTACCTCGGCGTGCTTCTTCGCAACGTGGAACTTTACTCAGATACCGGCAAGACGTGGGCAGATGAGACCTCGCGGTTGCTCGACGCCTGGCTCACACTCGTCGACCAACACGGCGTCTATCACAACGAATGGTTTGCGATCAACGCCATGTTCGCTGCCATCAGCAACCACCAAGGCCAACTCGATCGTGTTGGGGCCGTGGGACACTGGGTGTTGCAACCGACCGATATTGGTTCGCTGCGCGCGACGTACGAACGGATGACGAAACAGAGCAATTCGGCATTGCAGATGATGGGCAAGGCAGGCCTGTTCTGGTGCGAGATCGTGCGCCGACAGCCGCTACAGTCCGAGCGTCAGAAGCTTTTCGAGGAACTTTACCAAGCAACCACTCTAGCCATTGAGCAGTCCTCGAAACCGGAAGAGGCCGCCGCTCGCGTGCTCTGTTACTACACGCTGCTCGACGCCGTCGATTGGCTCGCTCCAACTTCCGCGCGACAGCAGCAGGTTCAGCGTCTCTTCGATTTCGCCATTGCTCGTGGTGAACTCGTTTACGGCCTGGCCATGGCCGCCTGCAACCCGGCTCATGTTCGTTACCAGTATTACGCACCCTACATCTATCACGCACTCGGCCGGCGGAACGGCTACAACGTAGCGATTGAAGAATATCCTCGTCTGGCCGCCAACGCGCGGCGTGTGCTTGAGCTCGCTCGCTCGAATCCTCAGGCGGCCATCGATGACAAACTCGCTCGCACGCGATTTGAACTGACGAATATCCTGGAGACGATCTATCTCGAAAAGCCGGAATTGCGAGAAGGGCAGGGGACTCCCTGGAAGAAGGTCCGGCGGTTGATCAGCGTGACCGATTACCCCGACCTTCGCGCAATCAGCCGCGTGGTCGTCCGTGGCGATCAAATCTTCGCCCTAGGCATCGGCAACAGTGACTATCGGCCGAATGGTTTTCTGCAATTGATCCAAGTCGATCGCAAGACCGGCAAAAGGACAGCCAGCGACGACATCTACTACGCACGCGGACCGTCGCCCCCGCTGATCCCGCGTTACAGCGCGAACTCCCACTTCGACATCCACGGCGGCAAGGCGTACGTCGGTACCTTTTACAGTGGCATTCTGGTGAAGCCGCTTGCTAACGAACCGACGGGCAAGGGTGAAGTAGCCGACAGCCAAGCGGCAGACAGCAGCGAACCTCGCTGGATCGGCCGTGGACGATTCGCCACCGACTCCGGCAAATTGCCGTCTGACCGTGTCTTTTCCCTGGCGATTCAGGACGACAAGCTGTTCGCTTCGGTCGGAGCATTCTCAGGCCAGGGGTCGTTTCTGGTTTCCGTCGACCTCAAAGACGACACCGTTCGCACGATTACTTCCAGTCGGCGAAACGACCGCCAAACCCCGCTCGACGGGCTGGCCACGCCACCGCTCGTTTTTCTGCCAATGGTCAAAGACCCCGCGCGGCATCGTTTGCTGTTTGTGGTCAGCTATCCACTTTCGCATTGCGGAGTTTGGGAACTGAACACGCGAACCGAAAAGATTCGTCGCCTGACCAGCTACGACCACTACGTGCAGTGGATCAGCGGCAATCGCGACGGCAAAGTCTGGCTCGGCCTGTCCAACAAAGACTATTCCGAATGGTCAGCCATCGAACTCGACCTGGCCAGCGACCAGCAACGCCTCGTCTACACCACGGTCACGGAAGGCGACCTGTCGGGACTTGAGCCTGACGCGAACACGCATCTCGCGGCGGATTGGCCGGCCCAGCCTCCTTATGTGCGGGTGGACGACACCATTTGGAGTGCCTGGCCGTTCGGCATGGTACCATCGGAATCGGCCGCCGAGCGAATCTTTCCACCGCTCGAATCGCGAACCAATTTGTTGCGTCAATTGCGGGGGCTCCGGCACGAATTCAATTGGCGCGGAATGGAACCGCTTGAGAACGGAGAGATTTTGATCAGCAACCGGCATGGCGTGTGGGTAGTCGAACGTTGAACGCTTCCACCCCGTCGCATGGGGAGACCATAAGAAAATGGACACGAAAGCTTTTTGCCGCTGGGTTATCGTCGTAGCAGCATGTGGCCTTTCCGTTGGACCGGCTTGGACAGCTCGCGCCGAAGACGACGCAGCAGCCGACTCAGATGCAGCGGTGACAGCCGCAGAACCGAAGACGGCCGACGAATTCGTTGATCGGGCCATCGAGCTAGAAAAGGATCGCCAGTACGAGGAGGCCAGCGCCGATCTAGATCGTGCGCTCCAGCTCGATCCGAAGAACGGGCGAGCCTATATCTTTCGCGGTCGAATCAAGACCCAAACCGGCGACGCGCACGCCGCGCTCCGCGAATTCGACAAAGCTGAAGAACTCGGCGACAACTCCGCGCGACTGCACTGCGAACGAGCCTGGGCCTTCAATCGGCTTAAAATGTTCGACAAGGCACTCGCTTCCGTCAACAAGGCGCTGGCCATCGACCCGACTTATGCCCGGGGCCTCAATGTGCGCGCGAACATTCGCGTCGCGATGGGCGATTCCAAGCGCGCCATGGAAGACTATGGCCGCGCCATCAAAGCCGATCCGAAGTACCGATGGGCGCACAACGGCCGCGGAATTCTCAATCAAAATCTGGGAAATCATCAGGCCGCGCTCATCGACTACAGCAATGCCATCGCCATCGATTCTGAAGAACCGTACTTCTACAACAATCGTGGACTTGTCTACAAATCGATGGGCAGGCAGGACGAAGCGATGGCCGATTTCGATCGTGCCATTGAGCTCGATTCAAAGTATGCACTGGCTTACGGAAATCGCGGGGAACTGAAGTACGATCAAAACAAGCTATTTCCTGCCATCGCCGACTTCGATATCTGTCTGAAGCTGAATCCCAAGGCAAGTCGGTACTATCTCGCCAGGGCCTACGCGAAACATGCCATGCGCGATCGCAACGGGGCCTATCCCGACGTCACCAAGTTCATCGAACAAGTGCCGACCTCGCCCGACGGCTACGCTCTCCGCGGTTTGATTCTATTCCAGGCTCACCGCCATACCGATGCGATTGCCGATTTCGCTCGCACGCTAGAGATCGATCCGAGGAACCACGACGCACTCCTGTACCGCGCTAAGTCGCTGCGCACGATGGGCGAGTACAAGAGCGCACTAGCCGACTACGACCGGCTCATGGAAATCTGCCACGAAGGCTGCATGGGGATGTTCGGCCGCGCCACGCTCAAGATGTTTATGGACGACAACGAGGGGGCCCTTAAGGACCTGGACGCGTTCTTGCGAGTCAATCCAAAGTCGGGCCTCGGTCTGATTCAACGAGCCAGTCTGAAGATTCAGATGGAAGATTACGACGGAGGCATCCACGATCTACTCACGGCGCAAACGACCGACCTGCGGAATGTCCGCTTCAATCCTGGAGTTCCAGGCTATTCCATGATGCATTACTGGTACGCGACCGCCCTCCATCAACGAGACCACAACGCTAAACAGGCCATTGTTCATCTCAATGAATCGATTCGCGCCCACGAGCGAAATTTCTCGCCTTGGATGTACCGAGCGGCTGTCAAGACGGACTCTCTAAACGACTATGAAGGAGCCATTACGGATTTGGATCGAGCGGAGAAATTGAAGCCCACGCTCGCGCTTATCCCGACCCATCGTGGACGCCATAAGGGGCGCTTGAAGGACTACAAGGGTGCGATCGCCGATTTTGACAGAGCCATTGATTTGGCTCCACGATGGGGGCAGCCGTACTTGGATCGATCAATCGTGAAAGCCCTGATCGGGGACTTTGGGGGGTCCGAAGCCGATTTCGCCATGGCCATGCAGAACGTACCCGGCGATGATCGTTCGAGATTCGCACAGCGCCGTTTCGACCCTTCCGAAGTCGATAAGGCTCGCGAGACGAGCGACCAAGATGAGTTGGTACGGGCCGATCCCGATTCTCCCTTTGAGTACCTGGTTCGATCCCGAGAAGACGCCGCCTCGAAGGACAATTCGTCGAAGCTGACGTCCGAGGGCCACGTGTTCCGAGGACGACTACACTTCCACAAGAGTCGGTACCAACTGGCGGCCGCGGATTTTTCCGCCGCCATCGCCATGTCGCCCAAGGACAGCTTCATTCATCGAGTGCGCGCTGTCGCGCTCGCCCATTTAGACAAGCGTGAGGCAGCGCTCGAAGGCCTCGAACGTGCCATCGGTATTGATGGTCGCGATCTACATGCGATTAAGGATCGAGGTCGGTGGCGATGTGAATATGGCGACATCGCCGGAGCGTTATCCGATTTCAATACTGTCATCGAACGGAGTGTCGGCATCCCTACGGCGGTTACCTATCGCGCTTCTGCCTATCAATTACTAGGCGATTTTGACAAAGCCCTCGCGGATCACAATCGCTCGATTCAAGCCGATAGGACCGATTATTGGAATCGCCTACGCCGCGCCTGCTTCCTCCATGACCAGGGAAATTTGCAACTCGCGAAGACAGAATTCGAAGAAGTCCTGGTCGGAAGCGATCGAGGAAGTCGGGCGAAAGCCGTCACTCGTCTGTGGCTCGTGCATGCCGCCCTCAATGATCGGGCCGCCGGGGACAAGCTGCTTAGAGAGTTTCTAGCCGCAAATCACGACTACGACGAAGATCATTGGCTTCGCCATCGCATTGCCCATCTGGCCGCAGGCATCGACGACGAGACCCTGCTCGCCCACGCGAAACGCCTGGACGAAGGCATGCGGGCGTGGAATACCTGTCAGGCTTATTATCAGATTGGAGCGGTTCACGCACTCAACGGGAACGAGGCGGCGGCCGAGGAGGCATATCGCAACTGCCTGAAGACGGAGCTGCGTACGGACGAAGCCTATCTTAGCGCTGCGTATCACTTGGGACACAAAGAAAAAGTCGCGACGACCGAACAACCGTAGTAACAGGATACGCGATGCGATACACGATTCTGCCACCAAGACTTCCCCTGTTCTTTCGATTGCTCATGTGCGTCGTATTTGGCGTTTCAAGTTCCTTGGCGCTTGCACAAGATCCATCGGCGGAAAGCAAAGGGAACCCGAAGAGTAAGACAACCGCCGCTGCCGATTCGCCATCCGCAGACGACCTTGTCGAACTCGCCATCGAACTCCAAAAAGAGGGCCAATACGATGAAGCGATGGCCAAGCTCGAACAGGCCATTCAGCTTGATCCGCAGCATGCCCGGGCCTACATTTATCGTGGACTAGTCAAGACGCAACAGGGCGATCCTCGGGCCGGCTTGCGCGACCAGAACAAGGCATTTGAGTTGGGCGAGCGATCCGAAGAACTCTTTAACGAGCGTGGCTGGTCCTTCTACAAGCTCAAGCTATATCACAAGTGCCTAGAGTCGTCGCAAGAGGCACTCAAGATCAACCCACGATCGGCGCAAGCGCGATCCGCTCGCGGACTTGCGAAGTCAGAATTGAAGGATGAACAGGGGGCCCTTGAAGAGTTTCGCTTGGCAATCGAAGCAGATCCGACGTTTGAATCGGCCTATAACAATCGTGCGATCTTGCACGCAAAAATGGGCAATCACGAAGCTGCAATTGCTGACTATGGCAAGGCGATTGAATTGGACTCGGACGACCCTTACCCCTATAACAATCGCGCAAATTTACTAGTCAAACTCGGACGACTAGACAAAGCCAAGAAAGACTACGATTCTGCCATTCGAATCGAACCACGTTACTCGCATGCATACGGAAACCGTGGTCTGCTACATGATCGCCGAGGGCAGTTCCTAGAGGCAATCGCTGATTTCGACCAGTGTTTGAAGCTCAACCCGCAACTTGATCGATACTACTTCGATCGGGCCCTCGTAAAGTTGAAGATCGGCCACCTGGCAAGCGCGTACAAGGATGTGAATACCTACATTCAGCGAGAACGCCACATCGCCCGTGGGTTTTCCTTGCGAGGCCGTATCCTGCTTCTGAGCGATCACGATACCGAGGCAGTCGCCGACTTCACGCGAGCGCTTGAGCGTGACCCACTTCAACACGATGCCTTACGATATCGTGCCCGGTCGCTGCGGAAATTGGGCGACCGAGAAAGCGCGCTCTCCGATCTCAATGCTATGTTAAGAAACTGTTATCCAGATTGTCTTGGGCGATGCGATCGGGCGTCACTCAAATTTGACATGGGAAACTACAAGGGTGTCGTTGAGGAAATGGACGAGTTTCTCGAGCACGTTCCATCGTACACTTTGGCGTATGTTCTCCGCGGGAAAGCAAAACTCGTACTGAAGGACTATGATGGAGCACTCGAGGATTTCAAGGCTGCACAACAGCGTAACCTGGGTTATCGAACCAACCCCGAAGTTCCAACCGAGGCTGTACTTCACTACCTCCTGGGTGCCACTTACCATCTCGGCAAGAACGATCCGCAGCGTGCTCTCGCTGAATTGAACAAGTCAGTCGCGATTAGTGACACGTACCACAAGAGCAGGATCTACCGCGCGATCATCAAGAAAGAGTTGCATGACTACCCTGGAGCAATCGCCGACTACAACGCGATGATTAAGCAATACCCGGAATTATGCGAGGCCTACAGCGGTCGTGGCGACGCCAAGGTCCTGATGAAGGACTACCAGGGAGGCGTTGAGGACTACACGACCGCTATTCGCCTGGCGCCACGTTGGAGAGACCCCTATCTCTATCGATCGATCGCTAAGGAGTACCTCAAGGACTTTGATGGCGCTCTTGCTGACTACAAGATGGCGATGCAACTGGCATCGAAAGACAACGATTCCCGCTTTGTGCGTCGACGAGTGGCCAAGCTTGAGAGTGGCGACGCCTCAGGCTTCCAGGAAGATGCCAATGAACTGCTTCCCATTGGTGCCGAGAACCCGTTCGCGCATATTGCGCGATCTTCATCCGAACAGCTCCGACACG
>CAYLRE010000219.1:0-8118 GCA_964385715.1 uncultured Planctomycetaceae bacterium
GTTAATCGACCTTTCGCCAGGCAGCTCTCTGCTTGCCAAACATGAAGGCGTAAAAGCCGAACAGCGAGCCAACGTTGGCCGTGACGAAATAGAACGGAATCGACGCACCAGGCACGGGAATCTTGAGCCGTTCGCCCGCGAGGCCCAACAGCGCCACGACATAGAACGCTCCCTGCAGGACCATCAGTACCTGGTAGACGATCGGGGATAACAACGTCGGTTCGACAAACATCAGTCCGATGTTACTGGCCAGCGTGGTCAACATGAACCAGGGAACCAGCACAGGCATGACCGAGTGGGAAATGTAAATCCAGAATCTCGACAGCGGCCAAGGACTTAGCATCTTCGGAAAGCGGAAGAAATTCTGGTAGCAGCCCGCTTGGGAACGAACTTTCTGGCGGAAGAAACGGCGAGTCTCTTTGAGCACTTCGCCGCGAGCGACCGCCTCCGATTCAAAAATCACGCGGCGACCCTGGGCAATGATTCCCAAAGGTACGGCGACATCATCGTTGATCGTGTTATCCGGCGGCGTGGGGTAGAGTTCGCGGCGAGCGGCGTAGATGGTGCCGTCGCACATGCAGATCGTATGCATGCGACTCTCCACCGATTGTAGGAAACGCTGAAACTTCCAGTAGAAGTCGGTCCCGGCGCTCATGCCCGACTTCTCCTTGTGATAGATATGGTTTCCAGTGACCGCGCCGATGGCCGGATCGGCAAAGTGCCGCACCAGTTTGAGAATCACATCTTTGTCAAACAATTCGGAGATGTCGGAGAAGACACAAATCTCGCCAGTCGCTTCGGTCACCAGACGATTGACCGTGGCCATCTTCCCCTGACGAGGACCATAAACGTGGAGTTGCACGCCTTGATCGGCAAATTCTTCGACGATCTCGTTGGTACCGTCGTCGGAGCCGTCGGAACCGACCAAGATCTGCAGCTTGTCCTTCGGATAGTCGAGGGCCAGGCAATTCTCCAGTTTGGCGCGAATGTAGGCGACTTCGTTGTAGGCGGCCAACACGATCGATACGGTCGGTCGAAAGTCGTCGTCAGGCTTACTGGCGTGCCGGCGCGTAAACGGATGGCACAGCATCAGCAACAACGGATAGCCGAAGTAGGTATAGAGAAGTGCGAACAACGACAGCCAGAAGATTATTTCAAACGCCAACGCCATATTGCCTCGGGCGGAGATCCGCCGGGTTAGGGTGATTTAGGAGACGGTTTCGGACGGCCGTGCCGAACGCCTGCAAGGGCATCTGCCACGGCGACATGATCGGCCCCGGGGTTAGCGCGGTCGGTACCGCGGTTTTTAAACGGACTCTTATTCGACAGCTGAAAGTCACCCCGTTTCATATCGCGAAATCCAACATCTGCAAGAGTCGCAGCAACGAAGTTATGGGCCGGATACTTGTTGATCGAGGACAGATTTACCAACACATTGCCGTCCATCCGAAATCCATTGAAATACTTTTGGACCGCGGCGAGCGGCGAGCCAGCTCCGCCACCATAGAGTCCGTACTTACCGACGGTCGTGATGTTGTTTCGGAAGGAAAAGTCTTGGCCGAACTTTCCATCGTCGCCAACGTAGATGAACGAACTACCGGCGTCCCCGTGGATCAACGTATTGTGCTCAATCGTGACTTGAAGCGCGGGCTGGGCGTCGCGAACAGCCGCGAGTGTAAACATCCGACTCGGTCCACCATTCTGCGTCTTGTTGATGTTGTAGAAAATATTGTCCTGTATCAAAATCCGTTTCAGGTTTTCGGACTCGTATGTCAACGGTCCGTTCGGAGGGCGATTGTCTTGATTGCGCAGTATCATTCCGCCCGCGGTGTTACGAACCAGATTCTTACGAAACGTTACATCCTCGACGGCCGCCCATGGTGACCCACCTTCTTCATTACGAGGAGTAAACAACACGGCAAAGCCGGCCTGCGCGTGGGCCCAACTATTCTCCAGGATATTGCCTTCAATGAGCACACGACGGGCATTCTTGAGTTCCAATAGATTCTTGACAGTCCAAGCCGTGCCCTCAAAGTCCTTGTGCCCTTTTTGCCAACGCCGCGGCTTGTACAGGTAATTGCCACGAATCTCGATGTCCGATGGAACCAAGCCCTTGATGGACGGATCGCCACCCCCAAAGAAGACATTCTCGCCTGCGGCTTCCAGATAGTTATTAACAATCTTGAAAGGACCGGTACCGTTCCAAGCACAGATCGCCTGGGAATCTTGCCCACGGGCATGAACTTCACAGATATAGCAGTCTAAGACCGAGAACGATCGAGCGTTGGCACCGAGGGCGCGGACCAAGTGCCCATCCTTGTGACCGTGGATGTAACAGCGTTCGAAGGCAATGTGAGCGGGCAGCTGGTCAACCGCCGTCGCATTTCCACCTCGATCCCCATTCTTGCCAAACATGGCGAGATTATGGACTTGGCTAGCGGTCGTGGTAATCTCGAGGCCCACGAATTGGTAGCGATTGGCCTCAAACTCCGACATGATCACTGCAGAAGCATTCGAGGTAACAAGCTTTGGCATCAGCTTGGCGTACGCCGGGTGAATCCGAGTCCCCCTTGGCGGCAGCTTGGCATGAGCCGACGAGCGAATCACGATCCAGGGCTTACCGTCTCCGGGAAGCCATTTCGTGTCGTTCAGCGGGCGTTGTTCTGTCGAGGACGGTCGACGGAGCAGGAAGTTCCCTTCGTAGGTCGCGCCCGCCTCTAGCTCGATCACATCGCCGTAATCAACTTGATCCAGCGCGGCCTGAAGATCATCCCCCGCTGCCAGCTTGAACGTCTTGGCTTGCGCTACCTGAGTTGTGCACCCCAGAATAGCAATTGCGAGAAGCGTCAGAGTCGCGGCAGAGATAACAAAGGGGTATCCGCTAATCGTGAAAAATCGAATGCTGGAAGGCGAACATTGCGTCATGGATGTCTTTACCGTGGCTCGAGGAGGGTACCGTTTCCCTTTGTTCGTCCTGGTTATCGCAATATTTCGCACAACGTTATTCTAGTCAGTTTCTCTTCCGCTGGGGCGGTACTAGATATCTGACTAGGGAATCCCACGCACGATCGAAGGTCCGATCATCCGACTCAACCAGAGAGGCAACCGCTGCCACGTCGCAATGAAGTAGCGGTATTTTCCGCTCTCAGGGCGAACATCGCTGACGCCACCCTTGCGGACATAGTACTGCCAGACCGCCGGCTCCGGTTCCGCACCCCACTGTTTCTTGAATCGCAACGTATTGCTGTCCAAACTGCTCCGCCCAAAGTCAAAGACACCTTGGCCTCGTTCCACAGCCCGCATGAGCAGATTCCAGTACATCAGCATGTTCACGTTGGCTGGATTGTATTCCCGCAAACTGCTGGCACTCGGCACCTGAGTCGCTCCCGGCGTGTCTGCGTTGCCTGGCGAATGCGTCAGCATCGCGCCAGCAATGGGCCGTCCTTTGTCCGTCACGGTGCAGAACTCAGCCCCATCGGGAAACTGCTCGACGATTTGTTGAAACAGATTGCGGGAGAAGACCGGTGTGCCGAGGTCTCGCATGTTCTCGCTAAACACGGCGTAGTATTCGTCGAGCCGATCGAGTCCGCCCCAATGAACGTCGAATTCCCCTTTCTCGCCCTTACGAATCTGGTTTCGCACTTTCGGCTTGAAAGATTTCCAAAGTTCTTCGGTCGTCTCCGGAAGAGCAAGTCGCATGTGGACTTTGCTCGTCAACTGATCCGTAAAGGCGGGGTGCTCGATCTCTTCTTCGTGTCGCAGTTCCAGATAGCGAACGTCGAGCTTGTCGGCTAACTTCACGGCGGCGTCGATCAACGCGGCCGTGGCTTCGGCATCCTCGCTAACGATGCCGGACGTGTTGACGTACGGCAGGCTGACCAAAAACTTGCCAAACAGCATCGTCTTCATCGATGCCAAAGGAAGCACCGCGACGATCTCCCCATCGCGGCGAGCTACCAGCCCGTACGGTTTGTGCTTCAGGCCACGACAAAGAGCGGTTAGCCAGCGGGCGTCGGACCAGAACGCTCCATGACGCGAGATGAACTCTTGCCACTGGCCGCGCACCGAATCACTGCCGCTGCCGTACCAGGCAGCGGGGCCAAGCGTGTCTATCTGGATGGCAGTCGCCGTGCTCATGGTTCTAGCGCTATCGTCGCGTCGGAGGTAGTTCGGCGTTATCGCAGAGCGATGCGACAACGGAGCCCTCGAAAAGGGGCGTCCAATTCACCAAGCGGCGAGGGTTACGAAACGGCCGCTCCCGTCCGATCGGCCACGACGATGCTGCGACGCAGATCGACCAGGCTGTCCTTGAAGCAGGCCGGGATATCGACTTCGTTGGCAATGTCGTTCCCCAACACGAGCAGCGAAGCATGGTCGAATAGCTCACTGACGTCTTCGACCAACAGGGCCGCGAGGTGCGGAAGATGTTGATCCACGTAGGCCAGGTTGCGTCCTTTGAGGCGGCTCACGGAAATGCCCGGATCGTAGATCTTCACTTCGTAACCGCGACCGACCAAGGATTCGACCAGCGTCACAAAGGGGCTCTCTCGCAGATCGTCGGTACCTGCCTTGAAGCTTAGGCCGACGACGCCGATCTGCTTCTGACCGCTATCCTCGATCAAGCGGAAGGCTCGCTCCAAGTGTTCCTGATTCGACGGCAAAATGCCTCGCAGCAGACTGACGCGAACCGCCTGCTCTTCGGCATAGCGGGTCAACGCCCGCACGTCTTTCGGCAGACAAGATCCACCAAAGGCGAAACCCGGTCGCAGGTAGGCCTTGGAGACGTTGAGTTTCGTATCTCGGCAGAGCAAATCCATCACCTGGATACCATCGGCACCGAACGATTTGGCCAGCGAACCCATTTCGTTGGCGAAAGCCACCTTAAGTGCGTGGTAAGCATTACAGCCATACTTGAGCAGAGCGGCGGTGCGTGAGTCGGTGACGACCTTATCGGCGTCTATCGTGCTGTACAGTTCGAGCACGTCGTCTGCTTCGCCACCATCAACGGTTCCCACCACAACAAAAGGCGGACCATCGTAGTCTCGAATCGCAATACTCTCTCGCAAGAACTCGGGGTTGTTACAAATCTTCAGGCTGCCACCAAGTTCGCGCCCCGAGGCCGAAGCCAGGAGCGGGGCAAGTCGACTTTCGAGAATGCCCGGCAAGAGTGTCGAGCGAACGACGACGGTGTAGGGTTGGTCGGTATCGCGTAGCGCCTCGCCGATCGATTCGACGACCTTCTCGACGGCCTTGGTCGAAACCGCACCGGCTCGATCAGACGGCGTGCCGACGGCGATCATGGCGATGTCGGTTTCCGCAATCGCGCCCTTGAAGTCTTCGGTCGCTCGCAGGCGGCCGGCGGCGACCTGTTCCTTGACCATCTCGCCCAGGCCAGGCTCAGCCACGGGGGTCTCGCCGGCGTTGAGTGCGGCAACCTTCTCTGCGTCGATATCGACACCGACAACCTGATGTCCGTCACGACTCAAACAGGCGGCCGTTACACAACCGACGTAACCTGTACCAAACACGGCGACTCGTTTCATATCTCTCTACTCGCTTGTTTTCGTTGCCTGGACTCGTTGATTCGTTGAATGTCGCCGGAAGTCATTGTGGCAGCGGCGACCTGCACGCGATCGAGGTGCTATTCGTAAAATCCCCGCGACTCGATCCGACTCGCCGCTCTTGGGCGACGCGACGGGAACTGCCTCGCGGGGTAATGATCAATCTTGGAAGTGATTCGTACTTTGGACACTCACGGTTACCCGACCGTCTTTTGGCAGATCGCCTCAAATTGTCGGGCCACCACCTCGGCGGAGAAGTTCTCACAGACGAGATCTCGAGCGGCCTGGCCGATCCGCTGCCGATCCTCGGCGTTCTCAATCAACCGGCAGACGTGGGCGGCGAAATCCTCAACCGTGTCCCCTAATAGTATGTCCGCATCGTGCGTAACTTTCAAACCTTCGGCCCCGATCGTGGTGCTGACCACCGGGTTGCCCATGGCCATGGCCTCGTAAATCTTGATGCGGGTCCCCCCGCCTACCAAAATTGGCACGACGACCACGGCCGCCTCGGTCAAATAGGGGCGGACATCGGGCACGGTGCCGAGCACTTCGACCCCCTCCTGTTGAGCGAGGTTCTGCACCATCGGCGACGGATTGCGGCCAACGATCTGGAAGTGAAGTTCCGGATGTTTCTGCTTGACGATCGGCCAGACCTTCTCCACGAACCACTCGGCTCCATCCTGGTTGGGGAGCCAGTCCATCGAGGCCACAAAGGCCACGCGGTTGGGCACCTCGGGCATATCAAGCGGCTTGAAGAAATCGACGTCGACGGCCGTGTCGATCACGTCGACGTGATCCCAGCCGTAGTCCCGTTCGTAGATCGCTTTGTCTTCTTCGCTGACCGCGATCACCCGATCGAACTTCTTACCGGCGGCTTTCTCGTAGGCGAACATCTTCTTCCACTGACTATACATCAGGCGCCGGCGGAGAAGACTCTTGTCGGTCTTGGCGTGACGCTCGAAGATCTGTGCCTCGACGTTATGTTCAAACAGCAGACTTCGCTTGCAGGGCAAGTCGATCGACGCCGGCACCATCATGATAAAATCACAAACGACCAGGTCGTAACTGCCGTCGGCCAGCAGTTCCTCAGCGCGGGCGCGTTGGGCCGGATTGAAGTCCTTGGAAATCGTAAACGGCACCTTGCTAAAGGTGTTGAGTGCCAGATCCCAGTAGAACTTGAAGTCCTCGTGCGACGTTCCCTTGAAAGGGATCGCCTCGAGCTGCACACCAACGTCTCGCATCTCTTGCAAATGGGGCTCGTCTTTCGGCTCGTAGCTGCAGAGATAGGTCACGTCGTGCCATTGAGCCAAATGCCGCAACACATTGAGCGTGCGAATTCGTCCGCCAGTGTTGGTGGGGAAGAGAATTCGATTTTGAATGAAGAGGATTTTCACGCTTGTCTTTACCGGGGCGGGAGAGGAGGTTAACAGGTAGAGATCTTATGCAGGATAGCTGAAGCCATTACCCCGACTTCGTCGATGCAGCGGAGGCTGTTGCCGCGTCGTCTGAGGCTTCTTCCGATGCAACGTCTTTAGGGGAACGGTCGCCGGAGTCGCTCGTCGCACCTCCCAGATCGAGCACCTCTGCCGCACGCCGGCCAAGATTGACGCGGAGCAGGGCGTCCGCCTCCTCGCCAATCGTGTCGTGCACGGCAGGCTTGATCACCATGTCGCAGTGCTGTTCGTAGTTCTCAAGCACGTCGACCACTTCCGCGGTAAGATCGTCGGGATCGTCATGCTTATAGGTAACGACACTTTCCGGGCGAGTCCCGTTTTCTGAAGCCACGACAGGCACGCCCATGGTGAGCGCCTCGAGCACGGAAGCCGCCTCGCCATCACTGGTTGGCGTGCGCAGATAAAGCTTCGATCGACGTGTGAGTGTGAGAAACTGATCGTGCGAGAGGTCATCCGCAAAGCAGATCTGATCGCTGACCTTCAAATCATCGATCATCTTCAGAATCTTTTCCTTCATCGGCGGCTCGTTGTCTTCAACGGCGCCGGCATTCACGATGCCGAAATTCGGATAGCGATCCGCCAGTCGGCGAATCCCTTCGACAAACGTCTCCAGGTGAAACCCTTCTCGTAGGAAGAAGTACGTGTAGAGAACCGGTTCGCGATTCTGGATGAACTCTTCCACATGCTCCGGCAGCGGAACGTTCTCCCCCTTCACATAGTCACTGCCGAACGTCTGAATCGCCTGCACTTTATCGGGCGAGATACCGTACTCGATGATCTTTTCGCGCACCGCCTCGTTGTCGCAAAGCACCTTCTTCGGCAACTTGAACAACAGATAGTAGAAGAACAGCATCTTGCCGCTCTTCTCGCGGGGAAAGTTCTGCTGCTCGACGCCGGCATGAAAACTAACCACCACGCGGCGGAAACAAATAAAACCCATGAAGCAGCTGATCAAGGCCAGCCCGAGCCCCACCGCTCCATCGCCGTTGGCGTGCATGTGCATCGTGTAGCCACGAAAGGCATGCCAGAACGTCTTGCAGATGTAGTCGAACAGACTGCGACAGGTAACGTACTCGTCGCTCGGAATCTTGCGACTCTTGCCG
>CAYLRE010000220.1:0-8093 GCA_964385715.1 uncultured Planctomycetaceae bacterium
TCTGCTAGCTAACGTCAAAATGGCTCTCTCTTGAGTTAAGATGAGTTAGCGTTTTGAGTTCGTGAGCGTTGGAATCAACTAGGCGCCGCCTCCTTTGAGGACGCCGCTTTCTTTATCGGGCCACGTGCTAGTTTCGTTGCGGAAGTGGCCACCAGCACTTTAAGTGTGTGATAAGAGAGCGCTGAAGGTGCGCGCTTATAGGAGTGGTACAGGACGTGACCACAGGTGATATGGACATCGTGCAGGCATTGATTGCCGCACTAAGAACACGCGTTGGATCGCAACGCTGCGGGCTGTGGTTTGGTAACCAGCCCCGGCTAGAGTTGCGCGGCGATACGTTGCGTGTCGGTGTTCCTAACGCCTTCTATCAGGACTGGCTGCAGTCCAAAAGTCCGAAGCTTCGCCGCGAACTGGAAGCCTGCTGCGAAGAGGTTCTCGGTCGCCGCACGCGACTTGTATTCATTGTCGATGCGAGCCTGGCGGAAGCGGCACCCGCGGCGAGCGAAAATAACGACGCCGCATCGATCGCGGCAGCTCAGGTCGCCGGCAGCAACACGGTAACTGCCCCGCGACTGGCCCAGACGCCAGAGACGACGCGGGCGGCAAACTCACACTCGCGAAACGATGGTTCGCCAACTCGAGGCGAGAAGCTCCAACGACGTTATGCCGACTTCTCGACATTCGTGGTTGGTCCTTCCAATCGCGTCGCCTTCGGCACCGCTCAGGACGTCGCCGAGAATCCCGGCTGCATGACTCCTCTCTATCTCTATGGTGAGACGGGCGTTGGCAAGACGCACCTACTCGAGGCAGTCGCCTCGGCCGCCGTATCGGCTCAACCAAGAACACGCACGCTGTTCGTCTCTGCCGAGCAGTTCACGAACGATTTCTCCGAGGCACTTCGCGGTGGTGGATTTCCGATCTTTCGTCAGAAGTATCGCCAGGTTGGGTTGTTGATCGTTGACGACATCCACTTCCTGTGTGGCAAGACACGAACCGCCGAAGAATTCCTGACGACGATCAAGGCCGTTCTTCGAGAAGGACGTCAGGTCGTCTTGTCAGGCAACTGTCCTCCTAATGAACTGACGGACCTGGGGGCTGAACTCGTCTCTCACATCTCCGGCGGCACGGCTTACCCGATTCGCACGCCGGATCACACGGTTCGACTCGGCATCGTCAAACAGCTTTGCGAGGCTCGCAAGGTGGAGCTAGGTGACGACATCCAAGAGATGATCGCCGCCCGACTCACGGCCCACGCTCGCCAACTTTCCGGAGCGGTCAATCGGTTGCACGCCACGGCACGAGCCACGGGTGAGGCGATGACCCTGGCGGTCGCCGAACGTGAATTGGCCGACATGACCATGCACAACGGGCACGTCGTCCATCTTCCGGAAATTGAAAAGGCGGTCTGTGACGTGTTTGGTCTCCAGGCGGAAAGCCTGCGTTCGGATCGCAAGTCACGTACTGTCAGCCAGCCTCGCATGCTTGCCATGTGGTTGGCTCGCAAGCACACCCGTAGTGCCCTTTCTGAAATTGGCGATTACTTTGGTCGCCGCAGCCACACGACGGTCATCTCTGCCCAGAAACGGGTGCATAGTTGGATGGCCGAAGGGGCCGCGATCGGCGGTGCCGATCAGCACTGGAACGCCGAAGAAGTCATCCGGCGAGTCGAAGCGAAGCTTCGCGTAGGGTAACGGTAGCGAAGCTTCGCGTTGGATAACAGCACCTCGGCCTTTGAGGCAGAGAGCCAGGCTCGCTCGCGTCTACTTCACACGCTGCATCTGCTTGGCGAAGTCTGCATCGAGACGTCGCAGGTCGCCGAAGATCTCTTCAAACTGCTCGATACGCTCCTCTTCCGTTTCTTGCATGAGCGGTTTCTTCTCGGAGAGCATCTTCATATAGGCGACGAATTCCTTCGGCCGCTTTTTGAGCAAGTAGTAGACCAGCGCCCACGACTCGGCATAGGCTTCGAGCACACCTTCGGACTGTTGCAATCGTTTGTCGGTCCGCAGCAGGCTAGGCAAGGAGTCCGGTCCTCGCACCGGGGCGTACTTTTGGAACCTCGACAGTCGCGAAGGGTTCACCTTGCCGATGCCGCGCCAGCCGCCAGAGCTTCCTAGGCTGGGCGTTTCGAAGTACATCGCGATACCTTCGCTTAGCCAGAATGGCACATCGGCCAGCCGGGTCTGCAGCCCACAGTTGAAGGCGATCTGATGCGTGGCCTCGTGAACGATGGTGGCCACAGTGATACCTGCCTCGGGGCGAGCAAGAATCTTGTTGATCTCGGCTCGAGTTCGCTCTCGTTTCGATCCGTCGCGTTCCTTCTGTACGCCAGTCAGGTCGTACATAGCAACCCGGTTGTTGATCAGGTTGTAATAACCGACGATCGAACTCGTGCGGCCGATGTCGGCCTCCATGTAACGATGGAAGGTCGCTTTGTCAGCGAAGACCACGGCCACCATCGGCATCTCCGGTTCCTTCAGATCAAACTTCTTCTTTTTCCAGAAGTTACTGAAGGTGCCGTAGAGACGCTCGAGTAGCGTGCCGCACCAACGTGCGTAGCCGCGGGAGGTGTCGTAAATAATGACGTAATGCGCGGTCTTGTGAACCTGAAATCGCTTCGGCAGTTCCTTGAGGATCTCGCGACCAATCTCATCCTGGGTGAATGGCTTGAAGGGCAGTTCGTCGGTCGTGTGGGACTTCTTCGCTTTGGCGGTGACTGTCCATAACTTGCCGGCACGATCCATGACCAGCAGTCCGCCATCTTGAGCCTCGACAACGACCCGGCCCCGGATCTGCATCTCCACGCCATCGTTCTCGAACGTGACGGTATCGACCGCCAGCGCCTCAGAGGCGAACGTGAGCAGCAGGACGAGGATTGCGAACGGACGAAACATATCGGTCGTGGTTTCGAGTGGAGTTTGGCGTGCGGGGCGGGTTGTCTGGTTCGGAAGTCCCCTTGTTACGAACCGTCTTACGAAGGCCCTTTCTTATTATGGCCCTTTCCTATTATGCCACGACCTGCCGATTTGGCGGGACGCAGGGCCGATAATCCCCCTAACTCAGGGCCGACGGATCGTAACCGAGGCGGATCGATTGGGGGAACAGGAATATAGGGCCTGTTATCGACGGAGTCGGGGCACCCCGAGCGGCTTCGGCCCCGCTACCGCTCTCGTGCCACCTGCCTCAGAAGGTAGGCAAGCAGGCCGACAGCCGCCCAGGCGAGCAATATGATCGCCAAGCAGACGCCACAGACCTGGTCGTACGCGCCGCTGTGCAGGCGATCAAAGATGCGATTGGCCACGGTCTCGGCCCCCGGCACGAGCACCATCTGACTGGCGGCCAGGTCTCCCACGCTTATGACCAAGGCTACGACAAGGGCCAAGGTCAGTGCCGCGGTCCGCATCGGAAGCACTATCCTTACGAGCTGGCGGAAGTGCCCTGCCCCTTCCAGCTTGGCGCTGTCTAGCACGTTCTGTTCCACCGTCGCAATCGCATACCACATAATCATCGTCGCCAGTGGTAAGGCACGAACGGACTGGGCCAGCGCTGGCGCGAACACCGAATCGTACACGGCGGGGAACGGTCCCAGCAGCCAGATGATCGTCTTGCCAATGAAGGGCCCCGGAATCGCTAGGCAAGCCGCCACGACAAGGAACATTGCCGCCGTCTCCCAAGTGCGACCACGTGCCTGCCATGCTAGCATCGCACCCAGGCTTACCGCGATGATTGCGGCAATTCCGCCGATGAGTAATGACGCCAAGAGTTCGCGTCCAAATAAGACTCCCGTTTGCCCGTCAAATATTTCCAGCGTGGCCATGTTGAGCAGCTTGGCCAAGGACCAGGTATGTTGGATCGCGTCTCCGTCGTGCGTGGTTTCGATACCGGCACGATAACCTAACGACAGCAGCGGCACGCCAGCTGTGACGAGCAGTACGAGTGCAACGCAAAGCAGCAACGGCCATTGCCAGCGGCGTAGGGGAAAAGTGACCAAAGCACGGGGACGCCTCCGTAGCACCTTTGGCAGAAAGTAGGCGCAGCCGAGCATCGCTGCCATGACCGAGGCGATGATAAACAGCGTGCCGGGCAGCAATTGAAGTGCCGCCGTTGTTGTGTCGCTCGTGGCCGCAAAGGCGGTATAGACCTCTTCCGCGAAGGTGCGCATCTGAAACAGATCGGTTGCCGTCATCTCACTACCAGTCGTGATGGCAATCCACAGCATCGCGACACCAATCGAGCCTGTGGCCCGTGGCAACGTGACGCGAAACAAGACCTTTCGCATCGGGGCAACGGTAAGAGCATCTTCTTCTAGTTCGGGTTCCACAAGTCGTAGACCGATCGAAACGATGAGCACGACCCACGGGATCGCGGCCATGGCGTGAACCCAGATCGCCCCGCGAGCGCCATCAAGTAGTGGGCGGGCGGCCATTTCTCCGTTGGTCGCGGCCGACTCGAACCACAGGCCGACAAAGCCCTGCAGTCCGAAGGCCGAAAGCCAGGCCGCCGTGATTAGGTACAGCGGTAGCAAGAGCTGCACGGCTAACAGTAGCGAGATCGTGCGCCGAAATGGCAGATCCGTGCGAGACAGAAGGACGGCCAAGAAGACCCCTACCGGGATACTGATTGCGGCGACCGTCGTCGCCAGCAGAGCCGACGTCTTGAGAAGCGTCCAGGTACGTTCGTTGGCCAGAGCGAAAGAGAGCACCAACGGTACGAGCACCACGCAGGCGACCGTGAGCTGGAATGCAACCGGCCGAGCCGGGCGGTCTGCCCCGGGTGTTAGCTGATTGGACGGTCGCTCCGAAGTGCCTCTCATAGGGATGCCATCGTAACAGGACCACGCTGTTAATGACAGCATTGCTCTCTTGTAGATTGCTTCGTCGGGAGCCGGTTTGCGTAGTCTTTTGGCGATATCAACATTACGTGCAGCGGCTAGAATCTCGCCTTGGCGGAGTCCGGCGAGGTTTGCTATAGTCCCGCCCCATTCCAAATCCGGGCAGTTTCATGCCCAGAATCCCAATTGGCCAATCGATGTCCCACCTTTTCCGGAATATTGCCGGTCTATTGCTCGCTGTCTGTGTTCTCGCTTCCTCGGGTTGTGGGTCGCTCAAGATGCCGACTTTCCCAAGCGTGTCGAGCTACATGCCAGAGTTCTTGGGCGGCGGTGCCAAAGAAGACGAATCCGAGCTGGTGGCACGATATGGGCCGGCGCCCTCCACGCGAATCAAGCAGCTTGCCAAACTGGAAGAGACGGCGGCCAGCCTGCCGGAACATGAGCAGCATCGCCTAGGCGACGAGTTGGCCCGACAGATCCAGCAGGAAACGGACCCGGTGGTGCGCAAGCAGGTAATTCAGTCAATGAAGAATCTGCGTTCCCCAGCGACCGATTATATATTGCGAGCGGGACTGCATGGCGACAAGGACGTTAGCGTACGTGTTGCTTGTGCCGAAGCATTGGCCCAGCGTGGCGGCGAGAGTGCCGTGCGGGAACTGCTGGCCGTTGTGAATCACGACAAGGATATCGATGTTCGCCTGGCGGCCATGCGAGCGATCGGCGATGCGGGAGACCCACGTGTGGTTCCTGCTTTGGCCCAAGCGATTTCCCCCAAGGAAGACCCGGCCTTGCAGTATCGAACAGCCCAGGTGCTGGGAAAACTCACCGGTCAAAGCTACGGCAACGATCTAGTTGCTTGGCGACAGTTTGTTGCCACTGGGTCGGCAGTTCCTAGCAAGCCGGCTCCCTCGCTCGCAGAGCGGGCGACTTCTTGGTGGCGTTGAGTCTGCCACCTGTAATGCGTCTTGCGATTAGACACCGTTTGACGGATCTATCTGCAACGCAATCTTCGCTATCGAGTCGCTGTCAAACGAGTCAAGGTTTGCCGATCAGGCTACCCTTGTCGCCCTCTTAGATTCGCGATTACCGGTCCGTTTTACCTAGTCGCGGGGAGCCCTGAGAGGGGCAAAATCATGCTGGATTTTGCCAGGCGGTCTATCCGATGTCATTGCTATCCCACGCCGTGTGAGAACTCGACGGTCAGCGTGCGCGAAGATCGCCTCTTTCGCCGTGTCCACGCACCCCCCGGCCGTCTCGCCTGAGTCCTCGACCCCCCCCACACAAAAAACAGCCACCGACGCCCGCTTCATTCAGGATCTCACGCGATGATTGTGCGCCTTGTTCTTTCTCTCAGCGCGACGACACTCGTGCTCGTTGTGCTCGCTTCACAGCTTCGCGACACGTCGGCGCCCCCCGCTGCAGCAGAGAAGACGGTCGCCGTGGCCGACGGGACTTCCAGTAATCAGCAAGGGCCCGTCGTTCTTCCGGTAGAGAAACGACAGGAAGCGACACCTCAGACGTTCGATGTTGTATCGCGAGACGAGCCATCGGATTTGGCCGACGAACGTCGTCCGGATATTCGTAGCGACGAACACTTGATGGCGTCGCCGGAAGCGACGCTCGCGACTGACGCTGGCATGTTGGTTCCGAGTCGGGGTGATTCGACAGCCGGCGAAGAGCTGTCAGCCTCTCGCAGCGGTCACAACCTTCCGGTCCGCACTGCCGATCTTAACTCGCCCTCGGATGACGAAGTCTCGCACAACCTCGCACTCAAAAGCATTGAGTTTGACGACGCTCTGACCAGTGCAGCGCATTCGCTTAGTCGCGTCCCGACGATTGAAGCTGCTGCGATCGGCCCGGTCGTGACCCGCAACGCGGAGATCAGAACGGTTTCTGATATCGACACGAGTAGTGATGCAGAAAACGACGAGACGGATACCGAAGCGGTTGCGGACCAGGCAGAGGAACTGTCGCCCCGCATGCTGGCTCTCAAGGCGCGAATCGAACAAGTGCTTGACCATTACCGCCCGCGTATGCTCAATACCCGTGATCGTGGCCATTGGGCGACGATGCACTCCCTAATCGCCTTCGGGGTGGAGAAGGAGCTGCGAATCGGGGGACCGAGCGGACGCAAGGTGAATGCCATCGGTTGGATCGCCTGGAACGGTCGATGTGCCGGGGAGCGGTTGTTCTACTTGAGCAACGGGAAGATCCATGCCCGCACCGGTCCCGGCGTCCAGGGGCACCACGGACAGTTCTTGGCCATTATCGCTCAATCGCGAGTCAAAGCTTCGTATCCGATGAAAATTGGTGGTATGGACTTTACGGTTGCTGACCTGATTCGCCGTGAGCAAGAGACCTGTGTTCCCCACTCCGAGCTGACGTTCAAACTGATCGGCTTGTCTCACTACCTCGATTCGGAAGAGAAGTGGAAGGACGAGCATGGTCGCGACTGGTCGATCTCGCGAATGGTTAAGGAAGAGCTCGCCCAACCAATCATCGGGGCGGCCTGCGGCGGAACCCATCGTCTATTCGGACTGACCTATGCGATGAAGAAGCGAGAGAAGCAAGGTTATCCGATTGATGGACAATTCAAGCGAGCGGCGACGTTCCTAGACGAATACGAGAAATACACTTTCAAACTGCAGAACTCGGACGGCAGCTACAGCACGCAGTTCTTCGCTGCCCGGGGTGCCGATAGCCGCCGTTCGCGACGCCTGGAGACCACGGGTCACATCGCCGAATGGCTCTCCCTGCGGCTCGACGACGAGAAGATTGAGAGCGATCGGATGGTCAAGTCGATCGAGTTCCTCTCCGACATGCTCTACGAAGGCCGGCACCGTGAATGGAAGATCGGTCCGCTCGGCCATGGGCTGCATGCACTCAACATGTACCATCAACGTGTATTCGCCTCTCCGGCTGTTGAGACACCCCAAGTCGCGACGGACGAGGAGCGAATTCGCACCGCGGCCAAGCCGGGGAAGAAGGCGTCGTAGTTGCCGTCTAAAGCCTCACGGGCAGCGAAGACGGAGAGTGGTTTTCTAGGCAATTTGGCTCCTTGTCGCATGGGCCAACAGAATCTACCATGCAACGGCGACATGAAGGAGACGACGGGGTTGGACCGTCGCTTACCTCTTCCATTTCTTCGGGATTCGCAGGACGGCGTTCCTCGTAACACCGTTCTACGCAACAGCGTTCGTTATTCGGTATGACCGCCGCCAAGTTCACTGATGACATTCGCGACATGGTGACGCTTGGCGTG
>CAYLRE010000221.1:0-8054 GCA_964385715.1 uncultured Planctomycetaceae bacterium
CAGGAAGCGCTGCGGCACGTCCTGCGGCAGAAGAGCCACCTTCGTCTGAGGTGCGAACTGGATACCGCCATGGTCCGGCTCAACCTGACCACAGAGGATTCGCATCAACGTGGTCTTGCCGGCACCGTTGCGGCCCAAGAGACCGATCTTCTGCCCGGGCTCGATCAGACAGTTCACGCCATCGAGAAGTGCCGGCCCACGAAAGCCGATACTGAGGTCTTTGATCTCAATCAGTGCCATGGAAGTTTCTGTCGGCCAGGCTCCGCCTGACACACCCTCTACCAACTACGAAAGGTCGCTTAGTCGATCGGTGGAATCCCCAAAACGATCGGACGAAACGCCGATGCGGTCGAGCATCGAAAGGTAAAGGTTACACAGCGGCGTGTGCTTCGCATAGCGTAGGTGACGACCTGACTTCAGCTTGCCACCGGCGTGACCGGCCAGCAAGATCGGCAGATCGTGGTGGGCGTGGCGATTGCCATCGCTGATGCCGCTACCGCAGAGGACCATGCTGTTGTCGAGCAGATTGCTGTCGCCTTCCTGAACCGACTTCATCTTCTCCAGCAGGTAGGCAAGCTGCTGCATGTGGAAACGGTTGATCTTGGCCACCGCGTCGATCTTCTTTTGCTTGTTCTCGTGATGCGTCAGATCGTGATGCCCGGCTCGAACGCCGATCTGAGGATACGGCCGGTTCGACGCCCCGTTCCCGTACATGAAGCTGACCACACGGGTGGAATCGGTCGCCAGGGCGAGCACCATCAAGTCCGACATCAACCGCACATGCTCGACATACTCGTGCGGAACGCCCTGCGGCAGATCCATCTCAGGCGGCAGCTCCCGATTCGAGAGTCTCTCGGTCACTTCCAAACGTCGCTCGACGTCGCGGACCGAGGCCATGTACTCTTCGAGCTTGCGGTCGTCGGTTCCGCCTAACTGTCGACGCAGCGAGCGGGCTTCTTCGCGAACCGAATCGAGCACGCTCTTGCGGTGCTTACGGCGGCGAGCGGCGGCGTGCTTGTCACCAACTCTCGACATATCGCCGAACAGTCGCTCGAACACGAGCCGAGGACGAATCTCCTTCGTCATCGGCAGGTGGGGCGTTCGCCAGGAGACGTTCGTAGAGTACGCACAGCTGTAGCCGGAGTCGCAATTACCGGCCTGCTTGCCTCGTTCGATGCCAAGTTCCAGCGAAGCGAGCGGCGTGTCGTGTCCCACATGCTCGGCGGCAATCTGATCGACACTCGTGGCGGCGCGAATATCGCGGCCGTCGGTCTTGCGGAGTTGCACGCCGGTCAAGAACGTTCCGGCACTGCGTGCGTGGTCGCCGGGACCGTCGCCATTGGCGCGGGCCTTATCGTGGGCCAGTCCGGAAAGTACGAGCAGGTCGTCCTTCACGTTGGTCAAAGGTTCGAGCGTCTTGGGCAAGGTGTAATCGCTACCGACTTCTTTGGGCGTCCAGTGATCCATGATCGCCCCATTGGGAAGATACAGGAACATCGTCCGCAACGGAGCCCCTTGGCCTGCAACCGACGCGGCGGAAGAAGCGGTCGCCGGAGTGCCCGCCAGGGCAACGCCGGGTGCCATCGCTTCGAGCAGCGGGAGAGCCAACGCCGCCCCCGCTCCGCGGAGCACGGTTCGCCTTGTAATTGGACGCCCTGTGATCGGACGGCAGTTATAGTCTTCGCGATTACTCATCCGCGACCTCTTCCTCATGAAGGATACGTCGATACTGGAACGGGTAACTCTCGACAATCGCCTCGACCATGGCCGAAAAACGATAGTCCTCTGCGGCTACTCGTTCGGTAATCTCTTGCACGGTGCAGGTGTCGTACAACTCCAGCCCTCGACCCAGGGCGTAGGTCAACATCGACCGACCCAAGCAGCGAGTGAACTCTTTTTCCTGCCCGCCCATGATCTTCTTGAGACCGCCAGCCCCAACGAACTCCGTCCCGTCAGGCATCTTGGCTACATCATCGATGGGAAGATCCCCGTCGGTTTCCCGCCAGCGACCGACCGGATCGTAATGTTCCAAGGCAAAGCCCATCGGGTCGAGTCGCATGTGACAAGAGGCACAGGAAGGATCGGCCGTGTGCTGGGCCAGTCGTTCACGCAAGGTGAGGCCCTCTGTCTCCTTCGTCGGCTTCTCTTCCAAAGGTGGCACGTCCATCGGCGACCGATTGGAAACCCCCAGCAACTGCTCGAGGATCCAGCGGCCTCGCTTCACCGGGCTGGTGCGTGTGGGATTGGAAGTCACGGTCAGTACCGCGGCACTCGTCAGCACCCCGCCCCGACGTTGATCGGGCAGCGGCACGCGCCGCATCTGTTCGCCTTGAACGCCTGGGATGTCGTAGTGGCGGGCGAGACGTTCATTCAAGAACGTGTAGTCGGTATCGATCAACTCCATCACGCTGCGATCTTCCCGCATCACCGACTCGAACAATGACGCCACTTCGCCATACATCGCGCGGCGCAGGTCTTCGTCAAAATCAAACTGTTCTGGATCGGGCTGCACGTCATCAAGTCGTCGTAGCTGCAACCACTGAGCCGCGAAGCTGTCGACCAAGGCTCGCGACTTTGCCGAACGCAACATCCGTTTCACCTGCGAGCGAAGCACACCGGTCTCGTGCAACGTTCCAGCCGCTGCCAGAGAAAGCAGCTCCTCGTCGGGCATCGACGACCAGAGGAAGTAGGAAAGCCTGGAGGCCAGTTCGTAATCGCTAATGCGATAAGCCCCCAGCGGCTCCGTCGGTTCGTAGTCGCGTTCAATTCGATAGAGGAAATGGGGCGAGATCAAAACGGCCGACATCGCCACCTTGATCGAGGACTCGAACGAGTCGCCAACTTCGGCAGCTCCTTCGAACAACTCCACGAGCCGGGCGACCTCTTCCTGCTTGATCGGCCGACGAAATGCCCGCTGGGCGAACTTCTCGAGAATCTGCGTAGCCGCCTGCTTAGCGGTGGTCGTTTCATTCGGAGTAGCGAAAACCAGCTGGTGATGCGTTGCCGGCAACTGGGGAGGAGCCGCTTCATAGGGCCCAACAATCTCAACCGACTGAATCGCCAAGTTGCGATCCCGCTGCCACTTCTTCTCCGCTTCCGGGTTCCAATAGTCGTTCAAGAACGAGGCCCCTACGCGATGCTTGCCCGGCAGCAGCGACACCGTAACCTCGAACGGCTTCGCGAACCCACGCTTCCCCGCCACATCGAACTCGCCAAGCGTCTTGTCGCCCAGTTTGATTCCCATTCGTGCCGCGTCGGGGCCTGCCTGATTTCCATGCGCCCACATGCGGAGCGTGTACTTGCCGGCGTGCTTGGCATCGAACGTCACGAAGACTTCGCCCTCTTGGGTCAACCAACCATAATCGGCTTCCATCTCCGGCTCGCGTTTCATCTGCTCCGGCGGGAAGTAGGTCAACCGCGGCTCGATCGTGGTCCGCGTTTCAATCGCCGCGTCAAGAATCTTCTCCGCGGCACCGAGATACTTCTCCATCAACAAGGGAGGCATCGACAGCACATCGCCGATGTTGTCGAACCCGTAGCCGATATCGTCTTCAGGAAAATCCTTGGCCGCTTCAAACGGAACGCCGACCAGATCGCGAATTGTATTGGTGTACTCCAGGCGGCTGAGCCGACGAATCGTCACTCGGCCCGGATCCTTCTCGCCAGCACAAGCGAGCGTGGACAACTGCAAGTCGATCGCAGCCACCGCGGCCCGGCGAGCCTCTTCCAGCGGCTGCGTCGCCTCGCCAGGAGGCATGTAACCGTTCTTCAGCGCCGAAGAAATCTTGATCCAGGTCTCCGCCTGTGAGATATCCGCGTCGGCAGCGACCAGACCATCGATGTCCAGGTTGGCATCGGGCCGGCTGCCGGAATGACATTCCGAGCAATACTGCTCGCTGAAGCTTTCTATGGTGTCGCGGGCGGCCAGCAAGTCGTGGCCGGGCGTGGCGGCATCGGCCGATGCTCTTTTCGTTGAATCGGATTCAGAAGCAGGCTGTTTGGACTTACCAGCAGACTGGGCCTGCGTCGATTCGACCGGTGTCTCAGCCTGCAAACTTCCCGAGCCGGTAAGCGTGGAGCCGACCAGGGCAACCAACACCAACGCTAGCAGCGTCGCCAGCGAGGCGCGCTCTCTCAGCCGCTCGGTAAGAGAAGACTTGAAGACCATTTGGTTTTGACAGCAGGCGGGCCGGCCTTTTTGAGGCGGCGGATTTAGGCGGGCAACGTTGGATGCGCGCTGGAGAACCAATGCAGCGCATCGGCGGGACGTGGCCAAAGCTGCCGACGGCGCGAGCAAACCGGCGCCAACAACCCTCACCACGCGGACGTAAACATAACGGAAGAGCGAGGTTGGAGCAAGTTTTCCTGCCACAACAGAATGGCTCTGTCAGCAAGAATGTCGTGCTTTCGCCGCAGTTTGGGCACGCAATGACCGCCAAGCATCGAACCAGGCTTATCGGTCCGGCGACAAGTCGGTCCGACCTTAAAATATAGGCCGCTGGTAGAAGGGGCTGAGCCGCCACCGAACGTAAGTCGAGTGACGCCGTCGCCTATCGAAAATGGAGGCCAGAATCCGGTAAGACCTGTAGCGAATTTGCAGATCGCACTATCAGCAAGAAGGCAGCCGACAACTATCGGCGATTCATTTTTTGGACAGGATGAACTGGATAAGGCGGGATCGCGAAGGGCGAGGCTCGCGGGCGAGCCATGGTAACGCTGCGCGTGGACGCCGCATTTGCACTGGCAGAGCCAGTGGCACCCCAGAACTCGGGCAACCATGGGCAAAGGAAGTTCCCCCCTCCAAAGTTGGCAACCTTACGTTCCCGCACGCACAGCGTGCCCTACTGTTTCTAACCCGCAACGTAAGTGAGGGACACGACCAAACAGTTGCGACCACGAATTGGCTGGCCGCGTTTGCGCGCGTGACAAGAACGTGGCGGACAAGTATTACTCGCCTGGTGTCTCGTGCGGTTGCTCGCCAACCTCTTCCGGAACTTCCCCCGCCACCTCGATCGGTTCACTGCAGTAAACGATGATGGCGATGATGTAGATGACCACCACTGCCAATGCAGCAAACAGCACGTACATGTGGCTTGCGATATCGATGAAGGCCAGAAACGATGTTACGCCTCCGCCTACCGCCAACAACAGCAAGCCAAGGAATTTAACGGGCATCCCCCGAACGACGCGAGTCTTGTTGACCTTGATCTCTTTCTGACACAGGCAGACAACGCCCATCACAATAACTACGATTTGCAACATGACCTGCCCCTTGGGGTTGCCTGAGATTTCTATTTGATAGCGACTCCGAGCGACCAACTCGCCCAACTACTTCTTCACTTCAAACGACTCTTGCATCATCTTGATCGTAGCGGTTCCTTCGGCCGATCGGTTGCCCTGATCGTTGAGCAGATCCTGGATGACCAACAGAGTGGTTCCCTTGCCCGCTGTCGGCACGTCGTGAATGCTCATCTCCAGTTTCTGTCCGGCAATCACCGCTTGTAGTGTCGCCCCGGTGAGCTTCTGATCGCCGAACTGCACGTTCGTCTTCTCTTCGGTGATCTTGGCATTCGCTTCGCCAAACTCGCCGAGCATGTCTCTGGCGTAACTCTCGCTCGTAACCTTCTCGCTGAAAGCGAAAATCATAATCGTGGTGTCCGTCCCGGTAAGCGTCCAGATGCCGACGTTCGGATCGGCAACATCCGCCTCAAACGCGTAGTTCTGCGGATAGCGAAACGACATTCCGCGATAGGGAAACACTCGACTCTCGGCCGCGTGCACGGATACCTTCGGGTTGGTGAACGTCCCTTCGACCGGCACCGATTCGCCTTGGCCGACGGTCACCTCTTGGTCATCAATCTTGACAACGTGCACCAACGGGGGCTCTTTCGATTCGTCGACTTCGCCTTCCGCATAACACGACACGCCATTGACGAAGGATCCGGCCACTAGCATCGTGGCGGAAAGACAGAACGAAAGCCCCAGCTGGCGGAAAGATGAGGAAGATCGCATGGCGGTCACCTGTTGTCAAAGTTTTGGGACGTCTGCACCGAGTTGAATACCTAAGCGAGACTCGCCCTGCTACGACTGACGGGCGAAACAGCTCGCACGAGAGTATTGTGCACCGCGGGGCGAGGCGAATGCTAGCCGCTACTGACGCCGTGGGTATCGATTGTACCGATCGCAGGACGTCTCGCGGCCCCAAGAAACCACCGACCTAGCCACTTCTCTGCCGGGAGAAAGCCATATTTACAAAGGCTCATTCCCCTCCCCGACCGGCTCGACGCTCCTCGCGGGCGACTCGACGGACAGCAGGCCCCCTCCCCTTGCCCCGACCGTTCACCCACCAAGACACCTCAGACGAAGAATCGGAAGACCACCATGTGGGTTCTTTACGCTTTGCTTGCCGCCGTCGTGGCCGTTGCCATTTACGACATCCGTCAGCGCAAGAAAACGATCCTCCGCAACTTTCCGGTTGTCGGACATTTCCGCTACTGGCTGGAAGCGATCGGTCCCGAGCTGCGTCAATACATCGTCACCAACGACACCGAGGAACGCCCCTTCACTCGCGAGCAACGACGTTGGGTCTATGCCAACGCCAAAAAGGCCAACACCTATTTCGGCTTCGGTACGGCCCGCGACATTGAGATGTCGGCCAATCACCTGGCCATCAAACATGCCGCCTTTCCCAAAGCGGATCCGCAGCCGGGCGACGACGACTTCGACCCGATGTACTCGCTCGCTTGCGCAAAAGTGCTCGGTGCCCACCGCGGTCGACGACGTGCGTTCCGTCCCGATTCGGTCGTCAATATTTCCGGCATGAGCTTTGGCTCGCTCAGCGCCCCGGCAATCGAAGCCCTCAATCGTGGTGCCAGCCTGGCGGGCTGCTTGCATAACACAGGCGAAGGCGGCGTTTCGAATCATCATCTCCATGGTGGCGGCCTAGTGCTGCAAATCGGCACCGGCTACTTCGGCTGCCGAGACGAACGAGGACAATTCGATCTCGATCGCTTCGTCGAGCTGGTAGCCAGCCACCCGGTTCAGGCCGTCGAAATCAAACTCAGCCAAGGTGCCAAGCCAGGCGTGGGTGGTTTCCTGCCGGCCTCAAAGATCACTCCCGAGATCGCGGCCGCCCGTTCGATCCCCATGGATCAAGATTGTGCCAGCCCGGCGACGCATTCGGCGTTTCACAACGTCGACAGCATGCTCGACTTTGTAGAGATGCTGGGCGACGCCTCCGGCCTGCCGATTGGTATTAAGTCGGCCGTTGGCGAATCAAAGTTCTGGCAGGACTTGGCCGAGCAGATGGCGACCAGCGAACGTGGCGTCGACTTTATTACGATCGATGGCTCCGAAGGAGGCACCGGCGCCGCACCACTGGTCTTTGCCGATCATGTCGCCTTGCCGCTGAAGCTCGCGCTCAGCCGCGTCCACCAGGAGTTCGCCACTCGCGGCATTGAGGAGCACGTCGTCTTCAACGCCTCTGGCAAACTCGGCTTTCCTGAAGCGGCCTTGTTCTCGTTCGCCCTGGGAGCGGATCTGGTGAGCGTGGCCCGCGAAGCCATGCTCGCCATCGGCTGCATTCAAGCCCAGAAGTGCCACACCGGTCACTGCCCGGCAGGTATCGCCACGCAGAACAAGTGGCTAATGCGAGGACTCGATCCCACGCTCAAGTCGGCCCGCGTCGCCAACTATATCGTGGCCTTGCGCAAGGACCTGTTGCGACTGAGTCACGCTTGTGGCGCGGATCACCCGGCGCAGATCTCAATCGATGCCTTCGAAATCCTGGACGACCGCTTCGGCGCCCGCGGCGCTCGCGAGGTATTCATGTCAGGCAAGACCGCGAGCGGTTCGTCATCGCTCCCCGCGACACCGATCGCCCCGGCGACAACCGGCACCCATTTGCCGATTGTCGATTTTCCCTCCGGTGGTTAACGCCACCGGGTTTACTCCTGCGACCGCCAACCCGCCTTACGCGTCGGCGTCGGTCTGAGCTTGATCGGCAGCAGCTTCGGCGACCGCTTCTGCGGCTTCACTCGCCTCGTCATCGCCAG
>CAYLRE010000222.1:0-8042 GCA_964385715.1 uncultured Planctomycetaceae bacterium
CACCAGTCTGGATGATGTCGCTCTTGTTCCTTGAAGAACGCCTCATCGTCTCGGACATAGGCCTGGATGATCTGCTCAATTCCGGGAACGCAAATTCTCAACACGCCCCCGGGGACGAGAATACGGTGACATTCCGCAGCCAGCAGAGACGCCGCCGACGGATAGTCAATGTGCTCCCAAAGATGCGAACAATAGACATAGCTGGTCGACTCACCTGAAAAACGCCGAAGTCCGCGCGGCAAGAAGAGGAACATCAGGCTCGGATGAATCATGATGTCACAGTTGATCCACCCCTGAATGAGCTGATTGCCGCTTCCCAGGTGTAGCTTCAGATTCCCGGCCGAGGACGCCTTATCGATTCGTTCCTTCCAGTGATAGAAGGAGACCACTTCTTGGTAGTAACACTGAATGTCGGCCGCATGTTCGGCGTCTCTAGATTCTCGGACGAGCGCGGCGAGAAGCTCAAAGGACTTGAAATGGTTGTAAGTCCGAACCAACTCATCCATCCGCTTACTTGCTGCCTGCGATAGCGGCAATGGTGGAACAGGCCGCGGTGGCGGCCAATTAAAGTACTTCGGCGACTGTTCAGACATGTGTTATTACTACCCCCACATACTTGTTTCCAATTTGCCAACGTACTATGCTTGACCTCGAATTTCTTTTCTTGGGGCGATCTCTCTGACTTCAACAGTGGGCTCCCCATGCCGATTTGAAACTAGCGGGGACAACACGCGGCGTCAATTGACCGCGTCCCATTCTTGGACCGATAACAAGGTACGCTCAACCGCATTTGCGGGGCGTCGACACTCGCGTGGGAAGATCATGGCAGAACTCGACATCATCATTACGGCTTACCGCTCCGAGGCATATTTACCAACTCTACAAAGAAGCATCGAAGCATACAGCACCGTCGACCACAATTTGATCGTCTTCGACAACACCGAGAAGCAAGAGCCGATCACGACCATGCGCAATCGACTGGCGCGCGAGTGTTCGGCGCCGTACATCTGCTGGTTCGACGCGGACACGATCGTATCCCCTGACTGGGACGGCCGAATGCTTCGAGCCCTCAAGGCTGATCCGCAAATTGGCATTGCCGGACCTGTAACGACACTGGGGCATCCCTGCCAAGATGTCCGCAACGAATTCATCGAATTCTGTGGCCCCGGAAAAAAATTCCATTCCGAGAAGGACTGGCCTTTTCGATTTCGATGCGAGGGAGTCCATGGCGACGACCTGGTGCGATTCTCTGAAGAGATCAAGGATCGGTCAACTGTCGACTGCCGCCTGGTACACGCGACCGATGGTGGACTCTTCGGATTCTGCATCATGATGCCGCGAAAGGTGTGGAAAGAGGTTCATGGCTTTGATGAGCGTTTCAGCCAACACGGCTGGGACGAAGAAATCGTCTGGAGAGTTCGGCAACGGGGCATGCGGTCTGTCTGTGTTCAATCGAGTTTTGTCGTCCATTATGGTCGACTCAGCATCGACGAAGCGCAGAAGCGCGGTGAACTAAAGCCCGTGGACGACATCATCGCCTGCAATGCCTTGAAGGAGCGAATCTGGTCCGGCCAGGCGGTCCGCTGGGACCAACTTGGGCAGTCCGCCGTCACCGAATAAGCAACACGTGCGAGTTCATTCAGCCAGAAACGCCTTCGCGGCAAGGTACCCCAAGGTCTCGTGTTCACGCGTAGCAACCGCCTTAGAGAACATGGCTTTCGCACCTGCCTCATTGCCGGCCACCCGTCGCTTGGCGCCGATGCAGTAGTACGCCTCGCATTCGTGAGTGCGTCGTTGCGGAATATCCTCCGACTTGGCGGTCGCGATCAGCTGCTCGGCATTCGTCTTTCCCAACAAGAAGTCGGCCATCGCGGCATGCCACTTGGAACCGCGCGTGCTGACGCGATTCTCAAACCACGTCGTCAATTCCTTGTCCGCCGATGCGTCGCCTTGTTTCGCGCGAATCAACCACAGCCCGTTGGCAGCGACATCTCCATAGGCAAGCTCGGTTCCCTCGGTCGCGGCCACGAGATCGGCAATCGCACGGGCTCCCTCGCCTCGACGATACCAGTACAACCCACGGCAGACGCGAGCCCGGCCGTTGGTCTTGTCACGCTCTAGAGCACGATTGTAGCTAGCCAACGCCGCTTCTAGCTTGCCCTGTAGCTCGAGCACGTTGCCGCGGCTGACCAACGGACTAGCGGTATCGGCGTCCAACTCGGCAGCACGATCGAAATCAGCCAACGCGGCTGCCAAATCTCCGTGCCTTTGATGAAACTCCCCTCGCAACCTGTAAGGCTGCGCCCGCTCGGGGTCGATCTCAATGGCCCGATTCATGTCGAGCATGGCCCCCTTCATGTCTCCCAAGTCCCACTTCGCTTTGCCTCGGACTTCGAACGACGGCGCGTGGTCCGGCTTGCGGTCGATCGCCGCCGTGAGGTCGGCGATCGCGTCGCGATAATCCTCCTTCTGATGTCGAATGGAGCCGCGCCAGTAAAACGACGCATGGTCCATTTGCTCAATCGAGGACGCACGATCCAGCCCGGACGAACGAACCATAAACTCGTAGGGATTGTCGGGGTTGCTACCGATGATCTCGTCGAAGTCGGTCTGAAAACTGGAATTATCTCCTTCTTCGATTCGCGACAGCCGATGCCGCATGAACTTCGATCGCGTGTTGTCATTGTCGACCACGAAACGTAGTGCCAGGGCGTAGTCAGCAGCCGCGGCTTCCGCATCGCCCAGACGCTCCTTGGCCATCGAACGCTGAAAGTAGGCCTCACCCCACTGCGGAGACGCCGAGAGCGCGAGCGTGAAGTCCTCGACGGCGCCCGCGTGATCGCCCAGCGAACCCTTCACCTTACCTCGCAGGTACGGACCATAAGAGACCGTTGCATCGTATCGCACCGCCACATCGAGATCGGCCAAAGCCAGTTTGAACTCCTTGCGAGCGCCGCGCGCGTCAGCCCGGGCGATGAACGCCCACACGTAGTCCTTCTTCAAGGCAATCGCCCGGTCGAAATGAGTGAGAGCCTCGCCGTAGGCCTTTTCGTGCAACCGGTAGTAAAGCCCCATCAGGAAATGCGCCAGCGCTTCGGGGGGAATGAAGTCGCCATACGCCTGACCATTCATCGGCATCGACAGCGCCTGCGTCAGGTCCTTATATGCACCTTCGTAGTCTTCCATGATGAGCTTGGCATGGGCACGACTGATGTACGAATTCGTGTGCCAGGGATAGTTTTCGATCATGACGCTCAAATCGTCGATGCTACCGTGCAAATCGTCGAGCAGCATTCTTGTCGTTCCGCGGTCGAAGTGCCCCTGGCAACGTCGGGGGCAGTTCTTGATCATGACGTTCAGATCAGACAAGGCCGCGTCGTTGTCGCCAAGCGCCGAGTAGATGTCCGCACGACGGCTGCGTGCCTCGTGGTCGAACGGCGAAATCTCAAGCGCCCGCGTGAAATCGGACAGCGCCGCGGAGTAGCGTGTGCCGGTGATGTGAATCCAACCCCGTTTGGTGTGGTACATCGCCTGGCTCGGATCGAGTTCGATCGCCTTGGAGTAATCGACCAAGGCTCCACGGAAGTCGCCCATCGAATCCTTCGCACGCCCTCGCATGAACCAACTGCGAGCGACGCCTGGACTCAATTTGATTGCCTGATTCAAATCGAGCACTGCCTCGCGTGGCCGATCCAGCGTGATCATCACGCTTCCTCGGTTGGCGTACGCTTCCGCCATGCGAGGATCACGTTCTATTGCGGCCGAGAAGTCGGCAGCCGCCCGCGGCAGCTGTGCCAGCTGAAAACGGATGACACCTCGATTGTTATAGAACTGTGGTTCGTCGGGCGCAAGTTGGATCGCCGTGTCGTAGTCCGCAATCGCCTCCGTTCGATTGCCCATGCGGCCATGCAGGTTCCCGCGATTGTTGTAGGCCCAGGTGTAGTTGGGGTCCGCTTCGATGGCGTTGGCAAATTCCCGGAGGGCCGCGGTCTGGTCTCCCATCGCCTCGCGGATCATGCCGCGGACGTTGTACGCGCGGCCTGACTTGGGATCGCCTTCGACAGCTTTGTCAGCCGAGACAATCGCCTTGTCGTACAGTTTGAGCTTAAGGAACGCCCAGGCCCGTTCGCTCTGCAGCCGGCTAGATCGCTCGCCTAGATCCTCGGCCTTTTCAAAGTCGCGCAAGGCGTCGGTCAGATCGCCCAGATGAGCCTTGACGCGTCCGCGAAACAGATACGCCTTGGCGAAATTCGGCTTCAGCCGAATCGCTTGCTCCAAATCGGCCAGCGCCTCCGGCTGTTTGTTGTACAAATCGAGAGCGATCGCCCGGTCGAGAAACTCTTCCGCCGTTGTCAGTTTCTTGGCGAGCAGTTTCTTGGCCACGCCCCGACGAAACTTCTCGTCATCCAGGTATCGCAGCTGATGCCGCAGATAGGTCGCGCACAGGTACTCGTGGTGACTCAACTCATGCAGCCGGTGGCATTCATCGAGCGCCTCCTTGGCCCCGCGTTCGTCCCCATCCTGAAGCTTCTTCAGCCCGAGATAGAAATAGGCTCGGCAACTGAAGTCATTCCGATTAAGGCGGTTGAAGCCCTTCATGTGCGTAAGAAACTTTTCCTCTTTGATCGTCCCCAACAAGTAGGCCGCGACAACCACGTAGCAATTCTTACGCACCCCGACGTCTCGCGGGCCAAAGTGTGCCTGCAATTCTGGAATCGCGGCATCACGCTCGCCAGCAGCAACCCGTAAAAAGAAAATGTGAGCCGCGGCCTGATCCCGCTCCATATGCGGTTCCATCGCGGCAACTTTGCGAAACGCCGCCAGGGCCTCCTCGGTCTTGCCATGCATCTGCAGAAGTAGTGCCTGGACGAGCTGCGTTTCAGCGTCTGTCGCGTCGAGCGAGGCAGCTCGATCGATGTCCGCGCGACCGGCGTCGAACTGACCTTGCAGATAACGAATGCGGCCGCGATCGAGGTAACTCCTGCCCCGGCCCGGCTGTTGGACAATAGCGCGCTCCAAATCGGGAACCGCTTCCTTAAGATAACCGGACTCCACCAGACACCAGCCACGATTGCCATAGACTCCTAGCAGATTCTCATCCAGCCGAATCGCGGAATCGTATTCGATGAGCGCCGAGTGCTGAGCGCCATTTCCGTGACGCGCACGTGCGAGCAAGTAGTAGCCCCGCGCGTCGGCCGGCATCAAGTCGATCAACGCCGAGGCAACGGTATCGGCATCGGAGAACTTCTTCTCGGCGAGCAGATCTTCTGCCGCCTTAAAGAGCTGGGCAGCACGCTCGGCCGTTTCTTGTTTGACAGGCTCATCGGCAGCAGCGGCAATATTGAGTGGCGCAATCGCGACCCCCAACAGAACAAACAAGGCAACCATGATCGCGAGGGCTAGGTTCGCGGGAATGGGCACGGCGACCGCACGACCAACGCCCAGGTTCCCCGTTCGCGTAGAGCAACTGCAAACCACCGACGACTCCATAGAAGGCCCCCTTCAATCGCGCATCTGCATTTCAGAAATTGCCCCGAGTACGAAGACGCCAGTATAGCAGGTGGCGACCTATTGGTCGTTCGCCCCGTTCGAATCGCCCCGGGCGATGAGAAAAACCGGCAAGAATATCTCGATGCTGTCGCATTGTCCTCATGAAACGCCTATCTTGGTAGCGAGCGATTGGCAGGCCATTCCGACGTGCCAAAGCCGCTCGCTAATTCTCACCAGGGGCCCCCGTCATGAAAGAATCCGTGCGACCGGTCAACGGTTCGCGTCCAGCCACGCCGAATGATCGAGCAGAAATATCGCGAGAAATCCTGGCTGCCTTTCGTGGGCAGATTGAACCGTTCAAGACTCCGATCACCTATCGATTGGCAGCCCTGGTCGTGGCGATCGTCATGATCCTGCTGCCGATCCTTTATCTCGGCATCATTGCCCTGGTCGGCTACGGCGTCTATTACCATACCGTCCATCACACCGCCATGATCGGGGCAGGACGGGGGCGAGCAGTCATCTTGTCAGCCATCGCCTATCTGGCACCAATGATTATTGGCGTCATCCTGGTCGTCTTCATGTTCAAGCCGCTGTTCTCCCGCCCATCTCGCGGTGGAAAGAACAAGTCACTCTCGCGTAAGGACGAACCGCTCGTCTTCGCGCTGGCGGAATTCATTTGCGACGCCGTCGGATCCCCCAAGCCAAAACGGATCGACATCGATGGGCAAGTCAACGCCTCGGCCAGTTTTCGCCGCGGCATGCTCAGCATGTTTGGTCGTGACCTGGTGCTCACGATCGGGCTGCCGCTGGTCGCGGGACTCAACCTGCGCGAGTTCGCCGGCGTCCTGGCGCATGAGTTCGGCCACTTCAGCCAGGGTGCCGGGATGCGACTGACCTACATCATTCGCTCCATCAGCCACTGGTTTCAACGCGTGGTCTACGAACGCGACCGCTGGGATGACATCCTGGTCGAGATGTCGGGAGAATGGGACATCCGCATCGGCTGGGTCCTGTACCTCGCTAGGCTGTTCGTCTGGCTAACCCGTAAGATCCTCTGGGTTCTCATGCTCATTGGCCAAGTCGTGAGCGGTTACCTGCTGCGACAGATGGAGTTCGACGCAGACCGTTACCAGGCCCAGTTCGCCGGCAGTGATGTGAACGAGTCGACCTCGAAGAAGCTCATGGCGCTTACCTTCGCCGATCAAAAGGCACACGCCGACCTGAGCGATTTTTACCGCGAAGGTCGGCTCGTGGACAATCTTCCACAACTCGTCATACACAACGTGCAGCAGTTCTCGTCCGAGGCGATCGGCAGCATCGACGAGTTGATCAACGAATCAGAAACCGGCTGGCTCGACTCGCATCCTTGCACTCGGGAGCGAATTGCAGCCGCGAAGAAGGAGAACGCCCCGGGCATTTTCCGAAGGACCGATCCGGCCACGATCGTCTTCCGCGATTTTGACGCCACCAGTCGCGAGGCGACGTGGCACTTCTACCAAGAAGTATTTGATGGAAAGTTGAGTCGCGACGAAGTCCATCCGGTCGAAGAGTTGCTGACGAGACAGAACGAACAGCAGGACACTTTTGAAGCATTGCATCGCTGCTTTCAGGGAACCTACCGACTCGATCGCCCCGTCGCCTTTCCCAGCTGGTATATCGAAGCGACCAAGGATGTCGATGGCACGGCGGATGAATTGCTTGAACTACGCAATCAAATCCTCACCGATGCGGCGAGCTACCAGGAAATCTGCCGCCGCTTTGACGAAGCGAGCGTTGAGGATGAAGGAGCCATTGTTCCTGAGTTCGCCGCTTTCGAAAAGATTCTCGGTAAGAGGTTGCACGCTTCGCTTGCCTTGCTGCACACGGATGAGATTGCCGAGTCGCTTGAAGAAGCACCGGCGTGGCGTGAGGAATGCGACAAACTATTGCCGATCTGCAGGCGACTCAACAACGACATTCCACAACTCGTTGGCCTGGCTCGAGAGAACAATGTGATGGCGGCTCTGTTCAGCCAATTGTCTGAAGCCCGCGACAACGAAGAGCTGGCCGGTATCGCGCTCGCACAGGTGCGAATCGTCTACGATCTGGCAATGCCGATGCGGGACACGCTCCCCAGCATCCGCTATCCGTTCGACCACGCGAAGAGCACCATCTCAATCGGTGAGTTCGCCTTGAAGACGCCCCCCCACCGCGAAGACCCCGGCCAGGTCCACTCAGCAGCCGACAGCCTGGTCGACTCCGCGAATATGGTCCGTGCAAGGATCCTAGGACGATTCTGCCAAATGGCCGAAGCGGTTGAATCGAGCCTGGGCCTCGATCCTCTGCCGATGCCCCAGCCGGCGGAGGAAGGTGTCGCGGCGGAGTAAATCCGCCCTCGAGAGCAAATCTGCCACCGGGGCGGTCCCCGCGCACAAAAAAACCCGCTGGAGGGATAAATCCCACACCAACGGGCTCTTGAGTGGACAGGGGGGGGGTCGAACCCCCGACACCTGGATTTTCAGTCCAGTGCTCTACCAACTGAGCTACCTGTCCGCCGCACCCCAAAGGAG